>NZ_JAHGAD010000024.1:0-188897 GCF_030248375.1 Vibrio sp. B181a | reverse complement strand
TAAACCGATCGGCATTACGTAAATATTGCGGGGCTTTGCAGTGACCACCATGCGTTAAGAGGGGGCGGCTCTTTTGACGCTTTCGAGTTTCTCTTTTCTATCTATGTCTCTCTCGATACTTTTCTTAATACTACGCAATCGCCGGCGTCAAACTTGGTTTGTTTCGTTCAACCACGCTGATTGAAATCGCTAGGAACAGAATGTCTTTCACAAGGAAAAAGTTCGCAATCAAAACACCGTCGGAAACTTTCCACGTATTTGGTGTCGTAACTAGGAAGCTCAGTGTCGCGAGGAAGATAACGCTTGCAGCAATACCAGAGTAGTACGCAACCGTTGGTTTTTTCAATCCTATCAATAGGCCGAGTGCGACGATGATTTCGGTTAAGCCAATGATATTAGACACGGCTTGAGCGGAAATGATGCCATATAGCCAAGACATGGCAGGGTGATTAACCACCAAAGGTTCAATTAATTTGGCTTCAGTTGGGGTGAATTTATAAATACCCAGCCAGATAAGAACAAGGGCAACACCAAATACGCCAAGGTAGTAACCAAATTGTGTCGGTTTTTGGGAAACAGATGATGTATGCATAATAACTTCTCCTATAAAAGCATGTTTTTAAATGACCGACGGTTGAATAATAAAATTCTTATATTTATGGTTATATAAAATAACGAATGCCTATATAGCAAAAAGGCAAATAACAAATAGGTTGGCTCAAATGGAATTTGTTCCTGTAGATTTATCTCGTCATTTGGATTTATGCATCGCGTTTCGAAAAGATGCGTACCAAGTCAGTTTTGGTCATCAAAATGGGTTTGATACCCAAGAAATCACCTCTTGGTTTACGTCGATTGCGGAAGATCCCCAAGCAGGCTTCTTTCATGTCATCAAAGACAATCAAATCGTTGGGCAGTTGGAGTGTCGATATCCAGTTTTAGACGAGGAAGGACATAAATTCGGTTACATCAATTTGTTCTATTTACTGCCCGAATTCCGTAATCAAGGGCTCGGTAGGCAACTGCAAGATTTTCTACTTAAACTTTTTGCCAATAACGGCTGCGGGTATGCGAGACTGAGGTATATTCCCGGAAATGACGCAGGTGAACGTTTCTATTACAAAAATGGTTGGCGTCCGGTGGGAGATCCTGGTGACCGTGGGCAATTAATGCAGATCGATTTATTGGAGTACATATGATAACAATTCGTGACTTTCAAGAAGAAGATGCCCCGACGCTCTGGGCTCTTTTCTTTAACACAGTGCGAAACGTTAATCGCAGAGATTACACCGAGCAGCAAGTGAAGGCTTGGGCGCAGGAGGGGTTTGACTCTCAGCTTTGGTTAAAGAAGATGATATCTATCCAGCCGTTTGTCGCTGAGTTAGATGGTGTCATCGTTGGTTATAGCGATGTACAGCCAAGCGGTTTAGTCGATCACTTTTTCTGTCATCATGAATATCAAGGACAAGGCGTAGGGCGTTCATTGATGACTCATGTATTCAAGCAAGCAGAAGCAAAAGGGCTAAATAGGATCTATTCAGAAGTGAGTATTACCGCTCGTCCTTTTTATGAGCACATGGGTTTTACTGTGGTGAATGAGCAGCAAATCGAAGTCCGTGGTGCTACGTTAACCAACTATGTAATGGAAAGGCACTTAGACAAAAAGGATGTGTGATCAATAAATAATCCTCGCTCAATTAGTGAGCTTGAACACAGATACCGCATGTTTTCTGCGGTGAATAAGAGTTCATTGATCTAACACCAGAATTCCTCCTCAAAAGCGCGCGCATAATTTCTCTTCGGAGTGGCGAAAGGAAGCCAGTTAAAACAGCTCCTTACGTCAGTTATCTCACGGCAAACCATCTCAGGAAGAGAAGTAGTACTATGCGCCCTTATCTCAAATACATCATCCCAACGGTGATCCCTTTGCTCATTTTGCTGATGCCACTGTCAGCGTTTCCATTCGAAGGTATGACCATCATTCAGCAGCGCGTTATCGCGATATTTTTGCTCGCTGCACTCTGTTGGGTATTTGAACCGATCCCAATTTACGCCACCTCTGTGGTGATCATCGTGCTTGAGTTGTTGCTCGTTTCCAACAAGGGCATCATTTTCTTTCGGCTTGATGAGGGAGAGCCTCATTTTGGTGAGTTGCTGCAATACAGTGACATCATGGCGACGTTCGCCAGCCCAATCATCATGCTGTTCTTAGGTGGATTCTTCCTCGCGATGGCGGCAACCAAGTATCGATTGGACGTCAACTTAGCGCGTGTACTGCTTAAGCCGTTCGGACAAAACCCGAAATACGTCATGCTGGGTTTAATGCTGATTACTGCAATCTTCTCTATGTTCATGTCGAACACAGCAACGACGGCAATGATGTTGTCGATCTTGACGCCAGTTATCGCGGTGTTTGGTCCGAAAGATCCAGGGCGCATTGCGTTTGCGTTGTGTATCCCAGTCGCGGCAAACATCGGCGGTATTGGTACTCCAATTGGTACGCCACCGAACGCGATTGCATTGAAATACCTAGTGGGTGATAACCTCATTACCTTCGGTGAATGGATGGTGTTTGGCGTCCCGTTTGTCATTGTGATGATGGCGCTAGCGTGGTTCCTGATCGATTTTCTCTACAAAGCTGAGACGACCAAAATTGACCTCAACATCAAGAGTAAATTCTTGAAAACACCGAAAGCCATTATTGTGTACATCACGTTTGCAGGCACGATTCTGCTTTGGTTGATGGGCTCAGCGCACGGCATGAACTCATACACGGTAGCGTTGATTCCGGTCGCAGTATTTTCACTGACGGGCATCATCAACAAAGAAGATCTGAAGAAGATTTCTTGGGATGTGCTTTGGTTGGTATCGGGCGGTATCGCGTTGGGTCTTGCATTAGACAAGACAGGTTTGGCGAGGCTGGTTGTTCACAGCATTCCATTCGATGAATTCTCACCTTATGTGGTGCTGTTCGGTGCGGCGTTCTTATGTTTGCTGATGGCAAACTTTATGTCTCATACCGCGACAGCGAACTTGCTGATGCCAATTATGGCCGCGCTCGGCACTTCAATGGCATCGTTAACACCTCTCGGCGGCGAAGTGACGTTGATTCTTGTGGTGACCTTTGCGGCATCACTTGGTATGTCTCTGCCAATCAGTACACCACCAAATGCGTTGGCTCACGCTACAGGTCATGTGCAAAGCAATCAAATGGCGCGCGTTGGTGTCGTGTTAGGTGTGGTTGGTGTGTTGCTGAGTTTCTTGATGGTGTGGATCCTTCACACCGTAGGACACATTGGTTAAGCCATGTACGAGAGTAAATTAGATACGCTGGTAGAGCGTTACTTCAATCATATCGAGCGTCGCATTACGGTGTCGGCAGGCTCAGTATTGATTGAACAAGACGGCTACAACGAGCGGCTCTATTACGTATTGTCTGGCGAGCTTGCTGGCTATTTCTCGGAGGATGGCAAAAAGCAGACTCAAGTGTTTGCGGCATCTAAGGGGGCGTTTATTGGCGTGCACAGTTTCTTCTCTGGAACGTGGACTGCCTCTTCAACGGTGATTGCACAAACGGACGTAGAATTAGCGTGGATTGAGCGCAATACGCCAGCGGTAGAAGCAAGTAAGTACGGCCCTTTAACCGCGCAGTTTATGCCCGTAATGGTTAACGAGCTTTCTCGCCGTCAACGCCGAGCGATGCAAGAAGCGTTGGGCAAAGAGAAGGCATTGCAAAAACTGCATACCGCAGAGCAAATGACGACACTTGGTCAACTTGCTGCAGGTATTGCGCATGAGCTTAACAATGCTATTGGTGTGGTAAGCAGTAAGTCAGAGCGCTTGGAATCGGTGATCATGGGATTGCTCGAAGAGGTGCATCCTGAGGCGAGTCAGTTTTTTGATTTTGGATTGATGCAAGGGCAAAAAATCTCATCGAGTGAAGCAAGAACACGAGGACGACATTTCGAGAAATATTACGGTCTGCCTAAAGATTTAGCCCGTGAGTTAGCTCGTGCTGTCCCGACCGATTACCTTAACGAGCACTGGTTAAAGCGCCCAGAAGAAGCGATTCGTTACTGGCAGATGGGGCGTGATTTGCACGATCTGCGCATTGCTTCAAAACACACCGTTGGCATCGTGAAATCAGTGAAACAGCTAGGTCGTACAGACATCGACAAAGAAGAAGGACTCAGAGTCAACGATTCCATAAACCAAGCACTTGCATTACTACAAAGCGATTTGAGACGCGTCAGTGTGCGCTTTAGTCCGGCTGATTTACCTTTGTTTGTTGGTTCGCAAACTGAGCTGGTGCAGATTTGGGTCAACATTTTAAAGAACGCTTGCGACGCGATGAGAGAGACGGATTCGCCAGCGATAGAGATACAAACGCGCGTGAGCAAGAATAAGATCTTGGTAACCATTGCGAACAACGGTCCCGAGATTGATGAAGCCACACGCAGAAAGATTTTCCGACCAAACTTCACTACCAAGAAAGGTGGGTTGTCGTTTGGCTTAGGGCTAGGGCTGTCGATCGTGAAGCGCATTGTGGCGGGCTATAACGGTTCGATTGCAGTGAAAAGCGACAGCGAAAAAACCATATTTAGAATTAAACTACCGGTAGAGGACGAACATGGACAAGCTTAATTTAATTTGCGTTGATGACCAGCGAGAGGTGTTAAGCGCGGTTCTGCAAGACTTACAGTCGTTAAGCCAGTGGCTCAACATTGAAGATTGCGAGTCTGCCGATGAAGTACTTGAATTAATGGATGAGTTGGACGCAGAAGGCGAGATGATTGCGTTGATCATTTCAGACCACGTGATGCCGGGTAAAACTGGTGTTGAGCTACTAACGGAGATTTCCAAAGACAGTCGATTTATTCGTACGCGCAAAGTGCTGCTTACCGGGCAGGCGACGCACACGGACACCATCAATGCGATCAACTCTGCGGGTATCGACCGTTACTTCGAGAAACCGTGGCAGGCAGAGCAGTTGGTAGAGTGTGTGAGAAATTTAGTCACCAAGTACATCTTCGATATGGGCTTAGACTACACCCAATACCACGAGCACTTAGATCAGAATGTTGTGTTTGATCGCTTGAGGTGACGTCAGAAAGACAAAAACTGAGCTAGAACACTCGCTAGCTCAGTTAGATTTTGTCGTTGTTTACGAAGCTATTGGTTTAAAAAGAAACTATTGGCTTAACGTGTATCGGCTTGCGCTTGCCACTGACAGGGGCTTTGAGAACCAATAACCTTGCAGATAATCCACGCCCATTTCAGCAAAGAAATCACACATCTTCGCGTCTTCAATACCTTCAATCACCACTTCGATATTTTGTTCACGACACATGGTGATCAAGAACTTCAAATACTCACGAGAAGAACGGTTGGTCAGGGTTTTCCACGCCATCGATTTATCGATCTTAATTTGCGTCATCGGCAAATCGAAGAAGCAGTTTAATGAGCTGTAGCCTGCACCAAAATCATCCATAGACAGTGAAAAACCAAGTTCTCGTAGTGTGTTCAAAGGTGCAATGGCAGCTTGGTTGTTATCCAGAATAAAGGTCTCGGTCAGCTCAAGCACAATGGCTTGCGGCTCTATGCCGACTTCATCTGTCATTGCTTTGATTTTGCTCGGGAACTCGCTATTGAGAAGCTGTAAAACAGACACGTTCACATTCACGCGAACTTGATTTTGATAGCGTTCGCGATAGCTCTTAATGAACTGACATGCCTTCTCAAACACTTGGTAGCCAAGCTCAACAATCAAGCCTTTGTTTTCTGCTACAGGGATAAACTCATCCGGGTAGATTTCGCCAAACTCTTTGCTGCGCCAACGTACCAAAGATTCGAAACTCACGACTTGCAGATCGGATGCACTGACGATTGGTTGAAACTTGACACTTAGCGTTCTCTCTTCGAGTGCGTTTTTCAAACCTTGCTCGATAAAGAAATAACGATCCACAGCATACTGGGTTTTCTGACTGTATACCGCGATGCGATCTTTGTTTTTCTCGTTCGCATATTGGCAAGTGCGCGCTGCTTTGCGAACGATTTCTTCGGCGGAATGCTCAGGGTCAATACAAGGGTATAGGCCAATGCTGATATTGCTCCCTAAGTATTGACCTTTTTCAACCACCGCATCGTGATAATTCCGCTTGATGGTTTTTGCGTAAACTTGCAGATCTTCAAGCGGCACTTCATCAAGCACTAAAATCGCAAAGTCATCGTCGTGGACTCGATAGACGGTGCAGTTTGGAGAAGGTAGGTGGCTTAAGGTTTGCAGCAGCTTCTCGACCAAGCCGTCGACAAGCTCACTGCCGTATTGGTTAAGGTAAGATTTGATTTCTTCAATCTGAATATAAAAAATCGACGCATGCGTGCTCTTGGATTCGATTAACTCATTAATATTCAAAAGCAAGTGCGCACGGTTTGCCATGCCTGATGCATTATCATGAAATGCCACTTGGTGAATATAGCTTTCCATTAACTTTCGTTCAGAAATATCTCTATGGCTGCCGACCATGTAGTGGCCGTGCTCGGTTTCTTTGGTCATTGCCACACCTTCAATCCAAACATATTGACCGTTTGGTTTGCGAAGACGATAGGTGGTTGTCACACGTTCGTTGTTGGTATTGATGTGGGCGTCAACACGTTTCGATAAGCGCTCTCTGTCTAACGGATGCACCAACTCTAGCCATTGGTCGAGGTTGACGCGTCCTGCGTTGATACCGAACTGCTCATAAAAGCATTGGTTGTAAAAAACCATACTACCGAACTCGTCCATGTAGAAGAGCCCTTCATTAAACACATCGAAGATATGAATGAAGCGTTGCTCAACGATCTGCAGAAACTCACGATCGTGCTCTGAAATGATTTGATCAACCTTGTTGGTCAAGATACTGCCTCCGCAATCCTATTTGCTGTGGAGATGAGTAAATAAATCGGGCTACACGCAAATGACATATTTTTGAAGTTTGTCCTTCTACACTGCAAATGAAACAAGTTGAACCAGATGGAAAGTCTGTTTTGTTAACGAGCCTAAAAGTTTCTGTGCAAGAGAATAATTATTAGAGTATTGCGACTAATAATCGGCATTTATAAAACTTAGTCAACAGTAAATACTATTTGTATTAAGAAGTTATTGATTCATCACCCAAAATGCCTAAATAGTCTTCATCTGTGTTGATTGTTTGAACTATCTCCATAAATTAAATATGGTCTATTGCACTTTTGATGTCTCTTTTATTGACCTAAGACTCATTAATTTTAAATGATAGTGAATTCTTATAACAGTGAATGGTCAGATCTCTTATAATGCGTTTGCTAAATAATAAATGTTAACAAAGTTTCATGATATGCAGTACAAACCAGAAGACTCAATTAAGATAGCAATCGCGGATGTCGGTGTCGGTATGTTCGTCACTGCCATTGAGCAGAACAAACGCGTCAATCTTGCGAATGCTGGCCGGGTTTCAAGCGAGCAGGGAATCAAAAAGTTACATGCGAGCGGTGTGAAGTACGTTTGGGCCGATCAGAAACTTTCAGCACAACAGTGCGTCTTCAAGCCAGTCGAAGAAGAACACGATGTTACCTTGTCTGCCTCAGAAATCACGACGTCACCCAAAATCCAACGCGCTTTTCGATCTCGTGAAGCACAGCATAAGCGTGCGAAAAAGTTGATCGCAGAAGCGAAAGGGTTAGCTCAGAAGCTCCTGAACCAAACGTTTGAAGGTAAACTCATCGAGGTCAACGAGATTGAATCGTGGGCCGATGACATGATCGAGAGCGTTTTCATCGACTCTGATGCGCTTCAATGTGTCTCTGCATTACGCCAAAAAGATAGCTACTTGCTTGAGCATTCTGTAAACGTGGCTTGCTTGTTGGTTTCTTTCGGTAAGCATTTGGGCTTAGATAAAGACACGCTCAAGCAGTTGGCGATCGGCGGCATCATTCATGATGTAGGTAAAATCAAAGTCGATGACGAGATCTTACATAAGCCTGCGCGTTTAACGCCTGAAGAGTTTGAACACATGAAACTTCACCAAGTATTTGCTGGTGAAATCATCTTGGGTGTAAAGGGCTTAAGTGATGTCAGTCGAGACGTATGCTTGATGCATCACGAAAAACTGGATGGTACGGGTTATCCACGTGGCTTATCTGGTGAACAAATCCCCATGCACGGTCGCATGAGCTGTATTGTTGATATTTACGATGCATTGACCGCAGATCGTGTTTACAAAAAGGGGATGAGTTCAGCGGAAGCGTTTAAAATCCTATTGAGTTTGACCCCGTTCCACCTTGATCCTGATTTGGTGTACAAGTTCATTAACTGCATTGGCGTATACCCTGTCGGTTCGATTGTCCAATTGAGCGATGGACGAGTCGGCATTGTGTGGACTTCCAACGATTCTCAGCCGCTGAAGCCAATCGTGAAGTGTTTCTACTCACGTAAATACAAACGTTACATCGATGTCGCGATGGTGGATTTAAAAAGCAGTTCGTATTCGGTTGAGAAGGCGATAGCGCCGTCATCGTTAGAAGTGGATCCAAAACCTTTCTACGACTAACACAGGATAACTTCCCATTGAGTCGTGTTTGTGAGCAACTTTGTTGAATAAGTAATCACTTTACACGATTGCATATTCCCAGTATGTTGATTGAATAACTAGACGGTTCAAAGTGACCTAGTTGAGAGTTAAACGAAGGCGTGTTTTCTACTTTGGCTTGTTGCCGAGACTCTTTACTCTGGTCGCTTTGTTGAAGGGCATGTTCGGCCTTCAATCTGTTCAGTTATGAACCGAATGATGTGGTACTTTTCTATAAACGTTTCATGGATTGAAACGCAGATTGAAGTCGTTATTCCACGTAATTCACCCATTCATCCGTACATTGGAAAGGAGCGCCAATGCAACTCGATACTTGGATCTACTATACCCTCGCGATACTTGTTCTGACCGCCTCTCCGGGCCCTAGCTCGTTACTTTGTTTGAGCAAAGGCGTCAGCAGCGGCTTTCGCCAAGCGTTTGTGACCGCGCTTGGCAGTTTAACCGCGATTACCATCATTCTTACTCTGTCTTTCACCGGCCTTGGTGTTGTGATTGCTTCTTCAGAGTTCGTATTTAACATCATCAAATGGTGTGGTGCGGCGTACCTTATTTGGCTTGGCATCCAGGCGTTACGCTCAAAACAAACCGACTTTTCGCAAGCTAAACCGGAACAAGCGTCTTCTGATTATTTTAGTGCGTTTAGCAGTGGGTTTATAGTTGGAGCAAGTAACCCTAAAGCGATTGTTTTCTTCACCGCGCTGTTTCCCCAGTTTATTGACCCTTCTGCATCGCTATTCACTCAATACATGATTTTTGCTAGCACCTTTGTTGTGTTTGAACTGAGTTGGTTAACTTTTTACGGCTTACTGGGAGTGAAGACATCGAATTGGCTATTTGCCAAGGGAAGAGCTAAGTTGTTTAACCGTCTGACTGGCGGCGTATTCATCAGTGCGGGTTTAGCTTTATCGACCGCGCACAGAAGTTAAAAACGTGGATCGACCTAAACTATTAAATAGTAAGCTAAATTAGAAAAATCTTATTTCCAAAATGGAAATTGACGTTTTTGTTTTTTTCATTAGTGGCAAAGAGTCCTGAGGCGTAGAATTCAACCTACCCTTTAGAGGTATAAGCTCGAAAGGGGGTACCCGTTGTATTTTCTTCAGGAACATCTTAGATGACTCAAAGCCTTTCTGATATTCAGCAGCGCTTCCTTGCTATCGCGACAGATAGCAACTTGTCTCCAAAACAGAAATCGAACTTTCTTGCTTTGGAAGCGGAAGCCACTATTCCATATATGACTATCTCTGATGAGGTAAGCCAAGCAATGCAGCAAGGCGTCATATGTGACATGTTTGAAGGTCACGCGCCGTTTAAGCCGCGCTATGTTTTGCCAGATTACGCAAAATTTCTTTCTCAAGGTTCTGAATACTTGGAGTTAGCTCCAGCAGAAGATTTTGATGGTGCGATCAACATGTTGACCATCATTTACCATCATGTGCCTTCGGTAACCAACATTCCGGTTTACCTTGGTCAGTTGGATGATGTGCTCATGCCTTATGTCGGTGATCTTACTGACGAGCAGATTTACAAAAAACTGAAACACTTCTGGATTATGCTGGATCGCACATTACCAGACGCGTTCATGCACGTGAACATTGGTCCGACGGACAACATTATTTGTCGTACGATTTTGAAAGTAGACGCTGAGCTAAAACAGATCGCGCCAAACCTAACGTTCATGTACGACGAAGCAGTCACACCAGACGATCTGTTAAAACAAGCAACGCAAAACATTTGTGAGTGCAGCAAGCCACACATTGCGAATTACCCAATGCACACGAACGCGTACGAGGGTGCTCGCTTTGGTATCGTGAGTTGCTACAACTCTCTGCCGTTGGCTGGTGGTTCAAACACACTTGTGCGTATGAATCTTAAAGAAGCGGCAAATCGTGCAGACAACTGTGACGACTTCTTCATCAATGTACTGCCGGAATACCACGGTTTGATGGTTGAGCTGATGGATGCCCGAGCTTCACACCTGCATGAGAAATCTGAGTTCTTTAAAGGCTTTCTGACTCAAGAAGGTTTGATTGAAGAATCTCGTTTTGCGCCAATGTATGGCATCTACGGTATGGCAGAAGCGGTAAACGTATTGCTAGAAAAAGAGGGCAATGCGAGCCGTTACGGCCAAGATGCTGTTGCAAACGAGCTAGGTCATAAAATCTCCGCTAAATTGGCTGAATTGGTAGAAAACACGCCAGTGAAGTTTGGCCTAGAAGGCAAAGCGTTACTGCATGCCCAAGGTGGAATTAGCCTTGACTTGGATGTGACACCGGGTGTTCGAATTCCTTATGGCAACGAACCTGATCCAGTGTCTTACGTACAGGCAACAGCAGGGCATCACCAGTACTATCGTTCTGGCATCAGCGACATTCTGACCATCGACGAAACGGTGAAATCAAACCCTGAAGCGATGTTCAACCTTTGTAAAGGTGCGCTTAACGCAGGCTACCGTGAGTTCACGGCAAACGTTGCTTCAAATGACTTGGTTCGCGTAACAGGTTACATGGTGAAACTGTCTGATATCGCTAAATACGATGCGGAAGGTTCACGTACCAATACCACATTCCTAGGCGCAGAAGCGGCGAAGAACACCGGTATTTTAGGGCGTTCACCACGCGTGGTAAGCCACGAAATGTCACCAACTTACGTTAAGTAACGAGTGACAAACAAGAATAAGATGACTAGACGATCGGTAAACCTCTTGGCTAAGGTCACTCGAATCCTTCCGTTCTCTTGTGTTGATGGACCGGGAAGCCGTCTAGTCATCTTTCTACAGGGTTGTAACTATCAGTGCATCAACTGTCACAATCCGCACACCATCAATCACTGTAATCATTGTGGTGATTGTGTGAGCGAATGTCCGGTTGGCGCGCTGAAGTTCGACGAAAGCAACAACGTTGTTTGGCTTAAAGAGGAGTGCACCCACTGCGATCGTTGTACAGAGATATGTCAGCACCAATCTAATCCAAAAATTACTGACTACTCTGTGGAGGCAATGCTCGATTTGATACGCAAACAGCGCTTTTTCATCAGCGGTGTTACTGTATCCGGTGGGGAATCTACCTTACAGCTTCCTTTCATTATTGCGCTGTTTAAAGGTATTAAGCAGGACCCTGAATTACAGCATCTCACTTGTTTCATCGATAGCAATGGGTCTTTATCAACCTCGGGGTGGGAAAGAGTGCTGCCGTATATGGATGGGGCGATGATCGACCTCAAATCTTGGCAAAGTGATACACATCATTGGTTGGTCGGACGTGACAATCATCGTGTGTTTCAAACCATTCAATACCTGGCGCAAGTAGACAAGCTTTATGAAGTGCGATTACTGCATATTCCCGGAAAAAGTGATTTAGATACTGAGGTCATGATGGTGGGGCATTATCTGCAAGCGCTGCCAGAATCAGTCAACATTCGCCTGAACGCGTTTCAACATCACGGCGTGGTTGGTGAGGCGCAAGAATGGGAGAAATGCTCTAAGGATGAAATGGAACGCTTTCACGCTCGATTAAGTCAGTTTGTCAGCAGACCAATGACCATGCCATCGGTCTACGTGTAGCGCCGAAGAGATAACTTTAGAGTTTGTTTACTCTTGGTTTGCTGCATCCTCCCAAGGTTTCACACGCCTTAAGCACCTGTTGTTGTAGCCATCTTAAAGCGGGATCGTTAAGACTCGCTTTATTCCAAACCAAGCTGTACGCCACTTGCCCGTACTCGAATGGCAAAGGTCTTTCTACCAAGCCATTCGCCTGCAGTGCCATTTGAGCCCAAAGTTTTGAACAAGTGAACAGATAATCGGAGTGGTGACACATTACTGCGGCTGAACCAAAGTCCGCCACGTGCATCGCGACACTGCGCTTGGCGTAGCGCTGAGTTAAGTTCTGTTCAAAGTAGGGTTGAGATAAGTCTTTATCGTGAATGCCGATGTGTCTTGCGCACAAATAGTTTTCTACCGAGAGTTCTTCTTTTGCCAATGGGTTGTTACCGCCCATCAGGCAGATCATTTCATCCTCTAGAATCGTCTGCCATACCAAGTCTTTGTTGTGGGTTGGTGGCTGGCTGATGTCATGCGGCAGAATCAAAAAGTCGACTTGCCCGCGGATCAGAGAATCGAAGCTCATTTGCTCTTTCGCATAGACGTTCAATTGCGCTCTACTGCCCATCTGTTGAGACAGGTTTTGCAGCATAGGGGCGAAGATCTCAAAGGTGCTTTCACGCATTGCTAATGAGAACCGGCCTTCGTAATACGCGGGATTAAATGAGCCTTGGTAAAGCAAACCATTCATGCTGGAAAGAATGCCGTGCACTGAAGGACCGATGTTCAATGCAAACGGAGTTGGGACTAAACGAGTGCCATCACGATAAAAAAGGTCATCTTTCAGAATGTCACGCAATTGGCTGAGCGTTTTACTCACGCTGGAAGGGGTCACGCAAAGTTGTTCCGCTGCCTGAGTAACGCTGTGTGTCGTGAGCAGCATGTGCAATACAGTAAGGTGTTTAAGGCTAATGCGTGAGAGTGTTATGTAATCCATTCGCAAGACTAATTCGTGTGATTTTGTCCAGTATATCAGTATGAAACAATTTTTTACTATTGTAGAAACACGGAAAATCAGGCGTTTCTTTTCGTGTTCTATATAAACATTTGGCTCAACTCGGCACCTGATGGGGTGAACGAAGGCAATAACCTTTAGAGCACGAAAGGTGGCTGACATAAGCCTGACAAAATAAGGGATTGCGAAGGAATAGGAGAGGTGATTTACTCAGCATTCCTAAGTAACAGAGGTTTAAATAAACTTAATGGACGACCCCTTTAGTCGACTGAACAATTCATCGTATGGCTTCCAATCACCGGAGGCGTACTCATGTTAGAACTTTTCATGCAACCAGAAGCGTGGGCTATCTTCGCTACCTTGTTTGCTCTTGAAGTTGTCTTAGGCGTTGATAACGTCGTATTCATCTCCGTTCTGTGTGAACGATTACCGCAACACCAGCGTAAACTAGCCCGAAATCTAGGTATTGGCCTAGCGGTGATGGCGCGTATTGTTTTGGTGTTCTCGATCTCTTGGATCATGCAGCTTACCCAACCATTAATCAGCTTTAGCGACTACGCGTTTACTGGTCGTGATTTGATTATGATTGCGGGTGGTGCATTCCTACTAGCTAAAAGCTTGAAAGAGTTGTGGAGTTGGTTAACGCACACTGAACACGGTCACTCGACTCATGTTCGTACTGGTTTGGCTGTGGTTCTGCTTCAGATCGTTGCGGTTGATGCTGTGTTCTCGATGGACTCGGTGATCACTGCGGTTGGTCTAACGAGCGAAGTGCCAATCATGGTGGCGGCGATCATTTCGTCAGCGATTGTGATGGTGTTGACGGCGGAGAAAATCAACAACCTAGTGACGCGTTACCCGGGCTTTAAGACACTTGCACTGCTGTTCCTTGTATTGCTAGGTGGTCTGTTGATGGCAGAAGGTTTTGCAATTCACATCAACAAAGGTTACGTGTACTTCGCGATGGCGTTTGGTCTAGTGTTGGAAATGTGTCATATCCAGCTTAAGAAAAAACAACGCCCAGTGATTCAACGAATTCGTCCTATTCGACCTCGTTCTATTGCGCTTCAAACTCGATAATTGAAACGCAGCAATTGAACCTATTAGAGCCGCTCACGAGAGCGGCTTTTTTTACGTCTGCATTCTGCGATTTATGTGGATTTGTCGTGTCGATAGAAAATGGAATTTGTTGTTGTAGCACGAATTTCTTATATAGACCGCCCAAACCCACACGAGTGAACAAAATAGAATGAACAAACTGATCGACGCGTTATCGACGCACGGATACTACATCTGGGATGATTTTATTTCTCAAGAGGAAGTGGCTGAGCTGCGTGACTGTATTCCTGATGATTGGAAGAAAGCACGTATTGGTCGTAACGACGACGTGACTCGTATTGAAACCATTCGTAGTGACAAGATCCAATGGTTGAAGCGCGACATGGGCGCGCCAGTGGCGTCTTTCTTAGACAAGATGGAAGAGATCCGTTTGGAAGCAAACCGCCACTTTTTCCTTGGTTTGTTTGAGTATGAAGCGCACTTCGCGAAATACGAGAAAGGTGACTTCTACCAAAAACACCTCGATTGCTTCAAAGGCAATGAAAACCGCCGTCTAACTACGGTGTTTTACATGAACGAATCGTGGAGCGAAGAAGACGCTGGTGAGTTGGTGGTATACGATTTGAATGATAATGAGATCGCGAAGATTCCACCGCGTTCAGGTCGTCTGTTCGTGTTCTTATCTGAGCAATTCCCACACGAAGTATTACCGACAAACGCGGAGCGATTCAGTATCGCGGGCTGGTTCCGTATTAACGGTGTAAAAGACAACCAACTTGATATTGCACACTAACCCGTGCGTTTATCAGGACAGTTTTAACAACAAGGGGACACCAATGCGGTGTCCCTTCGTTTATCTTCTGACTCGCAATCTTAGCCGTAAAGTCCAGTCGAAAGCTCATAGCACGCTTGCATGTCTGAACATAACACTTGATAGATAGCTGAGCACAGCTTTCCTGATTCGACTTGTTCATCCATGATGATGGCAATTTCTTGTTGCGTCATGCGTCCACGGTAGGGGCGGTCTTGAGAAAGCGCTTGAAAGACATCGGCAACGGCAATGATACGTGAAGGTACGTCCAAGTCTTCTCCGGTTTTATGATAAGGGTAACCTGTACCGTCTAAGCGCTCATGATGATTGGAAGCCCACTCGGCAATTTTGGCGTTAGGAAAGACTTTGTGTAGGGCAAGTTCAGTATCAATCGTATGACGTTTGATGCGTGTGTACTCTCGCTCGTTTAATGGACCTTCTTTGTGAAGGATCTCATCAGGCGTTTTGAGTTTGCCAATATCGTGAACGAGTCCTGCAATAAAGATCATCTCCTGTTCGTGCTCATCCAATCCCACTTTCTTTGCTAAATAACGTGATAGCTCCGCCACTTTCTGTGAATGTTGGTAAGTGAATGGGCTTTTGGCATCCACAATACGTGCTAAGAACAAGCCCAAGCTGTTCATGTCCTCAATGGTTAACTGTTTTTGTAACCAGTCGATGTTCTCAAATTGAAGCCCTATCGTTTCGATGTGCTCAGACTCCATTGCAAACCAAAACGCATCGGTCATGACCAGCTTAACCATGGCGTCGCACATATGCGGGTTAAACAACGTGCCTGCGTTAGCCATGACGCACTCGGCAATCAATTCTTCATGCAAAGTGACAAGATCGCTGTGGCAGTTGGAAACGTAGCGAGCGCGCATAAAATCGAGACGATCAGAGAGATAAAGCAGAGCCGCGACGTCTTTTTCAAATGCCGGAATATCGATGTGTTCTAGCTCTTTCCAGTGAGTATGATGATAAAGAATTGGGGTGGCGAATTGAGAGAGTAGTCGACATTGCTTGAGGGTATGGTAGCCGCGAATGCAGTGGGCTTTTGCATCTTGGGGGACGAGCTGTTCAAGTAGCATGGTATGTTCACGTGTTTCGGAAACTCCGCAGTCGTGAACCATACCGGCAAAGTAACAGAACTCTGCTTTATTCTCGGCCCAACCAAGCTCCAGCGCACATTGGTAGGCAATATAAGCGACGCGATGGCTATGGTGTGTATCGTCAACGCCTACGTAATCTAACGCACGCGCCACCCAGATAAGGGCTTGTTTTAGGTCGACTTCAAATCCCGAAGAAGAATCGGAGTAGGAAGGTTGCTTCATTGTAATTACCGACGTTTTTACTCGCCTGTGCTGATTTTATTTTGATGTTTTTAGGGGAATGCGACAGCGAATTAATACCTAAAAAGGGTGCACATGGCTTCGTTATAGTTATATTGGGAATAATACCGCTTGTCGCACGTAAAATTCATCTCAAGCTCGCCACTCTTAGTCATTTCTTTGAACTACTTATTGATTTCGAAAGATTTCTTTTGGTTTGATTGACTTCCTTTGAAAACCACATAAATAGTGATGTAAAGTATTCTCATTATCATATTGTGTCGTAAAGGTAAGTTATGAAAAGAGTCGTAGTGTGGGGTGCAAGTAGCGGCCTTGGTTTGGCAGTTGCTAAGTATTTTGCAGAAAAAGGTGCAGAAGTTGTCGGTGTCGCGAGAAATCCAGACAAAAGCCCAGAACTGAAGGTGATTTGTCAGTCAACGTTTGCATGTGATGCCACGGTTTCTGAAGAGGTTGACCGCGTTGTTGAGCAGTTCGATCAAGAAGACATCATCATCAGCACGATGGGCAGCTACCGTGCAGACATTCCGGTAGATTACCTTGGCCATCGTCACCTTATTGATGCTGCCTGTAAAGCATCGATCAAGCGTTTTGTACTAGTGACGTCACTTGGTTGCGGTGATAGCTGGAAATATCTTTCTGACCGTTCTAAAGCGGGGTTTGGCGGTGTAGTGCGAGAGAAATCCTTGGCGGAAGCATGGCTACAAACCAGCGACTTGGATTACACCATTATTCGTCCCGGTGGCTTGAAAGATGGCGAAGTAACAGGCAATGGTGCGTTGATTGAACCTAAAGAAGTGCATGGTTTGGTATACCGTCAAGAAGTGGCTCGGTTGATTTTTGAGATGCTTGAAAAAGGCGAGGGAAGTGGGGAGATCTTCCATTGTGTCGACCCTGAATTGACGTACTAAGTCCGTAATTGAATCATTCCTAAAACAGGGACAGTGTTTCGGCATTGTCCCTGTTTGCGTTTAGGTCTTTCGCGTTTCTACGATCAAGTACTTTTATTGAAAGGTGATTCTGTGACCTTACCAGTTCGAGTTGGTTAAAAAAGCATCTAGAATGAATGCTCAAAAACAAAAGGACTGTGTATGTTGAAACATCTGCTTTATCGCGGTTACACCAATGGATTGAAGGTAGCAGCCTACGTTCTCCCTTTTCCTAAACCGACCTTGTTCTCGGGTCCTGATTGCCTTCATGAATTGACAGAAGCGATTGCTGACCTTGGATTCAAAAAGCTACTCCTCGTCACCGATGAAGGGTTAGTAAAAATAGGAATAGCAGGACAAGTTATTGAAAGCGCAAAAGCCAGAGGTTTAGACGTTGCATTGTTTTCTGAGGTAAAACCAGACCCCACATACGATCAAGTTGAGAATGGTTTAGCGATGTATCTCGATTCGGGGTGTGACGCCATTTTAGCGCTTGGCGGAGGATCGGCCATGGATTGTGCCAAAGTCATTGCAGCCAGAGTCACCAACAAGAAATCCATTAAGAAACTCGCTGGTCTCTTTCGAGTGTGGAGAGCGCCTGCTCCTTTATTCGTGATTCCGACGACATCGGGTACTGGGTCGGAAGTGACGATTGCTGCGGTGGTTTCTGAACCAGATACCCACCACAAAACGCCATTAATGGATCCGAAGTTAGTGCCTTTGATGGCGGCATTGGATTCGAATTTGCTGGTTGGTTTGCCCGCGAAGATAACGGCTGATACAGGTATTGATGCGTTAACACACGCGGTAGAAGCTTACATTTCTCGCAACGCGACGATGGAAACCAAAGCGTATTCTGCTGCTGCCATCAAACTGATATTCAAATTCTTACCTCGTGCTGTCGAACAGGGCAGTGACACTCAAGCTCGACACAAAATGGCAATGGCGTCTTACTATGCGGGTTTAGCCTTTACCAAGGCGAGTCTTGGCTACGTACACGCATTCGCGCACAACTTGGGGGCTAAGTATGGCTTGCCTCATGGCATGGCAAATGGTCTTGCTCTACTGCCTGTCCTCCGATTTTCTTTCTCTGAGATTGAGCCACAACTGACCGAGCTAAGCGAAGCCCTGATAGGAACGCAAGTCGGGCATGTGCCTAGTGCACAAGACTTCTTAGATCGACTGGAGGGGTTGTATACCGAGATTGGCATCGAACAAACCTCGTCACTGTTGCAAGCGTCTGACACCAACGAGTTAGTGACTTTGATTCTCAAAGAAGCGCATTGGAACTACCCAGTGCCTAAGTTTATGAATGAAGAAGAGTGCGCCCAATTGCTCGCAGAAATCAGAGCTTAGATAGGGGTGTATAAAATAGTTTACACGTGTGGGTTTTTATCCTTACACTTTGCTTGATCTTATTAGAAAGATCCTACAGAATCGTCATCATTCCAAATATGGTGTTAGGTTTGGTGTGCCGTTGCCCGATCTGATGCTGATAAATCTTATTAAGCTGTAAAGATAAATATACGATGAGTCGATCTAAAGTGTTTGGTAGCACCCTGATTATCGCAGGGACTACAATAGGTGCTGGTATGCTGGCACTTCCTCTTGCCTCTGCTGGCATTGGTTTCTCAACGTCTCTGATCATTATGTTAGGGCTGTGGGCATTAATGGCGTTTACGGCGCTATTGATGCTTGAGCTCCACCAATATGCGGACAGCAGCGCAACCCTTCATACTCTGGCGAAGCAAATTCTTGGTCAGAAGGGCAAGTGGGTTGCGAGCTTTGCGATGCTGTTCTTGTTCTACTCATTGTGTGCTGCTTACATCGCTGGTGGCGGCGCTCAGTTCGGTGACCGTCTAACAGAATGGTTTGGTCTGGATATTTCAGGCTCCACTTCTACCATTATATTCACGCTTATCGTAACAATGGTTGTGACGGTTGGCACCGGAACGGTAGACAAGGTAAACCGAGTGCTGTTTGGCCTTAAGATGGTGACAATGATCGCTGTGTTGTCTTTCCTTGCGCCAAACGTAACCGAATCTTACTTACTGAGCATGCCGATTGAACAAGGCCTTATCGTTGCCGCGATTCCGGTCATCTTTACCTCTTTTGGTTTCCACGGCAGCATTCCTGCGATTGTTAACTACCTAGATGGTGACACTTCGTCTCTGCGTAAAGCGATTATCGTTGGTTCGACGATTCCACTCGTGATCTACATTTTCTGGCAAATCGTAACCCTGGGTGTTGTAAGCCAAGATACCTTGATTGAAAACGGCGGTTTGAGCGCGCTGATTGGTCAATTGTCTCAAACTGTTCACCAGTCAAATCTTGGTAGTGTGGTAGGCGTATTTGCTGACCTTGCGCTTCTGACGTCTTTCCTAGGTGTGAGTTTGGGTCTGTTTGAGTTCTTGGGTGACACAATCAAAGGTGACAGTGAAAAGCCAAATCGTCTAATCGCTGCAGTGGTGACTTTTACACCGCCACTAGGTTTTGCATTGTTCTACCCACAAGGATTCATCATGGCACTAGGTTACGCAGCGATTGCGTTGGCTATTCTTGCTATCTTCCTACCGCTAGTGATGGTGGTGAAGGTGCGTCGTTCTGATGAGTTTACTGGTGAATACCGCGTTGCGGGTGGACAAGGGGCCCTATTAGTAACGGGCATTGCCGGCACGGGCATTGTGATGGCGCAGCTACTTATTACTTTGGGTGTACTTCCTGCATTGGGTTAATCACCAAGCTGATAGATAACAAACAACTCATCATGTATTAAAAAGCCAGTGTACGAAAGTGCGCTGGTTTTTTTTGATCTGGGTTAAATTACCGTAGAATATTCGGTGAAAAGATTGGCGAAAAACTGTTTTTATTTCGTACACTTAAGTTGTGGTATGTCGATAATTTAGGTGGAGAAAAGCCGCTCTAATCACATCAAATACGCTGACTTTAATGAGCCTTTTCTTCTGATTTCTCTACTTGGTGTGGAGGTGAAGTATGGCGCACCGAAGTTTTTACCCGTTTGCAAAACCGCTCAATGAGCAAATGCAAACACTGAAGGATAGGATGCAGGCACATTTACCGTGTGTCGATAGGGTGTCTTTTGCAAAATACCACCCAAAACAAGGCATGCTAAAATCCTTTGCTGAGAGTGAGTTCGACACTTGGTGTTTGGCTCATCATGAAGCGCCACTTCGTAAACTGCACAATCTGAGCATTGCCGCTGACAATGCCATTCCTCGTCTTGTTAACGATCTCTACTACATTAACCACTGTCCGCGCATTCAAACCTTATTGAAAGAAGGTTATCACTCATCTGTTGCGATCCCTTGTTACGATCGTCAAACCTTTACTGGCTTCGTCTTTCTCAATTCGATTCAGCCTAATGCGTTCAGTGCAGAAGCTTTGAATGGGTTAAAGCCTTACTTTGAAATGGTTCAGTTCGCAGTGGAGTCTGAAGACCATGTCGTTAACGCGATTGAGTTGTTAGCGGAAAGAATGCAGTGCTTGATGCCAGGTTATTCACCAGAGGTCTACTCGCACAGCAAACGAATGGGCATGTACGCTCAATTGATTGCCACCCAACTCGCTGATACATACCAATTCAGTGACGAGGTTGTGGAGCAAATCGGCATGTTCACTCGTTATCATGCTTTGAGCGACATTAAGCTTCCGGCAGATATCGTGTGCAATCGTCGTTGTATGAATGCAGAACAAGAAGCGCTGTTAACGGAGCACATTGAACAGTGCGTGGAATCAGCCGATAACATTGTGGCGCGAATCGGTAATCCGGTTCATCCGAGTGTCACTTTGTTCCAGCAAATTACGTCTTATCAATATGAAAACCTTGATGGGTCCGGCTATCCGTATGGGCTGGATCGTTCAGGTATTCCAATCGCCGCTCAAATAGCAGCCGTCGCCAATGTGTTTGATGTCATGACCACTCATCATCCATATCGTCAAGCGTGGTCAATTCCGTATGCCTTGTTAGAACTAGAGAAACGTGTTTATCAAGGCGTGTTATCCCGAGAGTGCGTGAATGCCTTGCGCGAACATCAAGGCTATCTAAAGCAAATCATTCACAAGTACCCAGAGCACTATGCTGGTATGGGCTTAATGTGAGAGTAGAGGAGCAAACCGTGAAGGGACTCAAAAGATTGACTAGGAGGTCAGAATAAATAATACTGTATATATATACAGCAACTCGTTTGGAGGTGAAGTATGTTGTGGGAAACCCTAGAAAGAGTAAACCGCTTACGCCAACAAGCACTTGCGAATGCTGAATTCGTAGAGTCTGCAAAGGAACATGAAGAAGCTTTGCAAGACCAAGAGTATCATTACCAACCAAGAAAGCGTTCAGCCAAGGACAAACAAGGTAAGAAGTCACTGGCCGATATCTATAAAGAAGTAGAGTTTGGCGCTGACGCTCGTCATTAACTGGTTCAACAACGCTGCGGCTCTCATCTTACTTTTCTCACCGCCGCAGCTTTATCACCAGCGGGTGCTGTGCAATTGCCACACTCGCTCCGGTAATAACAATCATGATTTACCCTTTAGTGACAATGTCACTATTAACATATCGAAAGCATAAAAAAATCCCCCGAACAGTCGGGGGATTTTTTAGAAATCTGCTTTACGTACAAAATGGGGGTTCTTGTACTTTTTCTCGGGGCCAAAAGTCGAAACCACCAATTTATTCCACAGTGTTTTGTCAAACTCGCCTTTAGGGATAGAAGGGTAAAGTGTCTCTTCCTCTTCTCTCGCAAAGTTCATGTACTGCTTTTTCTTTATTTGGTTGTACTTTTTAGCGACCTGATTGTGCTTTCTCACCCATTCAAGCTTGTAATCATGCAGGACTTTTTCACCTTTCTCTGCCTCCATTCGTGACAAGAAAAGACGCTTATATGAGACCTTTCTGTCTATCATGGTGCGCATGACGGTCTGAATGTATTTACCGTGATGAGTAATGGTGATGTCATTCTCATCGATAGGAGAAATACACCAGCTCTTGGGTAAAAAGCTTGGCTTCTTGAATTGCTTATTACGTTCCATTAGCACCTGATGAAGAACTAAATCAGATGTGCCGCGGAAAGTTTTTTGCCATTTAGCGATTCGTATTTGTAGCGAACCTGGCAAGCGATAGATGTTAGTAAACTTATCTTGGTCCATGGACTTCCGTCATGAAATTAATATGCAATATGGAAATAGGCAGACGCGAGCAACCAAGCTAAGCGCAAAACGCTTTACTTGAGGTTAGTCGTGTCGGTTAATAATGCGATTTTACAACGACCTCACAGATAATAGCGAGGGGTTATGTCAATAATAGGTAAGAAATAAAGAAATTGTTTAGATTATTAACGGAACTTTAGCATAAAGAAAGCCCGCAGCATGGCTAACGGGCTTAAAGTCAGTGTTGGCTTGTCGTGTAGGCTGTTTAAACAGCTTCCTCGAATTGCTTGTCGTCTTCCTCTTCGATTTGCTGAATATGACGATTCGCTTGTTGAAGTTGGTACATTTGCGCGTAACGACCATTTTGTTTTAACAGCGCTCTGTGCGTGCCGCTCTCTACTAAATCTCCATGATGAAGAACGATGATTTGGTCGGCATCCAAAATCGTCGATAGGCGGTGAGCGATTACCACAAGTGTCATATCTTGACGAAGCACTTCAAGGCTTTTTTGTATCAACGCTTCTGTACCTGAGTCAATGTTTGCCGTCGCCTCATCCAAAATCAAAATTTTAGGCTTAGCGACAAGTACACGAGCGAGTGCAAGCAATTGTTTTTGACCTGCCGAGAGGTTTGTTTCACCTTGGCCAAGCTGAGTATCCAATCCATTCGGATAACGACGAATCTGTTCAGCTAATCCCACTTTTTCAAGTGCACCCCAAATCTGCACATCTTCTATCGTTCTTCCCAAAGAGACGTTTTCACGGACACTGGCAGGGAGAATGTGTGGGTCTTGCTGCACCATGGCGACGTCTTTGCGCAGTACATCTTTGCCTAAAGATTTCAACGGACGCCCATCAATCAGCAGTTCACCGATTTCGGTTGGGTAGAATCCCATGAGCAAAGAAGCGAGAGTGCTTTTACCGCTTCCAGTGTGGCCAACAAGCGCAATAAAGTCTTGATGCGATGCTTTCAGCGAAATGTCTTTCAAGACGTCTTGTTTGCCATCGTAGCTGAAAGTCAGGTTGTTAAGCTCAATCGCACCTGTTTGCAGTGGCTTATGATCATCGCCGTAAGTTTGCTCTTTCGCATCGATCAACTCGAATACACGCTCACTCGATACTAATGCCTGTTGAAGTAAAGCTAACTGCTGTGTCATCTCAATCAAAGGCTCGGTTACGCGCGCTAGGTAACTGATGAAAGCGTATAGAACACCCACACCAATCAGTTCGACACCATTAAAGCCAAAAATAGCCACAAGAGAGAGTAGGGCAAGGCCTGCAAGCAAATCCATCAGAGGGCGCAATAGGTAGCCATTCAAGCGAATCACTTTTTTAGAGGCAACTAAATGGTCGTCGGTTAGGCCGTTAAACTGTTTGTTGAAACGTTCTTCTTGCAGCATTAACTGCACCACACTCATGCCTTGAATGGATTCACTCAAATTGGCGTTAATGTCTGTTAGTAGGTCACGCATGTTTCGATAGCTTTCTGTACTGAGCTTTTTGAACAAGTACATAAAGCCGATCACGATTGGTAGCAGTACCAACACGACGATGGTCAACTTCCAACTCATGTAAAACATCACAGCCAACATCACCAAGATCATCACTGCGTTTTTCACCACAGTGGCGATAAGTAACTCATAAAACTGTTGCAGCGATTCAGTATCGTTGGTGATTCGAGACACCAACTTACCCGCAGGAGTGTAGTCAAATGCAGATAAAGGCTGCTTTATCACACCAGAGAAAACCTGCTTGCGAATCGTTTTGATCGTGTTAGTTGCCACAATACTGAATTGCAATGATTGGAAGTATTGAAACACCGCCGAGATAAGTTGTAAGGCAATGTAGCCTGCTGCGAGTGATATTAAAATGTCGCGCGAGTAATCCCCTTTAGCGATGTGTTCATCAATAAAGTATTGAACAAGCCATGGCCCACCAGCGCTGGCTAACGCCGCGATAAACAGTAGTGCCAAGCCTTTTAGCATAGGTTTTGGCTGCGACAATGGGTAAGACATTAACCGTTTAAACGTTGTCGATTGCTTCATGATTAGTCCTCCATTGCCTGTTCTAGTTTTTGGTACTGGTACATTTCCGCATACCACCCCTGACGTTCCAGAAGTGTCCCATGCTGGCCGCGCTCGGCAATGTGTCCGTGATTGAGCACCACAATCTCTTCTGCTGCTTCCAGAGCAGTGAGGCGGTGGGCAATGACAATCAATGACTGCTCACGATAGTAAGTTTCTAAGTTCTTTAGAATCTGGTGCTCGGTACGACCATCCACAGCTGACAGGGCATCATCCAATACCAATACTTGGGCATTGAGCAGCATGGCGCGTGCAATGGCGATACGTTGTTTCTGACCACCGGAGAGGGTAATGCCTTTTTCACCCACTTCTGTTTGATAGCCTTCAGGAAACTTCTCAATATCGTCGTGAATACAAGCCAGTTTGGCTGCTCGATAAACGTCTTCTTTTGATGCGCTAGGGTTGCCCAGAGCGATGTTTTCAAAGATAGATTTTGAGAACAAGAACGGGCTTTGGTTAACCACTGCGAAACGGTCTCGCCACTCTGGCAAAACTGCGTCCTTAATTTTGACATCACCAAATTGAATCGTACCGTTATCCATATCGTGTTGGCGAAGCAGTAAGGTTAGTAACGTGGATTTACCACTACCGACAGGTCCCGCAATGCCGAGCATTTTTCCTGGCTCAAGGGTGATGTGAAGATCAGTTAGTGCTGGTGGCAGATCTTTAGACCAGTGGAATTCGTCAATCTTGATTTGCAAAGGCAAAGGTTGGGTGCCTAATGGCGATTCACCACTGACGATCTCTGGCTTCTCGTCGAAGATTTCTTGCAGACGGTTCCACGCAGCAGATCCTCTTTCCAAGATATTAAATAGGAATGCGAATGCCAGCATCGGCCAGATCATAAGGCCCAAATACATGGTAAAGGCGGTCAAATCCCCAAGTGTGATATCACCTTGGTCAACTAAATAGGCACCAGACGCCACGCTCAAAAAGAAAGACATGCCGATGGTCAGCTGAATCGCTGGGTCGAAGCGTGCATCGACACGAGCAACGGCGATGTTCTTCTCACCCGTATCATCGACAACCTCTTCAAAACGTTGTTGCTCTTGGTTTTCTAACCCGAAAGCACGCAGCATACGCACGCCATTTAGTGACTCTTGAGTCATGTCTGACATCGTAGAGAAGGCTTCTTGTGCGATTTTGAATCGTTTATGCAGAATACGTACGATGAAGAAGATAATGATGGCAAGAAACGGCATCGGCATTAGTGCCATTGCGGTTAGCTTCCAACTGATTTGCGTCACCATGATGATCAGTACTGCGATACCAGTGATCAGAGAATCGGCTGCAGTTAACACGCCTTCACCTGCGGTCATAACAATGTTGCGCACATCGTTCGTACCGCGAGCCATCAGATCGCCGGTTTTGTATCGTTCAAAGAATCGAGGAGGCTGAGTAGAGACATGACGATAGAGGCGATTACGCAAAATAGTACCTAATTCCCAACTCGCGCCAAATAACCATATACGCCATAGAATTCGACAGCCATATATCGCAAAAAATAGCACGATAAGGCCTAATAACCACATCACTAAGGTACTGGTTTCGAGGGTATTATCGACCACGCCATCAACAATAATGCCGACCGCTTTGGGAGGGACAAGCTGAAGGGCGGAAATGACGGCAAATAGTAGGATTGACCCCACATACTGCTTCCACTTTAGTTGGAAATACCAACGTAGCTGCCAGAATATTCTCATTTCGCCTCCTGCTTAAATTATTGAATTTATTATGGAACCATTATTGAGCGAATGGATGAGTTTACAAGCATAATTTTTGAGCGAAATGAAAAACAACACAATGTATCGATTTTATAGAGGCTCTATGAATCGCAACCTTATGTATTGCTGAAAGGCGAGGATGTAACAAGATATTGTGAAATTATTGTTAAATGCCATTTTTAAGGAGTTCTGTCCCTAAGAAGGGAAAAAGCTCCAAAAGTATCACTCTTGAAGCTGGTTTTTATCGGTTTTAGCAGTCTCTGGTTTGAATTCCGTATTTTATTTGACCACCTGCGGTTTTCGGATAATACACCTCTACGTAGCAAAGATGAAAAATGTCGACAGGCTTGTTTGCGAAGCCGATAAGAAAGTAGGGCTCTTCTTCGTCTTCGACGCCATACCATCGATTGATGGTTAACTGAGGATCAAATCCCGCCAAATCGTGAGCCGGAATCACATTCTTAATATAGCCGTAATAGCCAATCAAATCGTTAACGCCGTCGTTGTCCAAGTCAATGTTCATCAGCTCTCCAGAATCGACGTTTTCTTGCGACTGGATCACGGCTTTTGCGTAGACCTGATTGTTGGCGGTCATCAGCGCCTCACGGGCACCATACAAGACAGCGATGCGAGCATCCTTCTGGATACCAAGAAATTTTGGGAGCGCAACGACACTTACCACGCCAAGAATGACGATACAAACCACCAATTCTATCAGTGTAAAACCTTTGGTATTACGCACAACCAACCTCCGAATATGTGTTTTTATAGTCTGCTATTCTGGAACAAAATTATGGTTGTAAAGGTATTGAAAAAGAATGAAGTTATGCGATGAATGGTTCGGTTCTAATATATAAAACAAGTTGCTTAAAATTGCAGGGGAAACTCATTCATTCTCACACAAAAAGTAAGTTTTCTCTCAATAAGAAGAGATGAAATACGTGTTGGAATAAGGCGTGGAACATGATGCCCTCAATCGTGAATTCCCTCTGGTGAGTGTGGCATTTGTATCACTAACGCACTGGAGAAGTTTATCAGGGTAAATAAAATCGGCTTTTGGCGACGAGAGGTGGGTTAGTTCATCTCAGAAAGAACAAATTCGACAAAAGTACGATTTTTAAGGGAAAGCTGTTTTGAACGGTAAAGCAGATGGATCGGTTTTGGCTTGGGAGCATGTTGCTGGAGAATTTCCACCAATGCGCCAGATTGGATTTCTTGTTCAACTAAGATCTTTGGTTGCAGCAGAACGCCAGAGCCTTTTAACGCGGCAAACTTCAGCACATCACCGTTATTAGACGTTAATCGGGTGTTGCTGTTTCCAAAGGTATTAGAAGGCATGTTGACCACTTGTTGGCTTTCCCCTTGGTGATACTGAAATCCCAAACAATGATGATGCTCCAGATCTTCAAGTGATTGGATAGGCTCATGCTGCTCAAGATAAGAGGGTGAGGCGCAGTAAGTCATGTGGTATTCACCCAGTTTTCTCGCGACTAACGACGAATCGACTAACTCTCCGATTCGAATAATCACGTCTGCTTCACTTCGATATGGGTCAATCAAATTGTTATCCAACATCAGCTCAACGTTCAAATCGGGAAATTCTGCTAAGAAGTCAGCCACGATGGGTGCAATGACCTTTTTGCCATAAGTGACAGGGCAGTTAACTTTCACCGTTCCGGTTGGACGGTTGATCAGTGTCTGGATTAGGTTCTCTGCGTTGGTGATGTCTTCAATAATGCGGTGGCACTCTTGATAGTAGAGTCTGCCAGCTTCAGTTAGGGACTGTTTACGCGTGGTGCGATGAATCAGCTGTGTACCTAAGCTTTGCTCAAGAAAGCTCACGTGCTTGCCAACCATAGTCGGTGAAATATCAAAGTGGTGTGCAGCATTACGAAAGCTGCCGTGTTCGACCACGTAAGCGAAAACTTTCATGCTTGTTAATTTATCCATTGCACACCCTGAGTTGATAAAGAAATAACTAAAGCAGAGTTTATCAATCAAATGAGGTTAATTACAGTGGGCGTATGATTAAGAATGGAGAAAGAGAGCCATCATGAGCGAGACGATTTTTGTTACCGCCGAACTGAAAATGAATGCCGATAAGCCAAGACAACAAGTGGTTGAAGCCATTGAACAATTTTGCCTTGATATGCAAAGCGAAGCGGGGTGCTTGCAAGCGAATGCGACCTACGATTCTACAGATCCACAACGTGTGATTCTTTGGGAGCGATATGAAAACCGCGCCGCGATTGAAGCGCATTTTGCTATGCCGCATACACAAGCGTTCATTGCTGCTGAAGTGGCAGAGTTAGTCCAAGCATTCGAAACCCAAGCTCAATAGGAGACGTGAACATGAAATGGGGCATTTTAGGCACAAGCTTTATCTCAGGTGTCATGGCTGAGGCAATCCAAGGCGATGACAAGAGTGAACTGTACGCGGTTGCTGGGCGTTCGGAACATAACTTAAAGACATTCGCTGAGCAATATGGCATCGAGAATACGTTCACCGATTACGATGCGTTGATTGCCGATGAGCAAGTCGACATTATTTATATCGCATTGCCAAATCACCTTCATCATGACTTTATCGTTAAAGCGGCGGAGCAGGGCAAAGCGATCCTGTGTGAAAAGTCACTTTCGGTAGATATGGAAAAAACCGAGCTGGCACTTCAAGCAGTAGAAGCGCACAAGGTGTTCTTTGCTGAAGGCTTAATGTATTTACATCACCCGTTGATCAGCGAGTTGGTTTCGGTGCTTAAATCGGGAGAGATTGGTGAACTTCGCTCCATCCATACTTCTTATATCGCGTCGATTGCACAGTTTGTGAACCCAGACAGCAAAGGTGCTTTATATAACTTGGGCTGTTACCCAATGTCATTGGTGCACTTGGTGGTGAAAACCATGTTGGGTGAGCAAGCTTTTGAGAACCGCTCTGTGACAGCGATTGGCCGACGAGGTAACGATGGGAACATCTGCGAGTCGAGCTTGATGATGCAATTCGGAGAGCAGCAAACGGCGAGCGTACACACTGCCGAAGATCACGGATTGAAACACCAATTCACCATTCTTGGTAGCAAAGGCTGTATTACGTTAGACTCGAACCCATGGCTACCAGCGCAAGATAACCAGTTTAGTGCGGAAGTTTACGAGACGTCGAAGCGTGAAGTGTCTGTACCGGCAGCTGGGGACGCTTTCTTCTATCAAGTGCGCACTATTCGCCAAGCGGTTGAAGCAGGGCGTACCTCGTTAGAAAACCCTTGTGCAACATGGGACGATTCTCACCGTATTATGCAGCTACTGACTGAGTGGGAATCACTGGCTTCAAAGTAAGTCTGTACTTGAACCAATGAACATAAAACGGCGCTCTAAATCCAATGATCAGTGCGCCGTTTTTACTTTGTGTTCAGTCTGGATTAAATGCGGTTATCGCCAGTGCTGAATGCAATGACTTGACTGATTTCAGTCAGACTTCTACCGCTTTCTTGCTGCCATTGAACAAAGGCTTTGTTAGTTGCATCGAGCGATTTCTTAGTATCTTTGCCACCTTCAATGATCTTGCAATTACGCAGATAAGCTTCAACGTCGCTAGATAGGATAAAAGTGTCGACGCCCATTTGACGAAGTGTGTAAGGGCCAGTATTTCCGCCTAAGCGATTACCTTTTTTCTTTAAATATGCCCACAAGTCGGTGACTTTTCCTTGTGGCCAATCTGCGACCATTTGACCAAACGAGCCGTGTTCTATTTTTGCTTCGTGGATCATACGAGCGTTGGCAGGAATCGACATGACTTTGGTGAGGTGGCGAATAATGCGTTTGTCGGTTGCTTTGGTTTCCCATTGCTCGTCTGACAGCATCAACAACGGCTCAATCTTAAATCCGAAGAATACTTCTTCGAAGTTCGGCCATTTGTTGCGAACCACGCTCCACGAAATCCCACTTTGGAATACCTTCATCGAAAAAGCGGCCAACCAACGGTCGTCGGGAATCGCTGCCAATTCTTCTTTGCTTAGTGGATGAGACAAAAGCGCTTCAAGTTGATCTTCACCACCTTTACGCTCGGCAGCGCGCTGATAAATCGCGTCAAATTTTTCGATACTCATAAAAGAAGTTAGTCCTGATTTATGTCGATATTTACGAAACATACTACGCTTAAGTGGCTGAATCGTAAATTGATGGAGTGTCACAAATGAAGAAGGTCACATTAACGTTTGTCGGGGAAGGTTCGGATCGTATTGCAGAAAAATTCTATGCGTGGATGACCGATGGTGGGTTAGAAGACAGCATGATTGAGAACCTGTCAGACCGAGAAGTATCGGTGGTAGGTATCAGCGATATGGACAATGAAACACGTGATGTGGTGATCAATACTGAAATGAACTAATGACTCGTCTTTCGCCAGCAAGTAGAACCAGATAAAGCAAAGCCCTTCACGAGAAGGGCTTTGTTGCGTTTATAAGTATGGGAGCCTAGTTGTTTACCAGCGTTAAACCACTTGGTAGTGCATCACCAAAGATACGCTTCGATTCGCTCTCAGAAAGCTCTTTGACTTCTTCAACCAGTGAAACCCAAGATTCAGGCACCTTGCTTTGCTTCAGCTTAGTGAGAACTTGTTCACGGTAGTCGTCAGAGATATCGAATAGGCGGTCGCCCGTCTTACGACAAATCATTACGGCCGCAAAAGCGATCATTGGCTCTTTTTGCCAGTTCTGCTCTAACAGCTTAGGTAACCATTGTTCCGCTTGTTCGCGAGGAATGACATTGTGCTGGCTGCCATACAAAGGGGTACGTGATGCCAAGCGACCCATTGCCCACCAGTGCGCTTGTTCGAACTGATTGTGGTTGATGGCTTTGCTCAAGAACCACGTTGCCAATAGAACTTTGTCTTCGACTTCTAGGTGCTCAAGCGATGCCGCCAATCGAACCATGGATTCATAACCCATGTCTTGTGCCGCTTTGGCTGATTGTGGGTTTTTCATCGCGCCAGGGTGTAGGTATTTCGCGATGTCCGCCAAGATGTTCTCTTGTTGCTCTTGGCTTAAACCACCTGCGATACGGCGCCAGAACACCCACCAGTCAGTCCAACCCTGATGGTTCTTGAACTGAATGTTTTGTTGGTAGAGACCCCAAACTTGCTCAATGCGCCATGAGTCGGTTGGATCGCCAAAGCCCGGACGCAGTGCAAAACCTGCCAAACGAAGCCAGTTTTTCTCGTGTTGTTCAGAACGGCGACGACGCTTACGACCTTGTGCAAAGGTATCGAACAGTTGACGTAGGGTCGTGAAGTCCCACTCGTCGCGCTTGCCAAGTTTCTTCTCAAGATCTTTGGCTAAGGTTTTGATCTCTTTGCTTTCCGCGCTTTTCTTATTGCCGCTGTAAAGGCGAGCGATCAGCTCCTTACATTCGTTCAACTTAGGGTGAAGTTTAACTTGTTCACTGTCGTCGGTTTGCTTGTTACGAACTTCGAATTCTAGCTCCCAACGTTTGTTGTCGTCTTCTGCGCTGACACATTCCATCTTAAGCGTGCCGACTTCCGTCAACTGACACGCCAGTTGCACTTCTACGCGCTCTTTCTGGTTGGCTTGCAGTTCGGCACCTTCACCTTCAAGGGTGGTGATATAAGGCGGCAGAGGCGCAAACAAGTCCGGATCAACGTCCACCATCACACCGTTTTGAATGGCAGTGTTATTGGTTAAGGTGTCGTGGGTAGAAGTCAGCAGGTTAAAGCGAACGGGTTCCCCTAGGGTAAGTGAGAAACGACGACCACTTAAGCGGATCTCGTGACCTTCTTCTGTACCTTTTGCAAGCAAACAGAGCGCTTTGCCCATCTTGTTCTTTTCTTGAAGATGCAAGAAGTAAGAACGCGCTGCACCACCACCAATTTTAAGCTGTGCACCACGACGTGCTTTACCAAAGGCAACGGCACCCAGCGCAACTGACCAATCTGGATGCGGGTTATCTAATACCGTAACCGGTGCGCCGCGCCAATCGGAAAGGAGGGTAGTGACACGCTCAGTCACAAGCTCACTGTTGAACACACCACCGTTGAGTAGCAAACCGACTGGAATGGCATTTTGTTTGTCGTCTTCGATACCAAGAGCGGCACGAGACACTTGTTGATGCTGAGTTAAGAACTCGGCAACGTGTTTGCTCACTGCTGGGTCAGCGACGTATGGAAGACCAAACTCAACAACGGCGCTGCGGCGTTTGTCGGGCACTTCACTGAAATCAGAAAGCGGGAAGAAGCCATCCAAAGCGATTTGGTGCACTTCTTGTTTGCTCAGCCCAATACTTTTTGTTCCGCCAAGAAGTTTCGAGCCGCTGCCTAGCATGGTGATTTTTACTTCTTCAGGTGCACTTGCTGAAAGTAGGTTTTCTTTCGCCTTGCGAGTTTGCTGAATCAGCTTAGTCAGGCTTGCTGCAGTGAGCTTCTTGCTTTGTTCCCCTTTATTTTGAGAAAGGCGGCTCTCTGCAAGGTGCGCTAATGCTAAGTCGAGGTTATCACCGCCCAGCATTAAGTGTTCGCCAACACCAATACGATCAAGGGCTAGTTCATCTTGAGAAGAGAAACTGGCTTCAATCAAGCTCAAGTCGGTAGTACCACCGCCCACATCGCACACAAGAATCAGTGGCAGCTCTTTGAGTTCATCAGCTGCGGTTTGCTGGTGGCGTGCGTACCAGTCGTAACATACGGCTTGTGGCTCTTCGAGCAGGACGATTTTCTTCAAACCAGCTAGCTGTGCAGCTTCAAGCGTGAGCTTACGAGCGGTTTCATCGAACGACGCTGGAACGGTCACAACCACATCTTGGTCTTCTAGCTTGTTGCTAGGGTGACGGTAGTTCCATGCTTGACGAATGTGGTTGAGGTAGCTTGCGCTGGCAATAACGGGTGAGACTTTATCTACGTCTTGCGCGCCAGCCCAAGGAAGAATGTCTGAGCTACGATCCACTGCTTGGTGCGATAGCCAGCTTTTAGCACTGGATACCTGACGTCCTTCCACCTTAGCGCCTAATTCACGAGCCCATTCACCCACGATCACATTACTAATGTCGCCAGAAACAGGTTCGTTTTCCCAAGGAAGTGTCAGGTCAGAAGGGGAGATTTGACCAACCGCAGGATGGTAGCGGAAAGAGGGCAGCAGTGGCTTACGAACCACTTCACCTGGACCAATCAATTGGTCGATGTCGAATAGGGATACTTCGGATTGTTCAAGGTTGTCGGTGATTTCACAATACGCCACCACAGTGTTTGTGGTGCCAAGGTCAATACCAACAAGAAAACGAGGAGATGCCATACAAACCTTCGTGTATTTAAAAACGGCACCCGATTGGATGCCGTTTGATTTCTATTTATTCTTCTTCGTTTGAGTTGCTTTTCGCGTCTTCGCGCACATCGAACTCAACATGCCATTTTTGACCGTTATCAGCGGCAATGGCTTCTAAGTAAAGCGTACCAAGCTCTGTGACGCGAGAGGCTAGGGTTACCGGAACCACTTCACCTTCACGACGACCTTCAGATACAGGCAGCGTTACTTGGATTTCTGGTAGCTCTTCAAGCTCTTCTGGTGCCCAGTAGTCTAGGTGAGTACCTGCTAGGTCATCACGACGAACGGTTGAGCCGAAGAATTGGAAGTTAACTGGCTGACCGATGATCAAACCAAACTCTTGGCTTGGTACGTCAACGCTTGAACCTTCTTCCATACCAAATGGTGCTACACACAGTGCTTCCATTGGCGGCGCCATGCCCGGAATCGCTGGCATCGCACTTTCGATACCCACGTAGTACGCCGAAGCAATACCACCACGGATACGAACGCCTTGACCACGACGTACAGAGCCGTAGTAAGCCGCACCGCTAGCAACCGCAAGGTCGAGATCCACACCTGTTAGGCGTTTCGCCATTTCAGCGTCTGCTTCAAGCAGCCATTCGTTGATCGTGTCTTCTAGACGAGTTGCTAGAAGTTTCGATTTCAGAACGCCACCGTTGAATAGGATTGCGGTTGGCTTGATGAAGTCAGCTGACTGCGCTGCATCCGCACCTGGCATACCAGGCATGTTTGCGAATGGGTTGAAGTCTTGAGCTGCTGCTTCTGCGCCATTTCCTGACGCAGAAAGGGCATTGGCTTGCTTAGACAAGAACGCTGCGATGTGACGAGTAATACCTGCATCTTGTGCGTAAGGTAGGCCCATTTGCGTCAGTGCACCACGGTTACGTTGAACAGGGTGGTCAGTAATCGCAACTTGAGGGAAGAAGCCATCAACCAGTGTTTGTTGTACTTCTTCTTGAGTCAGTTCTGTTTTCAACGTTGCGCCAAGCAGTTTAGAACCACGGCTTGGTACTACGATTGGCACTGACTGAAGTTCGCTGTCGTTCAATAGCGCTTCTTTCGCGTCACGACATGCGTGCGTCATTGCCTGAACTTGCCATGGCTGAAGCTCTTTGCCTTCTTGCGCTAGCTTCATCTTCAAGCGGTACGCAAGTGCAAGGTCCATGTTGTCACCGCCAAGTAGGATGTGTTCACCTACCGCGATACGGTTCAGAGTTAGGTTGCCGTCGTCTTCAGTTACTTCAACCAAAGAAAGGTCAGTCGTACCACCACCGATATCGACCACAAGTACGATGTCGCCAACTTCAACTTCGTCGCGCCATTTGTCGTTGCTGTTATCGATCCAGTTGTAAAGTGCAGCTTGTGGTTCTTCTAGAAGCGTTAGGTGCACAAAACCAACGTTGCGAGCTGCTTCTGCTGTTAGATCGCGAGCAGCAGGATCGAAAGAAGCAGGAACCGTGATAGTTACGTCTTGATCAGCAAGGTTGTGATTTGGATTGGTGTGATTCCAAGCGTCTTTTAGGTGCTCTAGGTAAAGCTCTGTCGCGCGAAGAGGGGATACTTTTTCCACTTCTTCTGGGCTACCTGCTGGCAGGAATGCATCACGACGGTTCACACCAGCGTGGCAAAGCCAAGATTTCGCACTTGCAACAAGACGAATTGGTGTTTTTGAACCTAGGTTACGTGCAATAGCACCAACCAGAGCTTTTGGCTCGCTCGACCACGGAAGAACGCGTGATTGCGGGTTCATTTCGTGCTCGTGCGGCTGGTAAAGGAAAGAGCCTAATTGGCTGCGAGTCTCTACCGTGCCTGGCGCAGTAAGCTGCGGGATAGGCATAACTTCAACGCGAGCGTCTTCATCGTGTGTATCAACAAAAGACATGACACAGTGTGTTGTACCTAAGTCGATACCAACACTGAATTTAGGCGTCTGTTGAGTTTCAACAGACGCTTCTTGAGAATGGTTTTCTTGGTTCATGTGTTCCATTACAGCTCAACCTCAGCTGGAGCGATCACAGATGCATCGTAGTTCTCCGCTAGTTTTGGCAACGTCATTGATGTTGCTTTCCAGCCTTTATGAACTAGCGTGCCGTTGAATGGCGCGCTGCCTGTAACGTTGCCAGTTAGGCGGATTTCTTGTGGGTTGAAGCCTTCTTCAACCGTAATGCGAGTTTCTTCGTCTTCGTTGCGAACGTGTGCTAGCGTCACGTAGTCGTTCAGCACTTTCTGACCGCCAGTGTGGATTACGCGAGCAGCTGCGCCAACTTCTTCATCAGAGAATGACGTTAGGTCTTCTTTTAGGAAGTCAATCAGACGAGCTTCTTGCTGCATGATAGAAAGCAGCTGCATTGCAGAATCTGTAGATGCAGTAGCAAGCTTAGATTCAACTTCTACAACACGTTCTACGACTTTCTCAACTTCCACTACTTTTTCTACTTCCACGATCTTCTCAACTGGCTTCTCAACCTCGACGATTTTCTCGACTGGTTTTTCTACCACTTTCTCGATCACTTTAGATTTACGAGATACCGCGATAAGAAGAAGTAAAACGCTCGAAGCCGCAAGGCCTGCGTGAAGCATATCGAACGTTTGAGGAATTAGGTTCAAATCAATGTTCATGACATTTTTCTCTTTCTATTGATTTATTGGCGCTCAGTATTGGCTCATATGTTTACTAAAAGGATCGTCTTTGCGACCTGCACCAAGTTTAGACATTAAAATGATGGTGGATGGTAGCATATTCAAGGCTTAAGACTGTAATAATTCGTGAATATACCGCATGATTAGCATGAAAAATCAACGATTAGACGGAGCTACAAACGTTGTTGCTTGATGTTTATCCACATGTAGCGCAGTATTTCCATCATTATCGAAGCATTACACGCAAAAAACGTGGAACAGTAAATGACATATAGCACGGCTCAACAGAGCATTTTCAAACGATATTCTGCTTCTATTGTAGCCTTTATTACGGTCATTATTGTTGCCGCAGGCATGGTGGGTGTTGCCTACAAAATCCAACAGCGTTACACCATGACCATCTTTGATACCTTGGCTGACCGCCAAGCGGAATCTCTCAAACTTGCGGTGGAAAACGATCTCGAATTCATTGGTGCTGGTGCCAACTTCTTTCATTCCGTCGACAAGTCTTACTGGACGCAATTTCCTTACTACGCGAAACAAGTGGTAGAAGGTTCACAGAGCTTAATTGGTTTGCAGTGGATGGAGCGTGTAGCGCCAAATGAGCTTGATACGTATCTAGAAAAGACCCGCGAAACTTTTCCTGCTTTCGAGATTTTTACTGTACCAAAAGACGGTCCAAGAACTCAGGGTTATATCCTTGAAAACAGCGCGCCAGCCTTTATAGCAACAGACATCTACCCAAGAACCGAAACCAATTTATCATTACTGGGCTTTTACTCATCGCGTCTGCGATTTGAACTGATCCTTGATGACATTATTAAGAATAATCGACCGAACATTTCTGACAAAGTTCGCCTGCTACAAGATGGATACGATCAATCTTTAGAAAAGTCAGGCTTGCTGGTTTATCACCCAGTTTTTAGCTACGACAAACACGAACTGCTTGGTGTGGTCATTGGTGTGGTACGAAGCACCGTGTACTTTGACCAACTGATTACTAAAACTGCCACAGAGCTAGATATGTCGGTCAAAGTTGAGGACTTGGGTTTTGATGCTTACGACGATCCTGTGCTGTTCAAAAGCGCCGATTGGGATGGGTTGAATGGTAAAGTTATCAGTCGGACCATTCCGCTGCCAAATCGTGAATGGCAAGTTGAGTTTAAATTGTCAGAATCGGTTTCTGCTTGGGAGCGTTCGGTGCTTTACGGCACAGGCATCGCAGGCTTAGTGATCGCTTTGTTGATCAGTTATATCGTCAACCTTCAATCTCGTGAGAAAGAACGCCTAGCGGTCATGCTTGATAGTAAAACCGTGGAGCTAAAGCGCATGGCGGAATTAGACCCATTGACCCAATTGCTCAATCGACGCGTATTTAACGATAACTTGCTGCATTACATTAATGGTGACGTTAAGTTCTCTTTGGTTGGCTTCGATATCGACCGCTTCAAACTGATTAATGATAAATATGGCCATTTGGCTGGTGATGAAGCGTTATTGCATGTGACGAAACTGGTGAATGCGAATCTACTTGATGGTGACCGTTTTTACCGAGCTGGTGGTGATGAGTTCTGTATCTTATCGCAGGTAACGGATAAAGAAGAGCTTGCCATCTATCTAGACAAGTTGCGTGGCATCGTGGCGAGTTCACCATTTGACTACGAAAGCACGCCGATCATTTGCTCCTTGAGTATCGGGGCCGCGGTGCACAAAGGGGAAGATCCTGAGAGTTTGTTCCACAAAATGGACGTGCAGCTCTACCAAAGTAAGAAAAATGGTCGAAACTCTGTATCGATCGGTGATTAATTCAGCGAGCAAATTCGAGTTTTGAGTTTGGTTACGGTAGAATCTCACGCTTTCAAATTTACGTTAGGAATCAAGACAAACTATGAACCATAACCGTATCGTCTGCTTCGATTTAGAAATGTGCTGCTGGAATGAAAACGGCGTGGGTAGCACGGGCGAGATCATTGAAGTTGGTTTGGCTGAAATAGATTTGTCGAAAGGTGAAATCGTAAAACGCGCGCAATACTACGTGAAACCAGAGCATGATGAAGTCTCTCTGTTTTGTGCTGAATTAACCGGTATCACGCCTCGTAAGATTGAAAAACAAGGTCGACCACTAGAAGAAGTGCTCAAGTCGATGCTAAAGAACTTCGGCGGTCGTAACAAGATTTACGCGTCTTGGGGACGTGATGATCTTATTCTGCTAGAAGAGTGTCAACAAAAGGGCATTGATGCCCCGTTTACCGAGTTCATTAACCTAGCGACGTTGTACCGCATTCAAAACCGTCTTAAAGACAAACGTATTGGCCATAAAGCGGCGCAAGAAGCGAAAGGTATTGAGTGGGAAGGCCGCCAGCATTCGGGGTACGTGGATGCGTACAACTTAGCGAAACTTGCACTGACCATGCTGTAAACCTAGGCTTTCATCAATCTTTCATTGGAATTCAGTCTTCTCGTCATAAGCCAGTACTAAATTAGTTATTAATAGATAACAACAATGTTGGCTTGGCTCTGGAAGGAAGGCGATTTGTTTAGGCTGAATCCAAGATAGAGACACAAAAAACGCGCTCATGTAGCGCGTTTTTTATTGGTTCTTACTTATCCTAAGGCTGCTTTACTGAGATTGCAGCTTCGCTCGAATAAAGTCACTGTGGTCGACGTAGAGTAGCTCCGCTGTTTTGCGAATTACGGCATCTTCCAGTGGATCAACTTCTCCATCAGCGTACGCTACTTCCCACATACTCTTGATGAGCTCATAGCGGGTTTCTTGAGAAAGCTCACGCAGCTGAGATGTAAAGTCATAAAGGGAAGTCGACTCACTCGATTTGCTTTGAGCTTGAGCTAGGAGGGTGTTGGTCTCTTCTTCCGTTAATGAGAGCAATTTCATTATCAGAGAACGTTTGGTTGCTTGCTCTCTTTCATCGATTTGATGGTCTGCACCCGCCACTTCACAAAGCAAGCATGCTATCGCCATATTGGGTGACAGTGTGTTGGATTGGCTAAGGTCTGAGCCTTCAATAAGTTGTTTAAATAATGAAGTAAGCGAATTAAACATGTTGAACACCAAGCTGTTATCTATTTATTTAAGATGGTAATGGTTCGAGCAAATCTCAAGGTCTTGAAGCAATTTGATCAAGAACTCATACGGTTGAGAAGGTGATTTTGCTCAATACTTTGTTTGACCGCAAAAGCGCTGATTTATTCCTCAACTTGTGTTGGAGGGAAATATATTGAGTTGCCTTCGCCTGTTAATATACTGATATTACTTGGCTTTCCATCTTCATCTAGTCTCAGCTCCCCAATCGCACTTTGGTTCACTAAACGATAGAAATTGTGATGGCTTGGGGCGCGTTTAAAAATCTTTAAACGCTTGCGCTTTGTGAACAAGTTTAATGGTGAACGAGGGCTATACAGCAGACGATCCATTGCATCACATGCGCTCAGTAGTTGTGCAGGAAATTGGTTCTTAATCCCACTGCAAGTGATCTGATAGATGTTTGGACTATTGCGGCGGAAGCGCAACTTGATGTCATAAGCGAAAGAGTAGTGCACATCACCAGAGAGAATCACGAAGTTAGTTGGTGTTTTGGTGTGAGTGAAAATACTGATCAAGGTATTCGCACTGCCCGGATGCGCCATCCAGTTTTCTGCGTCAATCAGTAATGGCTGACCAAAGCCCGTCATGATGCGTTGCAGCGTTTCAATAAACTTCACACCAAACATGGGCGCGGCAGAGACAATGATCACTTTGTCTTGATGCATCAACTCTTGCTGGAATTCAATCAAGGCTTCCCAATCCATCAAACCCGATGGTTTGTTCATACGAGACTCTGAACGCCAGCGACGAGTACGCGTATCCAGCACCACCACTTTTGGTGAGGTGTGAATCGTGTAGTGCCAATCTTCAAAACGATAGAGGTACTTTATGAACTCGTCTTGGGATTCTGAAGTGAGCTCTTCAAAGTAGCGACGCGCATGATCCATAAATGGGGCGTTGAATTTTTCGGGTGCGTTTCCCCAACCTTGGCACAGCCAGTAAGCGATCAGACTGTTACCAATGATGCGATGCGAGAAGAGGTTTTCATTGGCTGCTTTTTCCCAGCCAACCGTGAGATTCCAATCGTCGGTCACGTCATGATCATCAAAGATCATGTAAGTAGGAACGTGAGCGAGCAAACGCTGGACTTTACCCAAACCTTCAACAAAAGCATCGATGTGAACTTTCTCGTCACGCCAATGCTGCTGCCATTTTGGCTCTAGTGCTTTTCCGCCCGTGGTGAATTTTCTATCCAATAAACGCTCGCGATTGACTAACGTCCAAGGCACTGGAGACCAAACGAGTAGGTACATCACAAACAGTTCGGCAAAACTAATGAGATGGTTTTCACATTCGCGCGAGCTGAAGATGGGTGTGCCACGATGAGGTAAGAACTTGCTCAGTAAGCTTCCATCGTCGACGTAGTGGGGCAGAATGTTATCTCGGCCATAAAAGCAATCTGGACTTTGATACAGCTCTTGCGTGTTTTTAATCGGCGCTTGTTCGAACTCTTCATCGGGTAAGCCCAATAACTCGACCAACTGTTCGATGGCGTCCAGCATTGGTCCCGCTACATGATCGGCATAGATTTGATCGCCGCTCATGATCAGCATATCTGGGCGGTCTTCTATCTGCTGGCTAGCAACTTTTGCGTCTGCTTGGACGAGTGTGTCCTTACTGAAATGATGTGGGTTACGACAAGAACCGTGCAATACATAATCAGCTTTCTCGCTGATCAAGAACTCCACACCTTGTGCTGATTGCTTATGTTCGTCATAGATAAGATGGGGCATCAACTCGGTTAACAAACCGGATTGAGTATGGAGCTGATAACGCAGTGCACGGTGGGTAGGAAATTCGCCTTGCAGCGTCAGCATGCAAACCCAAGCACGTTTACCGACTTGTAATAGATGCTCTTTTGAAACAGGCTGAGAATAGTATTGTTCACCCGTGCCAGCATCGCTGATTTCAACCAAGCCTTCGAGAGGTTGCGTTGTCACCAACCAAATGTTCACTTCCGTTGCGGTGACTTTTCTTAAAATTGGACCGGCAATAATTAGGGGAAGAGAGGGATGTTCGTTGGTATTGAGCGATGTTGGCAAAGCGGTTTCCTATTATTTTAAATCAGTGTTCTGAATCTTCTTCGAGTATTTCGATAACTTGTGAGCTGCTAAGTTCATGTCCCATCAGAAACAAACCTAACATGGCATCGGCTTTTGACGCACTATCGCTATCTTCATCAAGGATTTGTTGTAGGCGAGTACGAATCAAGTCAATTTCATGGTCAACAAAACCACGGCCTTCTTCTTCGCCTTGGCCATCTTCTGGTGCGTTATCGAAGTGCATGAACAGCATGTCACCATCGAGTGTGGTGCTTTCCAAGCGCTCAGGTAGCCATTCTTCTCCCATGACGATATCGGGGTTACTACCTTCAGGCAAGTTGTTGATTATGGTGATGAGTTCAGATGCTTTCACGGTTCACTGCGGCTTTGATCATTGGTTTTCTATTGTATCGGCGAAATGGGAAAAAACTAAGCCATTTAATCATTGTGGGGGCTTAATTGCTTGCATTGTCATCACATCTTTAGCCCCAGTAAATGCGCAATTATCGATAAGTTTCGCTTTAAATAAATTTGGTGATAAATCCAACAAATCTTCATAGGTGGAATCACGAATCGAATGATTGGTCCGATGTGCTGATTGATTTCATGGCGGGAACTAAGCACTCTACGTCACCATTCGATAATGAGAATGATTATCGATAATAAATTTAACTGACGTATAATAGAGTTCCGAAATGAAACGAATAATGACCTTACTTTGTCTTTCCCCCGCATTTGGGGTGATGGCTGCTGACAATAACATTGAAGTTTTCATGAGTGCTTTTCATGAAAACCCAACTGAAGTGATGAACGAGTTACCTCAAAAGGAGGGCGACACGTATCCCATCATTAATATTGAAGAATCGGAATCCATTCGAGCATCCGTGCGCGATGCCATTATGAAGAGAGCGGCATCAGAATCTCCTCACTCATTTTCTGCGAATCTTAATAATGACAATCCTGCACGTTTGGTGGATTTAGGAAATGGCCTGATTCGAAATCTCGATGAGTTACACCGTCAGACACCAAACTTCAAACGACTTGATGTACAACCTTGGTCCGACACATACTGGCCTCTGTATTCTGGTGCTGCTGCTTGGCGCTATGGCGACAGGGAGCTCAGTGCGAGTAATTGGCAAGAGTATTTTGACTTTTCGCACATTCAAAAGCCGGTAGTCACGGTTCAAGGACAGGATCGAGAGGACTTATCTCCGGCAGAAAAATACGATTTGCTGGTGGGGGATACCCAATTTACGCTATCAAAGCGTTCTTGGGATTCTGGCAAAGGGTACTACGAATCGAATGGCAGTGTAGAACGCTGGATGGGACTGTGCCATGGTTGGGCTGCGGCTGCGTATATGCTTCCGAGGCCAACGCAATCTGTCACTGTGCCAGACGCTAATGGTGAGCCTTTAAAGTTTTACCCTTCTGATATCAAAGCACTTGGAACTTTATTGTGGGCAGAAGCGCCGTTTGAAACTCGTTTTATTGGTGGGAGGTGCAACATAAAGAACCCAGCAAAAGATGAAAATGGGCGAGTGATTGAACCGGACTGTAATGACACCAACCCAGCCAGTTGGCACTTAGCGGTGTTAAACCAGTTGGGGTTATCTGGCCGTAGCTTGATCATGGATGCTACTTACGATTATCAAGTTTGGAACCAGCCTGTTTTAGGCTACAACTTGCAATATTTTAATCCGCAAACGTACCGGTCGGCCTCTGATCCTGCAGATGTCATGATCAGCTTGGAATCTTACGACAAAGATCGTTTCTCTACATATCGCTCACGTCGTGCAGCTTCCATTGTTGGTGTTCAAATGCAAGTTGAATACATGGTTGAAACTAACCCTACGCATCGTTCGACTGACATGCCTCGTTATGATGGCGTATCACGAGTGACGTATTACTACGACCTTGAAATCGATGCAAATGGACAAGTGATTGGAGGGGAGTGGTATCAAAATCGTCACCCAGACTTCCTCTGGACACCAACACCAATGGCGGTAGCAAAATCATACTACGATGGCTACGGCGAGTGGGATATGTCATTGCCGATTCCCCAGAACTGGCAGTACCAAGCCCCACGTGCTTCTCGTTACACGCAGCCAATGACGGCAGTTGTCGAAGCTCTGTTTGCCGCTTCGTCAGGTAAGCAAGATGACCAAGGTGGATGGAAAAAAATAAAAACCAACACGGAGAGTGGCTCGCAGTGTCTTGATGTGGAGTACAGCGCATCAGGTGAGGGCTCAAGAGTGTTTGGTTGGCGTTGTCATAGTGGAGATAACCAAGAGTGGAAGTTAACGTCTGCAGGCAAGCTTGTGAGTCGAAGCAATCCTGAGTTGTGCCTTGATCAACAAGGCATTGAGATTACTCTTGAGCAGTGTGGCGATTTTCCTACCCAGCAGTGGCGATGGGAAGGTGGGCAGATAAAGAACCGTCTTGATAATGCTTTGAAGTGGAATGACCGCACTTGGCTTGTTGAAGCCGATGTACAAGGCAGTGAGTGGTATTTGGAATAGTTAAAACAAACACAGAGCCCGCTATCGTAGCGGGCTCTCTTTATCATTGCTTAATAGTCGTTACAGCTGCCTTCAAATGTCCAGAACCAGTAGTTCTGATAAGGGTCTGCTCCCCAGTTATCTTGTGTCGCAACAAAGCGGTTGCCCCAATACTTCACTGAAGAACCAGCAGGGTAGTAAGTGTAAGGTGACCACTCTTGCAGAGATGCGCACTGGTCTTGTGGTTCTGGATTTGGCTGTGGCGTTCCGTATGCCTCACTGACGGCAAGGTAGGCATCAGAAGCGCTCTGCGTATTTGTTACAGTGACATAAATGTCTGAACCTTGAATACCACCAAAACCACACGCTTCTTCATTACCCATATTGGTCGATGAGCAGTCGTAATCTGAAGGTGTTGCTGGGCGATCAATTGCTACATAAAGTTCCACATTACCATAGCCATTGTAAGTTTGTACCCAAACATCATCGCTAGAGGTTCTGCGCAGAACGAACTGTTGTTCACCTGCCGTGTTGCTTTGGAGCGCGACAGGCATGTTGAGCGAAAGCTCGGTCATGCCAGTGTCTGGTCCAGGGTTTGGATTTGGATTTGGGTTCGGGTTTGGATTAGGTTGACCGCTTTCACAGTTCATCACCTGAACACCCACTTGAGAGAACGCAGACGTGACCGCAGAACTTTCATATCCCAGCTTTTGCGCTGCCTTACATACGCCTTCTGCACCTTGCTGGAAGGTTGAGTTTGGCGTCCAGTACAACTGGTTCGCCGTTGCGTAAGCCATGAATGCTTTTTTGATGCTCCAGCCTGAGCTTGTCGCTAGGTGGTAAAAGGCTTTGTTGAAAATACCAGAGCTGTGGTGAACATCGATGCCACGGTAGTACTGGTTCACGTGACCAATCGAAGCTCCGTCGTGACTTGGGTTGATGAAGTAACGCATTGCCGGAGAGTATTTCATCACGTGTTCACCCATCTTCCAGTTGAAACTACCATGCACGTATTGGCTAAGTGCAGCAGCAGCGACGTCAGAAAATGATTCGTTCATTCCGCCTGACATGCCGCGATATTCCAACCCTGAGTTTTGCTCGGTGAAACCGTGGCTGACTTCATGTGCGATAACATCCCAAGTCGCAAGAGGGTACATAGAGCTGTTGCCATCACCAAAGGTCATCTGACGGCCATCCCAAAACGCGTTGCCATAGTTTGAGCCGTAGTGAACGCGCATGGTGAGTTTTTGTTGAATAGGACGTGCGCCAAGCCACTCACGGTACATGTCAAACACACGTTGGCCGAAGTAGTGTGCGTCGTTCATTGGCGCGTATGCCCCGTTGATTTCTCGGTAGTTATTCACGTTGCAGTTGAAGCGATGAACTTGGCCACCCCATTGTTGGTTGTTCATGTTGATCGTTTCGACATTATCACTGTTCATCTGACAGTATTGGTCAACTTGAAATCCACCAAATTTAGTATTTGGGCCAAAGTAATAACGGCCACTTTTTTGGTTGCCGCCTGGGCCTTCTGCTTCAAGAAATGCAAGGCCTTCCCATTGGTCCATGATCTCGCCTGATTTTGCATCGACCAGCGTGATAGGACGAGAGGGACGCAGATTCACAATTTTAACCGCATCGACTTTGTAGATCAGGTGCGCAGTATTTTGTTCGTCAAGCCAAACCATTAGTTCCGCACGAGCATCATTCTCTGGAGACTCGTTAGATGCAAAGCCTTGCTCAGTACCCGTTGCGATCTCAATCGCTTGGTTGGCACTGATCATTGGTAGCGTTGAGTCCAAGTCGTTATCGATCCCAACCACGACATTGCCGTCAATCGATTGAGCAAAGCCTTTTGCGGAAAGATCTGCGACGACAGAGTGGCCGTAGACAGGTACGCCGTAGTGCAACTGCTGTTTACGAACAAGCGTTTGTTGGCCAATTTCTACTCGGTTGATGTTTTGATAGCTCAGCTCGGTACTTGCTGGCATGTAGGATGATTCACCAGCAATATTGAGTGCTTCAGAGAGGTCAGTTTGAGAGTGTTCCACAATTTGTGCTGCCTGCGAGGCGAACGCGAAAGGGACAAGCGATAATAAAGTGACGTTTCGCATAATTAACCTTTTATTATGATTGTGTATTTTCTTATGTGTATGTATTCATAGCAAAAATGCGATTGCAGATTAAAGATAAAACCCAGAAATGCGTAAGTGCAATTGGTTGAATATTTGAAGTTAATTCAAAACAAATTTATAAATCGCCTAAAATATGTGCGGTTATAGTAACGCTACGTAGTCCTGTAGGAATTTTTAACCGATAGACGGGTAAAGTCAGATATACTCTTTGTGATTGAATACTGTCTCTAATTACAGCGACATAGGAGAGTTATGAAACACCTACTAGGAACATCGCTAGTATGTTCGGGCTTATTGCTAAGCGGAGCCGCATTTGCTGAGTCGAAGCATGCAGAACAAGAGTGGGGTATTGCAGCGATGTACCGCACTGCTGCGATTCCTTTTTATACAGCTGACGATGACTCGACGGTAAGCACGTTTGTACCAATGATGTTCTTTGAGAATGAACACCTTTATATTGATGGCCTTGAAGGTGGCGTGTTCTTGTTTGATGAGGACGACTCAGATTGGCGTGCGAGTGCGATCATGCGCTTGCGCTTTGTTGATATTCCTAAATCAGTTCAAAACGCTTTTGAGGGCGATCGCGTCGATGTCGGTGGCCAAATTCGTTACAACTTTGACGAGAACTGGCGCGCTGAATTCGAAGTTATGACGGATGACGAATTTCAATTTCATTCTAACTACCGTATCGCGGCGAACTACGAGTTTGGCGACTGGGAGTTGGAACCTTCCTTTACCATTCGTTATAAAGACGCCGACTTCAACAGCACTTATTACTCGTTTGATGAAGTAACGGGCGAGAAAATTGGGGCAGGGATTGATGCTAACTTAGGCATTAAGGCGCGTTACCATGTTATCTCGAACCTGTATTTACTTGGCGAAACCAGCGTCACGCGCTTAGACAATGAAGCGTATAATAGCCAAATTGTTGAAGACCGCTATCAAGGTGAAGTCTTTGTTGGCTTCGGTTTCTTCAATGACAAAGGGAAGGCGCGCAAATCTGAGTTGAGCAACCGTCCGTATCTGCGTGTCGCTCACGGTTGGGCAACGCCTTCCAATATCGGCGATATTTTCAAGTTTAATGCCGAGAAGGATGAATACAACAACCAGCTAACGTCATTATTCTACGGACACCCTTTGACGGATGAAATCTTTGGTTTACCGATCGACATTTATCTGACGCCAGGTCTGGTCCACCATTGGTCATCGGAGGTTCAATCGTCCAGTACTGAGTATGTGATGGCGATTAAGGCTTACTACACCTTTAATTGGCCGACCAAATGGCGTTTCGGTGTTGCAGAGGGTATGTCTTACATCGATAACATCACCTACATCGAAGGTACCGAGATGGAAGAGAAGGGCTACACCGCAAGTAATTTGCTGAACTATCTCGACTTCTCATTTGATGTGAATGTAGGCGATCTGTTTAACCAGAAAGATTGGGAAAACATGTGGGTCGGTTACTCGTTGCATCACCGTAGTGCGATTTTCGAGAGTGCTTCTCAGTTTGGCCGAATCAAAGGCGGCAGTAACTACAACACGATCTACTTCCAGTATGATTTTTAAGCTCAGCTGAAAACAAATATAAATAAGCCTCATTTTGACATGAGGCTTATTTATTTCCTGCTAATTGGCAATTATTCTTATTTCCATTCTTCTGTATTAGTATTTATTATTCATTCAAATTAAAAATCATTCTAATATTTAATTGAATTGACACCTCTCTGACCTATTAATATTTCATTCATATAAAACGTTGAAATGAAATATAAGATTGCATTTTGTATTTTTTAATAATTGACTGTGGTCAAGATTATCACCCCTTAAATCTACAAGGATACTAATAGTGGCGGGTGGCCATGCCTTAGTTGCTCAAGGCTTGTGCTATCTAGCTTAATTGATGGTTTTGTAGAAATGTTGCTTTGATTTGCCTTGTGTATTAATTAAGGTGAAATTAGATATTTTCAATGAATGCCTATTTTGAAAATACAATCTCTATGTCTTTTATTTCTAACGAGTGTTCTTTCCCCACTTAAAGCCATTAATTAAGCGCCACGACCAAATTCAAAAACGTAATTTAGGAAAAAACCATGAGTCAAAATGGTAAGTTTAATATTACTCGGCGTGATGCTTTAAAGGGCGGTTCTGCACTTGGCGCTTTGGCGTTAGCAGGAAACGCGCTTTCTCTCCCGTTTTCAACTAAAGCGGTTGCCAAAGAAACACCAGCAAAACCAAACGAAAAAATTGTCTGGTCGGCATGTACCGTAAACTGTGGTTCTCGTTGTCCACTTCGTATGCACGTGGTCGACGGTGAAATCAAATGGGTAGAAACCGATAACACGGGTGATGATGTGTATAACCACAACCATCAAGTTCGTGCTTGTTTGCGTGGTCGCTCTATGCGTCGCCGTGTTTACTCGCCAGACCGTTTGAAATACCCACTTCTTCGCGTTGGTAAGCGTGGTGAAGGTAAGTTCAAACGCATCACTTGGGATGAAGCATTTGACCTCATTGGTGATAACCTAAAACGTATCATTAAAGACCACGGTAATGATGCGGTGTACCTAAACTACGGTACAGGTACGCTTGGTGGCACAGTAACTAAGAGTTGGGATCCGAGCGCGACATTAGTTGCTCGTATGATGAACCTTTGTGGTGGTTACCTAAATCACTACGGTGACTACTCTGCAGCAAACATCGAATGTATGTCAGAGTACTTCTACGGTTCATTCGTTGATAACAACTCGATTGACGATGTTCGAAATGCAGACCTATGTCTGATGTTTGGTAACAACCCAGCAGAAACCCGTATGTCGGGTGGTGGTCAGGTTCACAACTATGTGGATGCGAAAAACATCAGTCACACTCGCACGATTTGTATCGACCCTCGTTACACTGACACCGCTGCAGGCCGTGAAGACCAATGGATTCCTATCAAGCACGGTACAGATGCAGCTTTAATTGCAGCCATCGCCCATGTATTGATTACGGAAGATAAAGTCGATCAAGACTTCCTTGACCGCTACTGTGTAGGTTACGACCGTAAAACGCTTCCTGCATCAGCGCCAGAAAACGGCAGCTACAAAGATTACATTATGGGTACTGGCCCAGATGGCATCGAGAAAACCCCAGAGTGGGCACAGCCTATCACGGGCATTCCAGCGGATGTGATTTTGAAACTTGCACGCGAAGTTGGCGATGCTAAACGCATTTACATTACCCAAGGTTGGGGCTTACAACGCTCAGCAAATGGTGAGCAAGCGTGTAAAGCGGTCATGATGTTGTCATTGCTACGTGGTCAAGTTGGCTTGCAAGGTGGTGGTACTGGTGCTCGTGAAGGTAACCACTCATACCCATTCCAACGCTTCCCGAAAGTGCCAAACCCAATCAGCGCTTCTATCCCAATGTTCCTTTGGACAGACGCGATTTACCGCGGTACGGAAATGACAGATCTGACCGACGGTATTAAAGGCGTTCAGAAGCTACAAAATAACATCAAGTTTATCTGGAACTATGCAGGTAACTGTCTGATAAACCAACACTCAGACATCAACCGCACACACGAAATTCTTCAAGATGAAAAAGCGTGTGAAATGATTGTGGTGATCGACAACCACATGACGTCTTCTGCGAAGTATGCCGATATCGTATTGCCAGACTGCACAACGTCAGAGCAATCGGATTTCTGTATGGATGGTGCAGCTGCATCAATGCCTTACTTCATCTTTGCAAGCCAAGCGATCAAGCCTCGTTTCGAATGTAAACCTATCTACGACATTATGTCTGGTGTGGCGAAACGCATGGGCGTGTTTGATGAGTTTACTGAAGGTCGCACTCAAGAAGAGTGGCTGCAATGGATGTACGCTCAGACCGTTAAACAAAACAACGATCCAAACTTGCCGTCTTACGATGAGATGAGAAAGCAGGGCATCTATAAGAAGCAATTCGACCGTCCACACGTGGCATATGAAGACTTCCGTCGTGACCCAGAGGCGAACCCATTACCATCGCCATCGGGCAAGATTGAAATCTACTCAGAGACGTTAGCGAAGATCAACGAAGAATGGGAATTGGACGAAGATGAATCTATCAAGCCATTACCAGAATACGTTTCGACGTTTAATGGCTGGGATTCTCCTGAGCGTAAAGAGTACCCACTTCAGTTAACGGGTTTCCACTACAAAGCTCGTGCGCACTCTACGTACGGTAACGTCGACATCCTAAAAGCAGCGGCACCACAGGAACTTTGGATTAACCCGATTGATGCAGCGTCACGCAACATCGATAACGGTGACTTGGTTAGCGTGCGTAGCAAGTTCGGTGAAATGAACGTTCGCGTAAAAGTAACCCCACGCATCATGCCACACATCGTTGGCTTAGGTGAGGGCGCATGGTACTCACCAAATGGTAAAGGTGTTGACCAAGCGGGTTCAATCAATGTCCTGACGACACAACGTCCAAGCCCGTTGGCAAAATCAAACCCGAGCCATACCAACCTCGTTGAAGTGACGCTAATTAAGAAAATGGGGGCTAAATAATGAGCACAGCGAAGCAGTATGGCTTTTACATTGATTCAAGCAAATGTACTGGCTGCAAAACATGTCAGCTCTCTTGTAAAGATAACAAAGACCTGGGGATTGACCGCAACTTCCGTCGTGTTTACGAATACGTAGGCGGCAACTGGACAGAGGAAAATGGCGCGTTCCGTCAAAACGTGTTCGCGTACTACCTATCGATCTCTTGCAACCACTGTACTAACCCTGCGTGTACCAAGGTTTGTCCATCAGGTGCAATGCACAAGCGTGAAGAAGACGGCTTTGTCGTTGTCGATGAAAGCGTGTGTATCGGCTGTAAATCTTGTCACATGGCGTGTCCTTACGGCGCACCTCAATACAGCGAAGAAAAAGGTCACATGACTAAGTGTGATGGCTGTTACGAACGTGTCGCAGAAGGCTTAATGCCAGTGTGTGTTGATAGCTGTCCATTGCGTGCGATTGAGTTTGGTCCAATTGATGAGCTACGCGCGAAATACGGTTCAAACGCGGATGTGGCACCACTGCCAGATTCTCGCATTACGAGCCCGAACCTGATCGTGAAGCTAAATCCAAATGGTCGCCCAACCAATGACCGCACTGGTTTCCTACAGAATCCAAGAGAGGTGAAATAATGTTATACGAAGCACCATTAGTTGCCTTTACGGTTCTTGCTCAAACAGCGGTTGGCGCGCACCTAACGGTTAATGCGTTCGAGAAATTCGGCAAGCCACCACGCGTGACAGAACCTCGTATGAACATCGCACGTTTCGCAATTTTGGTTGTAATGGGATTGGGTTTCTTGTTCTCAACCACTCACTTGGGTAGCCCACTTCGTGCCTTCAACGCATTAAACCGTGTTGGTAGTGCGGCGCTATCTAACGAGATCTTAACGGGGGCAAGCTTTCTGTCTCTAGCGGGTTTGTACTGGTTGCTGACGATTCTAAAAATCGGTAGCGAAGGCGTGCGTAAAATCGTGAACTGGTTGTCTATCGCGGTTGGCGTGATTTTCATGTTCGCGATGGCGAATGTTTACCAAATCGAAACGGTACCAGCATGGTACTCATCAATGACCACGGTTGCGTTTTGGTTTACGGTCGTGACTTCGGGTCTGATGTTTGGTTACACGCTGATCAACGTATTGGACGTGACGGCTGAGAAAACCAATCGTCGCCTAATGTGGGCTGGTGTAAGCCTGGTTGCGCTGAACCTAGCGTTCTCAGTAATGCAGACGATTTACTTCGCAGGTATCTCAACGGCGATTCACAGTGGCTTAGATCAAATCACCATGTTATCTGGCTATGTTGCTGGTCATGTGTTGTTGCTTGTGGTTGCTGCTGCTCTTTGGGTATTCGCTGAGTTGTTTACCGCAGAAGGTCGTCAGAAGAATTTACTGGTTATCGTGGCATTCGTTGCCTTGTTCGTTGCAGAAATTCTGGGTCGTAACGTGTTCTACGGCATGCACTTTACATCTGGTTTGTACTAATAACCGTTATTTGTGCTGATAACCATTATTTGTACTGATAACAATTAGCAGAGTGGGGCGAGTGTTCGTCCCACCTCTTTTCCGTTTTACTTAATCGAAGAATAAAAACACCAGTCATCAAAGGTACTTCATGCAAATTTCTCAACTTGAACCACAAGATACCAGCATCGTTCTTAAGCTGTTTGGTGCACTGTTTTACTACCAACCAAAAGATTACCCATCGGCAAATCTCGATACGTTGCTAAGCAATACTGATACACCAATTGAAGCGCTTAATGACATGCTACGCAGCTTTCAAAATGAGAGCGAAGAGGCACTGCAAATGGAGCACGATCGCATGTTTGCGGGTATTGGTGAGATGCCAGCGCCACCTTGGGGCTCGGCTTATCTGGATAAAGAAGCGGTGTTGTTTGGTGAATCAACCATTGAATATCGTTACTTCTTGCAGCGTTGTGGTTTTGCTTTGGAATCTGACCAACGTGAGCCAGAAGACCAGATCGGCTTGATGTTGATGGTGTTAGGCATGTTGATTGAAACTGAACAGCAAAAACTGGCGGCTGAAATGCTACGCGAACACTTGATGACGTGGTTTGGCTTTTTTAACAAGCGCTTCAAAAAAGCGGTGACTCTCACGCCTTACTCAAAACTGTCGAACCTTACTGAAGAATTGCTTCAATCCTTGAGTGAGCAATACCAAGTCGTTGTACCAGCAAAAAGAGATTACTCGGATGCGCCAGTCTGAATCGGTTGATCTAAGCAAGCGACGTCTGTTTTCGTTCCGTCGCGCGCCAGTGGAGCAAGCTCAAGAGCCTCGTGTAAAAGCGAGACCGCCGTATGCGGTGGAAGAGTCGATGTTCACTCGGCTTTGTGATGGATGCGGAAAGTGCGCTTCTGCATGTCCAAGCCAAATCATAGAAATGGTTGATGGCGTTGCCGCGTTAGACATCAGTTACTCGGCATGCGATTTATGCGGCGCGTGTAAGTCGGCGTGTCCTACATTGGCTCTTTCAAACCAAATAGAGTCTACAGGCTTGATAGCAACTATCCAGAACAGTTGCGAAAACTTATACGGTTATTGCGGTAGTTGCGAGGACAGTTGCCCTTATGATGCCTTGCAATGGCAAGATGATGCCAAACCTAAAATTGACGCCACCAAATGCAAAGGTTGCGGACAATGCGCACAAAGCTGCTACAACAGCATGATCAATTTTGACTTAAAACGATAAAAAAGGGATTGGCGCGAACCAATCCCTTTTTGTTTGTATTCAATTCTATTCAATCTTACGCCAAGGTTGCCAATTGGCCTTGCGCGTCTGAAATGCCTTTCGCTGCTGCGTCTTCGCCCATGTTAAGCGCTTCTGCGTAAACAAACTCCACATCCGTGATACCCACAAAGCCCAAAACTGTGCGTAGGTATGGTGTCATGCTGTCGGTTGGTGAGTCTTTATGAAGACCGCCACGAGTGGTGACTACGATGGCTTTCTTACCTTCAATCAGACCTTGAACGCCGTTTTCTGTGTATTTGAATGTCACGCCTGCACGAGCAATCAAGTCAATCCAGTTTTTAAGCTGTGTTGGAATCGTAAAGTTGTACATTGGTGCTGCGATAACCAAAGTATCTGCTGCTTTTATTTCTTCAATCAAGGTATCAGATAGGTTAACCACCGCTTGTTGCTCTTGTGAAAGATCTTCTGTTGCACGAAGTGCTGTGGCAGCTGAAAAGTCTAGAACTGGCAGTGGATTTGCAGCTAAGTCACGAACCGTTAGCTTATCTTGGTCTACATTTTTGATGAAGTCTTCAACCAGTTTGTTTGATTGAGAGTAATCACCAAGGATGCTTGATTTAAGGGCTAGTACACGAGACATATGGATTTCCTTTAATTAGTGCTTTCGGCTATGTGATGCATTATAGGCAATGCTCGTTGACTCAAAACCCGATGGATTTGCTTGAATTGTTCGAAAAAATTGAATGATTGCTGGATGCTGCTTTCCGTTATCTTGTTCTAGCCCTTATGTGCTACAATCCGCGCAGTTTTTGTAATGAAAAGAATAGGAAACGCTTTGACTTCGTCACAGCCCCCAAAAAAGAATCCCGCTGAAGAGCAAGCGACACCGTCAAATGGTGCGCAAAATGCCAAAGCGAAGAAGGCTAATGCATCTCAAGCACAAGCTTCTCAGAATGCTGCGCCTCAGGCTCAAGTAAATAACGCAGCGTCACTGCGCAAGGCACTTAACCAGTGCATGATGCGTGACCGCTTCCGCTTGAGTAAACGAATCTCTGGTGCAAGCAAAATCAAAAAAGACGCAGCACGTAACGCTGTGTTTGATGAAATCGCATTAGACATCGCCAAATCCATGATGGTTGTGGAGCAACGCAGTAGCTACAAACCAACGATTGAATACCCGGAAATCCTGCCTGTCAGCCAAAAGCGCGACGACATTGCGAAAGCGATCGAAGAAAACCAAGTGGTTATCGTTGCGGGTGAGACCGGTTCAGGTAAAACCACTCAGCTACCAAAAATCTGTGCTGAGCTTGGTCGCGGTAAATTCGGTCTGATTGGTCATACTCAGCCTCGTCGTCTTGCGGCACGTTCGGTTGCGAACCGTATTGCCGAAGAGATGGAAACCAAGCTTGGTGAGTTTGTTGGTTATAAGGTTCGATTCAACGATCAGATCTCTGAAAATACCCAAATCAAATTGATGACGGACGGTATCTTGCTGGCTGAAATTCAGCATGATCGTTTCTTGAATCAATACGACACCATCATTATCGATGAAGCGCACGAGCGCAGCCTCAACATCGATTTCATCTTGGGTTACTTGAAAGAGTTGCTACCACGTCGTCCTGATCTGAAAGTGATCATCACATCGGCAACCATCGACCCTGAGCGTTTTTCAAAACACTTCAACAACGCACCAATCATTGAAGTGTCAGGTCGTACTTACCCAGTAGAAACGCGTTACCGCCCACTAAGTGGTGATGACGATAATGATCGTGACCAACTTGAAGGTATCTTCGAAGCGGTAGATGAACTGTGCGATGAAGGTTTAGGTGACATTCTGATCTTCATGAACGGTGAGCGTGAAATCCGCGATACTGCTGATGCACTGTCTAAACGTAATCTGAAGAGCACGGAAATTGTGCCGCTTTACGCGCGTTTGTCGGCGGGTGAGCAGAACAAGATTTTCCAACCTCATGCAGGTCGTCGCATTGTTCTGGCAACCAACGTAGCAGAAACCTCGTTGACGGTTCCGGGTATCAAGTACGTTATCGATCCGGGTACGGCGCGTATCAGTCGATACAGTTACCGTACTAAGGTTCAGCGCCTTCCAATCGAGCCAGTTTCTCAGGCGAGTGCGAACCAGCGTAAAGGTCGTTGTGGTCGTGTGGAAGAGGGTATCTGTATCCGTCTGTACTCAGAGGAAGATTTTGAGTCACGTCCGGAGTTTACCGATCCTGAGATCCTGCGTACTAACCTAGCGTCGGTTATCTTGCAGATGACGGCACTTGGTCTGGGTGATATTCAAGCCTTCCCATTTGTAGAAGCGCCTGACAAACGCAACATCCAGGACGGTGTTCGCCTTCTAGAAGAGTTAGGTGCAATCAATTCTGATGCGAAAGAATCGAAAAAACGCCTAACCAGCATTGGTCGTCAACTTGCACGCCTTCCAATCGACCCTCGTCTAGCACGTATGGTATTGGAATCACCAAAGCAAGGCGCATTGAAAGAAGTGATGATCATCGCGGCGGCATTGTCGATTCAAGACCCGCGCGAGCGTCCAAGTGACAAGCAGCAATCATCAGATGACAAGCACAAACGTTTCTTCCATGAAGACTCAGATTTTCTGACGTTTGTGAACCTATGGAACTACATCCAGAAGCAGCAAAAAGCGCTAACGGGTAACCAGTTCCGCAAGCAATGTAAACAAGATTACTTGAACTACTTGCGCGTACGTGAGTGGCAAGATGTGTACTTCCAAATTCACCAGTCGATGCGTGAAATGGAATTCAAACTTAACGATGAGCCTGCGTCGTACCATGGCGTACACAGCTCAATCCTTGTTGGTTTGTTGTCGCACATCGGTATGAAAGACCAAGAGAAGAATGAATACCAAGGCGCGCGTAACGCTCGTTTCCATATCTTCCCTGCATCGGGTCTATTCAAGAAACAACCTAAGTGGATCATGTCTGCTGAATTGGTGGAAACCTCAAAACTTTGGGGCCGCATCATCGCGAAGATTCAACCAGAGTGGATTGAACCGTTAGCGAAGCACCTAATTAAGCGCAGCTACAGCGAGCCGCATTGGTCGAAGAAACGTGCAGCAGTCTTGGCACACGAGAAAGTGATGCTTTACGGAGTGCCAATTGTGCCGAAGCGTTTGGTGAACTACGGCAGTATCGATCCTACCGTCAGTCGTGAGTTATTCATTCGTAGCGCGCTGGTGGAAGGCGAGTGGGAAACCAAACACGCGTTCTTCAAGCAAAACCGTAAGCTTCTTCAAGAAGTGGAAGAACTTGAACACAAATCTCGTCGCCGTGACATCTTGGTGGATGACGATGAGCTGTTTGATTTCTACGACCAACGCGTTGGCACTGAAGTGGTCTCTGGCAAACACTTCGATACGTGGTGGAAGAAAGCATCAAAAGACAACAAAGAACTGCTGAACTTTGAAAAAGAGATGCTGTTCAAGGGCGATGCAAGCCACGTTACTGATTTGGATTACCCGAACTTCTGGTACCAAAACAACCTGAAACTCAAGTTGAGCTACCAGTTTGAACCGGGCGATGATAGTGACGGCGTAACGGTTCACTTGCCGCTGCCGATCTTGAACCAAGTTGAGCCTGCGGGCTTTGATTGGCAGATCCCAGGTTTACGCCATGAGCTTGTGGTGAGTTTGATTAAATCGCTGCCGAAGACAGTGCGTAAGAACTTTGTTCCTGCACCAAACTACGCCGATGCTTTCTTAGCTCGTGCAACGCCGATGGAAGCACCACTACTGGACTCATTAGAGAAAGAGTTGCGTCGAATGACGGGTGTGGAAGTTCTGCGCGAAGATTGGAATATGGATCAAATTCCAGAGCACTTAAAGGTGACTTTCCGCGCGGTTGACCATAGAAATCGCAAGTTGAAGGAAAATAAAGACCTTCACGAATTGAAAGAGAGCTTGAAAGACAAAGTTCAAGAAACCCTTTCAAAAGTAGCGGATGACGACATCGAGCAACAAGGTCTGCATACGTGGAGCTTTGGTGAGCTGCCGAAGGTGTACCAACAAAAACGTGGCGGTTACGACGTTAAAGCGTACCCAGCGATTGTGGATTCTAAAGACAGTGTTGAAATCAAACTGTACGAGACCGAATACGAGCAGGTCACGGCAATGCAAGCGGGTCAGCGTCGTCTGATATTGCTGAACGTGCCGTCGCCAATCAAATACCTGCACTCTAACTTGCCGAACAAGTCGAAGTTGGGTCTGTACTTTAACCCATACGGTAAGGTGCTGGATCTGATCGATGACTGTATCGCGTGTGGTGTCGATAAGCTAATCGAAGAACAGGGCGGTTTGGTTTGGGAGCCTGATAAGTTTGACGCGCTGAAAGAACACGTTCGTGCTGAGCTTGGTGATACCGTGGTGGAAATTGCGCAGCAAGTGGAAACCATTCTGACGACCGCTTTCAACATCAATAAGAAGTTGAAAGGTAAGATCGATTTCACCATGGCGTTTGCGTTATCGGACATCAAAGCACAAGTCGAAGGATTGATCTTCAAGGGCTTCGCGACCGAATGTGGCTGGAAACGTCTGCCAGATATTCTGCGTTACATGCGTGCCATTGAGCGTCGTATGGAGAAGCTGCCGATCGATCCAAACAAAGACCGTTTACACATGCTGAAAGTGGAATCAGTGACGAGCGACTACAAAGAGCTGCTCAACAAAATTCCGAAAGGCATGGTGATTCCAGAGAACGTGAAAGAGATTCGTTGGATGATCGAAGAGCTTCGCGTGAGCTTTTTTGCTCAACAATTGGGCACTCCGTACCCAGTTTCTGATAAACGTGTCAAAAATGCGATTGATGCTTGCTAATCGTTCAGTAAAATAGCGGCAGTTTTTTCTTGTGGGGATTGCTGAGTAATCAATGGTTTGTTCAGTGACAGGCGTGATTGGTACAGTAATTGCAGCTATTTACCCACAAGTGATTTTAAGTCATAAGGGAGGCAATGGTTCGCCTCCCTTGTGTTTGCAGTACCAACCTCTGCGGGTGCAGATGTGGGTAATAATAAAAGAGTAAAGGTTGATGATGAAGAAAACTCTATTGGCAGTGGCACTTCTAAGTGCTTCTTCTGCAGCAATGGCAGATTCATGGATTTATGGTGGTGCTTCTGTAGGTCAGTCTGACTACAAAGGCGAAACAGACACGTCTTACTCTGTACACGTAGGTACAGGTATTCTGCCAATCATCGGTATCGAAGCGGGTGTTACTCAACACGGTGAATTCAAGATCGCTGGTCAAGAAACTAAACTGACTTCTTACTACGCTGCGCTTAAACCAAGCATCGACTTCGGTCCTCTGCATGTTTACGCGAAAGGCGGTATCCACCAGTGGGATAAGAAAGTTTCTGGCGGCAAAGACGACGATGATGTGGATCTAATGTACGGTGTAGGTGCGGAATACTTCATTTTCGGCCCTATGTCTGTTGGCGCAAGCTACATGAACTACACAGCGGGTAAAGACGACATCGGTACGTTCTCTGTAAACGCGACGTTGCACTTCCTATAATCATCGAGCCTCTCGAAGATTTATTTGATAAACACCGGCAACGCGCCGGTGTTTTTTTGTCTGTAAATCACACAAATAGACATTGAACAGAAATTATTCATTTCTTGGTCTTAAAACCATCAAACTTTCGCATATAGTATTTACCAAACTGAATAAGGAACGCGATGCAGTTCGCGTGATGTTCCGTTCTGGAATCGAACAGGAAAGGTATAACTATGAAAACAAAACTCTCGTTATTGGCTTTAGCGCTTTGCTCAACGTCTGCGATGGCTGATTCTTGGCTTTATGCTGGTGGTCAAATCGGTCAATCTGACATCGACAGTGAAAGTGATACGACTTACGGTATCCATGTAGGTACGGGGATCTTACCGCTGATCGGCATTGAGGTTGGCTACTTTAACCATGGTCAAGTAGATTTAAATCTTGGTGGTAACAAAGGTGATGTGGATTTCTCTTCATTCTATCTAGCGGCGAAACCAAGTATCGATTTTGGTCCTCTGCACGTTTACGCGAAGGGCGGTATCAACGCGTTTAACGTCGAATACAATGGTAATTTGAGTAGCTTGGACAAAGACGATGGTGTGTCTTACATGTACGGTGTTGGTGCGGAATACTTCCTGTTAGATAACATTTCTCTCGGTGCAAGTTATCAAGCATTTGGTGTGGATATTGATGGTGATAGTGATACCGTTAGTAGCATCACTGGTAACGTGACGTTCCACTTCTTATAAATAGAAGTGGGTCAGTGAACAGATAATAAAACAAACGCGCCGTTATTTTGGATAAAGTAACGGAGCGCTTTTTGATTAATCCTGAATTGGATTAGGTCGACACTGTATGTTGGTTAGTGGAATAAACTTGTCGTCTTTCTCGTAATAAACGCCACATTCCTCATCTCTGAGCTGCAAGGTGTATTGATCGGGCAACTCGGTCTCTGCGCCGTTCAATGGCATGTTGTAACTCTCCATCAATTGTCCAGAAACGATCAACAAGTGAGAGTTCGTTTCAAACGTATTGGAGGCAATTTTCGGTGGTACTTGGTTGCCTTGAATCGTCGTAATCGCTCGTTGAATTTCCGTAACGGTGTCGCCTGATGTCTTAATGCTGAGTGCATTGACGGCGTCGCTGTTACTTGACGATGCACACCCCGTCAGCATCAGGCTCATCGTTGCTCCGGTGATCAATGCTTTTGTTCTAGTTAATTTTGACATGAATAGCCTCTTGTCGCAGTGGATCAAGCTGTTGATTTAGTGGAGTGCCACCCAGCATAGGCATAAGGCGAGGTGCTTTTGCTACGGCTGGTGCAGGTGGACAAGTTCCTGTGGTCATGTAGTTTAATGCTGCAGACAACATGCCTTCAGAGCTATTACCTAATGGTTTGGTTAAATCATCCGCAACAACGCAGCCTTCCACTTTGTCATCTATACCAATATTAGACGATACTAGACTTTTTGCTGTAGGTGTAAAGCCATCGGCAAAATCACCAAAGCCCTTAGCGTTCGAGGACTTAAATTGAATCGTGTAATACATGTTGCCGCAGTTTTGTTGTGGGGAGAAACCGTAAGGCTTACCCGTTGTCGTCGTGCCAATTTGAACGACTTCGACATCAATACCGCGAAGGCCGTTGATAAGAAGTTCACTGGAAGACGCGGTGTTATCTGTAGTTAAAACGTAAACGCGTTTCGCACTTAATGTCGGTAGGGCATTGTCAGTCAAGATACCTTTACCCCAATCAATTTCGGTATCGACAAAGTTATAAACGTTATTTTCTACCTCGCCGGAGTTCATGATCTTGTCGTTGTAAATCAGTTCAGCAAACGTGGAGGTGGAATGCGTACCAGCCAGCATGTAGCCAACTTGTGCAGACTGCCAAACTAAGCCACCACCGTTGTAACGCAGATCCATGATAATTTCGTCAACGTTTGCCGCTGATAGTTGGTTAAATGCGTTAATAAGTGGTTGTTGTGCGGTGACTTCAAACGCGTTGTACTGCATGTAACCGACTTTTGTCCCATCGTTGTCGATGATTTTTACATTACGAACTGGGCTTGTCGCTACGTCTGCAGAGGTAAGCGTAACTATTTTAGGCGCACCGTCTACCGTTTCGAATGTGAACGTGAAATCTTTGCCTAGTTCAGGGGAGAAAAGTGTCTCGTTGATGAAGTCAATCTCTGCGCGAGAGGATGTGTTTACAACATCAATATCATTAATTTTTAGTAGCTTATCACCACGAGCAACACCGTTTGAAGATGCTGGAGAATTGTCTTCGGTGTAAGAAATGATGACTTCTCGTGGCTCAGTACTTTGCACAAACTTCCAGTTAAAACCAAAGCCAGCCACGAGGCCCGCCTGTTGCGACTTCATATAATCGTCGTATGAACGAGTGAAGTGGAATCGGTCTTTATTTTGACCCGAAGCTGTTTTTTCAGGTGTCACAAGAGAATCGAAGTATGCGAGAACAGACGGATAATTACTTGGATTGTTATCGGGAATTTCGTCATACCAAAGGTAGGTGTCATTGCTGAATGCACGCAGGAACATTTTCTCGTGCAACGCTGAACCAGCTTCATCTGGGTACCTTTTTCCTGTGTAAGGATCAATTCCCGTTCTTGCGATACTACATTTGTTAGCAAAACTGCTAGCAGGGACAGAAAAGTCTTGAAACTTCCATGTGACAATATCTGTTGGCGTAGTACTCGTTGGTGTATCGCTGGAGCCACCTCCACCTCCACAGCCTTGCAACAATACGATAGGCAGGGTTGCAACCAACGCTAAGTTTCTATACTTCAACATAAATTTCCTTTTATCTGTGATGTTTATAGATTTAGTTGTTTTTGATGAAATCCTTATAATCCACTCGAATGTATAAATTTTAATGATGCTTGTACAAATAATGAGCATTGTTGTGTGATGGTTATCATACGAGTTAGGGTAAAAACTCAGTTATTAGTTTGGTGGAAATTCACAAATCATTAATAAATAGTAGGTTAGGTAGTACGTAGTGGCTCAAAAACAGCAGTGGCACAATTATTACGTTAGATGACTTGTCAGAAAGTAAGGAAGAGCACTTACTTTTTATTTTGTAGGTAAAGAGCCGATTTGATCTTTTCGGCTCATACATCGTGATGGCATTAGGAAATTTGGTCGAGCTGATATTGGTACTTTTTCTCGAGAGCCTCATTACCCGCCGCGCGTTCGAGCTCAACCATGAGGCGCAAAGAGGGCTTTTTCACGCCGTACATTTGATTAAAACGCATGAGTCGAATACGAGCATCAGTGTAATTTCCACTGTCGATTTCGAGCTTAGCAAGCTGAAGGATCGATTTAGGTCGATGAGGGTCATGGTCTATAGCGCGAGTGAAGTAGTATTTCGCTTTATCTTTATTGTTTGATTTCAGGGCGCAGAATCCGGCATTTTCGTAGCTGGCAGGGATCAGGTAATAGTATGGTTGCTCAATCGCTCGATTAAACATCTTGTCAGCTTGTTTGTATTCGCCTTGCTTGCACAGGAAGGTGCCGTAGTTGTTGAGCACGTTACCGTTCTTTGAATTTTGTCTTAGAGAACGCTTATACATGTCTTCTGCTTTAGCATCTTCTCCAACGGTTTCGTAATAATGGGCCATTGAGAGCTGAGCTCGATAATAGCTTGGCGCGTGGGTGAGGGCTTGCTGGAGATTGTCGTGTGCTCTGATCATGCTACCGCTTTCCAAGTAACCTAAGCCTAGAGCGATTCGAGACTCTGCCATTGAGACAGGATCTGCTTTGACGACAGGGCTGTTGCCTTCTTCATTAACGGTTACACACCCCACCAAGCCTAATTGACTTGCTAATACCAACGTACTGAGTTTTCCAAACTTCATATCCATGCCCCACATCCCTGATTCACAAAGCATGATATGAATTCCGATGCAAAAGCCTAACGAGGATAAAACACTATGCGATCAGGTTGGCAAACTGACGTAAAAAAGCCGCCAGTTGGCGGCTTAGTTCACACTCTAAAATCAGGGAGTTAGTCGTCTTTTGTGAACGCATCCTCGCTGAAATGATCCAGGTCATACGGCGTTTGTTGGTAAACACAGTAGTTAAGCCAGTTAGAAAACAGCAGGTGTCCATGACTTCGCCAACTTGCGCATGGTGGGTTATCCGGATTGTTATTTGGGTAATAGTTGATTGGAATTGCTGGCTCCATACCTTCACCTAGGTCACGAATATACTCGTTGTGTAATGTGTGTGAGTCGTATTCCGGGTGACCAGTAACAAACACATTCCTTTTGTCTTTTGTTGTTGCCAGGTAGGTACCAGCAACATCAGAAGTCGCGAGGATATCAAGGTCAGTGTGTTCCTCTAAAAACTCAGGCGAAAAATCAGCGTAACGTGAGTGTGGTGCTAGGAAGGTATCATCAAAGCCACGCAAAAGAGGGTGGTATTGATGATGGATCTTGTGATGGTAGACCCCCGATAGCTTCTCTTTACGTGTTTTCTTTGGCAAGTTATACAGCAGCTTCAACCCAGCTTGTGCCGCCCAGCACACGTACAGTGTTGAAGTGACGTGGTGTTTTGCCCACTCCATAATGGTTTTTAAGTGATCCCAATAAATCACATCTTCAAACTGAACCAAACCCAATGGCGCACCTGTAATAATGAGCCCATCGAAGTTTTTACCTTTCACCATCTCAAACTGACGATAAAACGTATCTAGGTGTTCGGTTGGCGTATTCTTACTTGGTCGGTTATCGATTCGTAGCAGCTCCACATTCACTTGAAGAGGACTGTTAGAAAGTAGTCGCAGAAACTGAGTTTCTGTCTCAATCTTCTTTGGCATCAAATTGAGAATAAGCACTCGCAATGGACGGATTTCCTGACTTGCCGCTCGACTTTCGCTCATCACAAAGATGTTCTCTGTCCTTAATACATCGCTAGCGGGTAACTGATCTGGAATTCTAATTGGCACGGCTTTCTCTCCCTAAGCTTTACTTTTTAGACGTCTATACATCTAAAGCTACCCCAATTGCCTACGGATGTCGATACGAAATGTGACTTTGAACTCGATTTCTTTCCAAATGGCTAGAACATCTAAAGCTTTAATATTTTGAACATATAGCCAGTCAATAAAATATAACACTCATAGATATTTTATTGGTCTCATCTCTTTTATTAGGAAATCATGAAAATAGCGCTGGTTTTTAATAATTATAAATATATTTTTTATCTTCGTAATTGTACTTATATTCCAAGAGTTAATCTGATATTTTTCATTGTAAAGATTTGTTACAGTTTTATTTCACTTTTATGGAGTGCCGTGTTTTTTAAAACATATTTAATTGAGTTAATTAACTGAGTTCTATTGAAATAATAAGTTTTATAAATTAGAGTTCATGCACCATTAAACGAGAGTGGTGATTTCGTTGTGCTTTCAAGTGGAAGTCCTAGGTAGTCGTTTCTTCGTTTGTGGTTAAGGTATTGTTTTAATGTTGGTTTGTATGGATTTGTATGATGTTGTCTTTAGAGTATTACAGCATGTTGTTTTATTGGGCCTGTAATCTTTAAATCATATCAGAAAATTCTATTAACCTTATTAAAATTAAGATTTATGAGAGTTTCATAAGTCATGTATATTGCCGAACCGATTGAATAATTAATATTAGAATAAAGTTATATTAAGTACCGTATGCATCATTCATTAACTCGTCAGTTGTTAGTGGTAAGGTTTATTAAAGATGGTGGCGAGGATATTAAAAATAATATAATCAACTATCCTTGTTGATGCAGTTAAAAATCATCTTGTTGACGTGGACCTAAAAAAGCCCAGCATTATGCTGGGCTTTTTTTATGTGTGTAATTACCCGAGCGAGCATTTACCGAAGTGAATGGTCCAGTTAACAACACGGCAGCGTGAGCCGGTACTTTTCGGTTGCATGGAAAACCCAATCAGCAGGATGTGATTACGGCAAGATTTCTGAGTACATTTTTGTGTAACGGATACGGTAGCGTTTGAAGACGATTATGAGATCGAGTTAGTATAAATTTTGAGCCCAAATACTAATAAAGAGACTCATCGGCTCGCCAGCACGTCTGTTAGTGCGTTGTTTGGCTCATTACCGTCAGTGGAGGACATTATGTTTGGCATGTTTAAAAGAAAAGAGACCATTCAGAGCATCGCACATCAGGTGCCTATCGTGTTACTTAGAGAGTTTGGTGATAAAGACGTTTACCAGCCGGATGAAGTAGACAAAGCGTTGACTGAACTTGGTCACGATAAACTGAAAGACAAGGCGCGTTATCAATACGCTTACGGCATGTTTACGAGCTTGGCGAGTTATGAGCAGTTAGGTTTAACCGAAGAGTTAGGCAATTACGGCTATTTCCAGAGAGAGGTAGGTAAAATGCTGCTTAACACTCCAGAGCCGATCGATATGCACATCTACTTCGAGCTTGCGCAGCAGCATCGTTTTAGCCAGCCCAGTTCTGATGTAGCAGGTGAGGCTAGTGTTGTTGATAGCGCGGATGAGGGCTACTAGTGACAGAGCAAACCTTCCAAATTCACTTTCTTGCAGATTTTCCAGATGAGTCTTACGTTATTGCACGCTGGTACGTTGACGAGTGGGCTTATACCGTCCCTGGTGTTACGCCCGCTCAAGTTCATGAAAAAGTCTTGCTTAAGGCCAACAGCCGACACGAATTTCCACTCGCATTTGTTGTTCATGATGAAAACAACAAGCTTGTCGCGACAGCAGAACTTAAGATCAGAGAGAACATTGACTTCCCAGAATACGAACATTGGTTAGGTGGTGTATATGTAGAGGATTCAGCTCGGGGTAAAGGCTATGCTGCGGCGCTCGTGGCCCGTGCTCAAAACCATGTTTCTCAGCTTGGTATTCCCAAACTGTTCCTACAATGCGAACAACATAATGAAGCTTTATATTGGAAATATGGCTTTCGACCTTTACATCACGCTCTACATAACGGCATTCAAACTACCATTATGGTTTGGCAGTCATCAAAGCTAGATTTTTAAATCATCGTTTCTCTCTTTTAGCGAAATTTAAATACCCTATGAGCACCTTTATGCATATTTTGACGTTGATCAAAAATGTGCCACTTTTTGTCTCGCTTTTATTTAACTTGTTCAATACTCATTTGAAGTTCAGTGCCGAGTTTTGGAATCAAGATCATGGAGAGCGATATGCGAAAGTGTCTCAGCGCGATCACGCTTTTAGGGTTAGTCGCGTGCAGCCTGTCAGATGATATTTACATGGAAGGTAGAACACTTTACTTCAATGGAGAGATAAGTACAGAAAAGGTTAGAGAAGCCATAGAGCTAGCTAATATTCAGCCGGACGGTGTTGTTGCACTGATGATAGACAGTGATTCTGGCGAATACCGACCAGCTATGGAGCTTGGTCGATGGCTTTACAATAACCAAGTTCATCTCATTGTTAATGGCACGTGTGCGTCTGCTTGTGCTAATTATGTGCTTACTGCTGCGCCAAGTACTTTGGTGATGAAAGGTTCAGAAGTGTTGTGGTTCGGCGGTGCGATGAAAGATGAATGGGACACTGATGGCTTCGACCAAGAAGAACTCGAACAATGGCAGCAGTCACTGACCTTATGGCGACAACATGAAGATGCGTTTTTTGCCTTGGTCGCTGTGAATCCAAAGATCACCATGTTTGGGCACCTAAATAAGCGCGAGAAGTTGCAAAAGGCTGGGTGCGATGCGAGCAAAGCAGCTTGGATGTACCACATTGATGACATGCAAAAGTTGGGGCTGAATAATATCGTTTATGCGGATCCAGAATCCTTGTTAGCAGCTCGAACGGATACGTCTGCCTGTGTGATTAACTTGGAAGAGACTGACTTTTAACCACGATTATTACGCTGGCGTAAATGTGAGTTGCATCACTTTTTATAGCGCGCTAGTGGATTTTGATTATAATGCGGCGCTCAGAGATTCGATATGTCATCGAGTTCAGGTTAATTGAGCGTTGATTGCCTTATGTTCAAAATGCTTGTTTCTATGCCTCCACTGGTTGCTTTATCTATAGCTATCGTGTGTGAGGTGATTGCGACTTCTTCTATTCCTAAGACAGAACAGTTTACCAAAATGATGCCAAGTACAGTGGTTATCATTGGTTATGGTATCGCTTTCTTCCTACTGTCTGTAACAGTAAAAAGCATGCCTGTTGGTATTGTTTATGCGATTTGGAGTGGGGCGGGGATTGTACTTGTCGCAGCTGTCGGTTACTTCCTGTACGGACAAAAGCTCGACCTTGCTGCACTTGTTGGTATTGGTTTCATCCTCACTGGTGTGATGATTGTGAACTTGCTGTCTAAGACGGTTGGTCACTAACCTAGAAATTCCAAACACAAAAAAGCCGCGATTCGTTCGCGGCTTTTTGCTATCTGATGAGAGGGATGAACTAATTCACCATCACCTCAATCAACTGACCTTGTCGGCGAAGTTTGCGGTTTCGGTACATCACGGCCCCAATCGCTGGCAAACTAAAGGCAATGAAACCAAGAATCAATGCATAAGCACCTGTCTGAGCGCTTATACCTGCTGGTACATCGAATGAAACGAAGATGGTCACCAGACAGCTCATCAAACCTAAAGCAGCCACCAACATCATGCCAAACTTGCCGCCAGGCACACGGAATGGACGTTCAATATCCGCATGTTTACGACGTGACACCAAGAAGCTGACGAAGATACAGATGTACATCACCATGTAAAGCTGAGTCATGAGTATGTTCAATAGCCACATGCCTTGGTTTACGTTTGGTACCAAGATAAATACCAAAGAGAGCACGCTGACGATGGCACCTTGCAGGAGTAGCAATGGAACCGGCGCTTGGTTCTTGTTCTCTTTCGATAGCGTCAAAGGCATGAAGTGGTCTTTTGCTGCAACATGCAAGCTCTTGGTCGGAGCAATAATCCAGTTGTTTAGGCTCGCTAAGCTACCAAATACAATTGCTAGAGCGATAACTGGCAGCATGAATGACATGTTCAAATCATCAAAGAAGGCTTTGAAAGCCAGTATCACGCCTTCACTCAAGCTTGAATGATCGCTGGATACCACGGAAGAGATGGAAAGCGAACACGCGGTCAGAGATACCAGAATCAACACGGTGGAAGCGATCAGTGCTTTTGGGTAAGTCTTTTGCGGATTATCGACTTCACTTGCGTAAGAGGTGGTGATCTCAAGCCCAGTTAGGGAAAGCACAACCGCAGTAAAGCCCGCACCGATACCGTCTTGTGAGAAATCAGGTAACCAGTCAGATGCATGACGAAGTGAAATATGTGATTCGCTTGGGTTGGTATAAGCCCAGTAACCACCTAAACCGATGATCAGCAGGATAGGGAAGATAAGCCCCAAAGTGCCAAAGACGTTGGTAATGAGGGAGGACAAACGCAAACCAAATATGTTGACTAAGGTCAGTGCCCAGAAAATCACGTTAATCATTATCAACATGAAGATATTGTTCTGTGCCAGTTCAGGAAAGAAAGGATACGCGCCCGTCGCAACAATAAAGGAAATGAGCGGTGGATAGTAGACGATGTTCTCCGCGTACTGATACCACACAGTCGCAAAACCAAAGTTTGGCCCAAGGGTCTCTTTACCCCATAAGTACACACCGCCCTGTTGCGGGTAAGTGGTGCTCAACTCTGCACAAACTAATGCGGTTGGAACGAAGAAGCAAAGACCTGCCAATAAGAAGAAAGAGATGGCGTGACTACCAAATAAGGCGGCACCCGGAATGTTCCTTATGCTGTCGACGGAAGTAACCGTAATCATGATGACAGAAAAGACACTGAGTTTGACGGCGGATTTGGCGATATTGCTCATTCGATACCTTTAATGATCGAGCCACGAGCCTCGGATGGAGAGCCCGCGTGCTACAAGTAAGACGGGCGTATTGTAGGGCTGTGAGAATCTGTGGGTATATAGCCAAAAACGGTATGTATTTACCCAAAAATGAAGCGAAATGCCAATGGTTTATTCGTAATCAATTTAAACGTTTGCTCTGGTTAAAAAACGCAAAATCGATTTAAAAAATGCATATTAAAAACGTGTTTATAGCGAATTATTTATTACCGGAAATCTAGAAATTGATTGGAAGCTAGCCAAAGTTTGACTCTGACCTTGGGGGAAGGTCTAGATTAAGAGCAGTTAGCGTGATTCAGAAAGTGGAGAAAACCATGGGATGTTGTAATCAAGCGCCAAAGGGCGGCACTGACAAGCTTTCGTATTTGTTGGGGTTAGTCGCGGTGTTGTTTGTTGGGATCTTGGTGTTAGCCGCTGTTTTTGGCTAAGTCAGAGACAATAAAAAACACGCTCGTGGGCGTGTTTTTCGTATCTTTAGGCTGGCTTTAAAAACGGGTATTAGCTAAACCGATGCCGAAGAAAATAAACAAACCCCCACTTACGTAGTTTAGCCACTTGCTGGTTTTCGAAGAAGTGAGCATGGCCTTAACCTTAGTGGCAAAGAAAATCACAAACAAAAACCAACTAGCAACGATGCTTGCTTGAAGAGCACCCAACATGATGCTTTGCTCGAGAATATGTTCAGGTTGCACAAACTGAGGGAAGATAGAGAGGTAGAACAACACGATTTTTGGATTAAGCAGGTTAGTCAATAGCCCCTTCACAAAGGCTTGCTTGAGAGTCTGTTCTTCGATTTTACGGTCGAGTTTTAACTTTTGGTCTGCCAGTTTAAGTCCACTTCTTAGGTTATTGATGCCCAACCAAATTAAGTACGCAACACCCATCCACTTTAATATGTTGAACGCCAGCGCTGATTGTGAAAGCAACAAGCTCAACCCTTTTGCGGAGACAAAAGCGTGGATCAGAAAGCCAAGTGCCACACCGAAAATATTGGCAATAGCAAAGCGACGACTCTGCGTAAGTGCGGTAAATAAAATGAGTAATGCGTTAGGGCCGGGAATAATGGCCAAAAAGAAGACGATTCCGCCGAAAGCCAGCAAGGTGTCGAAGTTCATGGAGGTTCCAATTACAGCAAAGGATTGGCATCAATGATTAGTTAGCGAGACTGTACACTTCTGAATGCAGAAAAACAAACGTTTACATCGAGTAGTGTTAATAGAAAAAGAAGGGGCATATCATCGAGGATGCAAACCTGCCCCCAAAAGAAGCCAAGTGCACTTTTCTCCCTATGACTTGATTCTTCCTATTCTCTTCTTTTAGCAAAATAGTTAGCAATTTGTTTCAATTCGACGAATATCACGCCCTTTTTGTTCAACTTGATAGTGTCCACCGCAATCTCAGAAAGTTCTTATTGTGTAACGTATTAAAGCGCCATAGAATCCGCGCGCTTTAGTTTTTGTAATAAGTACAGTCAATGGTAACTGCTATTCGCATTTAGCATTGTTTTTAAGGATTAATAAGACGATTTCGTCTGATGACACATTCATGAATAAGCACACAGCACCAAAATTCAAGGTAGAATTTTTGGCACCTCGCTACTGGGGCACATTGATCATTATTAGCATCATGTACCTTCTTAGCCTCCTCCCATTTCGTGTACAACTCGCGCTAGGAAGCGGAATTGGTCGTATTGCGATGCGATTAATGAAAAAACGACAAGTCACGATCAAACGTAATTTAGAGCTGTGTTTTCCAGACATAAGCCAACAAGAGCGTGAGGCGATTTTAAAAGACAATATCGATAACGCGGGCATCGCCTTGTTTGAGACCGCCATGGCGTGGTTTTGGTCAGACAGACGTGTCAGTAAGCACGTAACGATTGAAGGAATGGAACACATTGAAGCGCTCGAAAAACAAGGTAAGGGCGTTTTAATGTTAGCGGTTCACTCGATGAACCTAGAGCTAGGCGCTCGTGCGTTTGGTATCAAAAAATCAGGTTCTGGGGTTTACCGCCCAAACAACAACCCATGTTTTGATTACTTTCAATACAAAGGACGTTCTCGTTCGAATCGAACTTTAATCGATCGTAAAAACGTTAAAGGGATGCTTCAAGCGCTCAAAACGGGGCATCGTGTATGGTACGCACCAGACCATGATTACGGTACTCGTCGTTCTACGTTTGCGCCTTTGTTTGCGGTAAAGCGCGCTTGTACAACAACGGGAACCAGTTTGCTGGTGGATGCTACGGATTGTGCCATTGTGCCATTTACTATGGTTCGTGAAAGTAATGGGCAATACACCTTAACTATTAGCGCTCCAGTTGAAGGTTTCCCTAAAAACGACCCAGACCAAGCGGCCGTGTTCGTTAATAAGATTGTCGAGCAGTCCATTATGGCGAGTCCGAGTCAATACATGTGGCTACATCGCCGTTTTAAAACACGACCGGATGGCGAATGCTGTTTGTATAAACCTAGACTTGCTCCGGCAATGTAAATACCAAGCCCAGACATTGTTCTGGGCTTTCTTTTATCTGTCGATTCAATTCTGCATAGTTGTTTGCCACAATAGCGATGATGAATTACCAAGGACGAGTCATGCTGACAGGATTGAACCACATTACGATAGCGGTGAGTGATTTAGAACGGTCGCTAGCGTTCTATATTAAAGCGCTCGGTTTTAAAGGGCATGTAAAGTGGAAGCGCGGTGCGTATCTCTCATTGGGTGACCTATGGCTTTGTTTATCGGTCGACAAGCCCGACGAAAAACATGATTACACCCACATTGCTTTTACTGTTTCACAGCAAAATTTTACCGACTTTACCAACACAATTATCGAGTTGGGTATTCGCCAATGGAAAGAGAATAAAAGTGAAGGGGATTCGTTATACATCCTTGATCCTGATGGCCACAAGTTAGAAATCCACACTGGCGATTTATACTCGCGATTAGAGAGCATAAAGCATCAGCCTTATGAAGGGTTAGAGTGGCTTTAGGAGCGTGTAGATGAGATTATTTTTCGCGCTTACCTTTGATAAAACAAGCAAATCAAAGCTCAAGCAAATTCAAGAAAAGTTAAAACAGCATGAGATAGTAGGGCGCTACACTCGCAAGGAAAACTTCCATATTACTTTAGCTTTTATTGGTGAATCGACACAGGAGGAGTCTGAGCAACTAACGAAGATTCTTCATAACCTGAAGCCTTCTTGCAACCGGGTTACTGTGGACCATCTAGGTTCGTTTCACCAAAATGGCAGACAATTAGCGTGGTTGGGTATTGAAGACAATCGTGCTGTGACCAATCTGCAAAATGAACTGATAGAAGCATTGGAACAGGATGGTTTCGCGACGGAGTCACGACACTACGTTCCGCACATTACATTAGCTCGTCATATCGATAAGCAAGCGCCACTGGATGATGTAAAGATCTCACCACTGCCGTTACCGATTGACGCTATCGCACTGATGGAAAGTAAAACGGTAGAGGGTAAATTGATTTATCGAGCAATTGCAGAAGTTACTTGTTAGTCATCAGGATAAAATTTACGTTATTGATCGTGTTAGCTAGAGCTAGGAAGGTAGAGAATGGAAACTCTGAATTATCAGATGGATGGTGAATCAGTGCAGGCGCTGCGATCCATCATAGGACTAGAATGTAAAGTGATGATGAGCAGTGAGGGCGCTGGCTTTGAATCGAATACAGTGACGAGTCTGTCTCCTTTATTTTTCCAGATACCTACCGGTTTTATTGAGTTAAGCAACGATTGGTATACCAGCCCTCAAGGGCATGACTTTCATTTGCCCATTGCAAGATTTATTCATGAATTGAATCCAAAAGACGTTAAGGCAGGGAAACTTGAGGGCGTAAAGCTTTTCGAAGCATCTAAGGCAATAGAATTTATAGAAGTCTTTAGCTTACGCAGTCGTAAAGCAGTAAAAGAAAACTTTACTGATAAAGTCTTTGTCCCTTCTTCAGAGGTTGTCATTTATGACTTTGGCTTCAACATTGTATTTGTTGATGGCGATTGTATCTCGATCAAAACGGAAGACGATTCTATCTTAGGTGAATGGCTTATTTCTAATGAACCGATAGAGCCATATCATGTTGAAGATATTTACGAGGAAACGTTAGAAACTCGTATTCAGATAACAAGATAGTGGCGAGCCAACGGGTAGATGGAAAACTCATCTACCCTATGTTGGATAAGGTGAGGCCTTGTCGTTTAAGGTAAATACAAGCGGTCATTGCTAACAATCAAACTCAACATCAGCTTAAGATACGTGAGGTTACTCACTTTATTTTTTCGCCAAATTCTCAGCTAACTTTCCAGCTGTGATTTGAAATGCTGCTAGTTCTTCGTCTGACACGCCTAACGTCATTTTTTGAAAGATCTCAGCGTCAACAGTTTTGATCTTATCAAGTACTCTATTGCCTTTCTCGGTGGTCAATAAACATTGGCTGCGCTTATCTTCAGGGTTTGGTCTTTTCTCAATAAACCCCTCTTCTATCAGCGTTTTTATCAAGCGTGTGACTTGTGCTTTATCTCGGTTTAAGAAGTTCACTACATCCATTGCCGTGCAAGGTGATTGCTTACTAATAATTTTTATAACTCGCACATGCATAGGCGCAATAGGGAGTTCAAGTTGCTCAACCTGTTCGTGCAGTTGGCGCTTTAAAACGTGCACGAGATGGAACAGATTATCCAGCGATTTTGGATTCGACATGTAACACTCCAAACTAAAGTAGTTGACAATGTCAACTAGGTGACTATAGTTGACATTGTCAACTTAATTGAAAGCGACTTCAAGCTGATAAGTGAATGATAGGAATCTTGATCATCAAGCAAAAGAGTACGTGCTTTCTAAAAGGTGAATGAATATTGTTTGGAGACATGAGATGAGAAAAGACAACTGCTACCGCATTACCATTGAAGAAGTGAATGTCGAAGAAGGTCGTGAAGCAAGAACGTTAAGCTTTGAAGTTCAAGATCGTGAAGATATGTTGAACATCGTCGAGAAAATTAAACAGGGTAGTGGTTTAGAGCCAGCAGAAGCTACTCGCGTTGGTGTCGCACTGCGTCTGCTTGGTCCAGTGATGATGAAAGATCGCAAGCATCCGTTGTTTGCCGACTTTATGCCACACTTCAAAAACTTCATGCAAAACATGAAAACTACCGTGAAACGCCACCAAGCGTAATTACGGTTCCTACGACGCTTTAGAGACGCTCTAAATATTGCCCGTTAACGTAAATAAAAAAGGCTGGTATTAAACCAGCCTTTTCGATTTGGCGATTTAGCCAATTTAATTACTCAGCTAATCTATTTACTTTAAGTAACGGTTTTCTAAGTGCGCTTTAAAGTGTTTTGCGTTTAGCACTTCACCCGTTGCTTGTGTTACCAAATCATCGGTCGAGAACAAGCTACCTTTACTCCAGATGTTGTCTGATAGCCAAGTGAAGATTGGTGATAGGTCACCGGAACGAATTGCGCCGTCTACGTCAACCGTTTGCTTCATCGCTGCCATAAACTGCGCTGCATACATCGCACCTAACGTGTATGACGGGAAGTAGCCGAAGGCACCATCTGTCCAGTGGATATCCTGCATACAACCATTTTTGAAGTTACCTTCAGTTGAAAGACCCAAGTACGCTTTCATCTTTTCGTTCCACAACTCTGGAACGTCAGTGTGCTTGATCACGCCGTTCATTAGGTCGCGTTCAATCTCGTAACGTAGGATAACGTGAGCAGGGTATGTCAGTTCGTCAGCGTCTACACGGATGAAGCCTTTCTCTACATGAGTGTAAATCTTCGACAAATTGTCTTGTGCAAACTCTGGACCTTCAAAGTGGTTAGATGCCAGGCGAGCTAAGTGCTCTACAAACGCTTGGCTACGACCAACTTGCATTTCGAAGAACAGAGATTGAGATTCATGAATGCCCATTGAACGAGCTTGACCAGCCATTGTACCAGCCAGCGATTTTGGCAAACCCTGCTCGTAACGAGCGTGCCCCGTTTCATGCACGATGCCCATCAAAGATTGCACGAACTCTTTTTCATCGTAGCGAGTGGTAATACGGACATCTGTTGGTACGCCGCCACAGAATGGGTGGACACTTTCATCGAGGCGACCGTGTTCAAAGTCGAATTGAAGCAGCTTCATGACTTCTAGGCCTAACGCTTTTTGCTTCTCAGCAGGGTAATGGCCGTTTGGCAGCAGAATGTTATTGCTTTTTTGCTTTTCAATGGCGTCATCAATCATGGATGGGAGCCACGTTTTTACATCTGCGAATAGCGCATCTAGAGATGCCGATGTTGTGCCTGGTTCGTACAGTTCTAGCATTGCATCATATGGCGATGTACCAGCGGCTTCTGCACGAATTTGCGCTTCTTCCTGAGAAAGTTTTACCACTTCAGCCCAGTTTTTTTCGAAGCCCGCCCAGTCGTCGTTACCACGTTGGGTGCGCCATGCATGTTCACATTTAGAACCTGCTAGAGATTGCGCTTGCACCAAAGATTCAGGAAGCAGGTTCGCTTGCTGCCAATCGCGCTTCATTTCACGTAACACGGCTTGATCTTGGGTTGATAGTGACTCTTCTTCTGCTTGTGCAAACAGATCGCCCAAATGAGGCTGAGTCATAAGAGAGTGAATGTGAACCTCTAGTTCTGCCATGGCGTTTGAACGTGCTTCTGCACCGCCAGATGGCATCACAGAGGCTTGGTCCCAACCTACGATTGCAGATAGATGGCCAAAGTTAGAGACTTTTTTGGAATGTTCGACGAGTTTTTGAAATGCGCTCATGTGACTACTCTTTGTTATGTTCTTTCCTTAAACGCCCCAAACGGGGTCCTTGAACTTGACGTTCGTATCTCTCGACACCGATGCAGAGAAAAAGGCAGCATCAAGACAATGTCGATAGAGAAGTGTGTCTAATTTACTATTTATTAACAAATAATGCAGGTCTATTGTGCACAAATTCAGGCACTTGTATAGATAAGCGAGAGGAGCTTAGCGGTGTGATGAGTTGACAAAGATACTCAATGTGCTTGAGTTCATCGCTTTAACATGACAGACCTTTTGTTCAAACTCTCTACGGTTTGAGCGAGTCCTCATCTCGACACAGTGTGACTTTCAACGACTTAGATCACAAAAGTTGCTTGCGCATTAAATGTTTTGACGGTATTGATGTGGAATACTTAATCACTTATTACAAAAATATGGATATTTTGAATTTTGAGGCATTTTTGATTGCCATTACGATTTTGACGCTTACCCCTGGATTGGATACCGCATTGGTGATTCGTAATACAAGCCGTTCAGGCCTTAAGGACGGCTGTACAACTAGCCTGGGAATTTGCTTTGGGCTATTTGTTCATGCACTGTTTTCAGCGATCGGTATTTCTGCCGTTCTGGCTCAATCTGCCGAGTTGTTTCAGATGGTCAAAATGGTAGGCGCCGCTTACTTGATTTGGCTGGGGCTAAGCAGCTTGCGCGCATTGATGAAGTCAAGCAGTGGTATTGCTGTCTCTGAGCAAGCGCATCAAGCATACAGTGGTAAACGTGCATTCCGTGAAGGCTTCCTTTCTAACGTTTTAAACCCGAAAACGGCGGTATTTTATCTCGCATTTTTGCCCCAGTTTGTAAATCCTGAAGGTTCTCCACTGCTGCAATCTATGCTGATGGCATCGATTCATTTCATCATTGCGATGGTGTGGCAATGTGGCTTAGCTGGCGCATTGAACTCAGCAAAAACATTGCTGAAAAACGCAAGTTTCATGAAGTGGATGGAGGGGGCTACGGGGGCTGTACTCGTGGCGCTGGGTATTAAACTACTTGTAGAAAAACCAGCCTAATGCGTGTTCTTATCCGAATTGTCATTGCCTTATTTATCTTTATCGCTCTTATGCTTGGCGTTGTTGCTTGGAAGACGGTACCTCAACTGAACTTCGCTGAAAAAGGAATGAGATGGGATTGGCATTGGTCTTATTTTGAGCCGTTTTCAAATGGCATTCAAGCCACGCGAACGCAGGACACAAAACAGCTGTTGCTACGACGCGTTTATTTGCAAGAGTCAACGGCGGTGTTTGTCGGTACCACGCTAGACAATAAGTTCGAGATTGATGTCGTTAATCAGGAGCTGTGTGAACCAGAAAGCAGTAAATGGGTTTCGGTCTCTGTCAACGGTCAGCCTATGTCTCATGTCCCTATGGTGTGTGAAGGTTCAGGAGAGAGCTACATTTATCGCTTCGTAGGTAACAAGCTAAGAAGTTTAGAATTTGGCATTGATGACCATTTTATTAGAGAGGACTTCAGCCAATGGCCGATTTCGGAAATCAAGGCAGATCAGTTTAAGCAACAACACTCTGCATTCTTTAATAAGCAAGGTGAGGGCGAAGAGCATCAATGGCTAAGAGATTAAACCCTAGATGCTGAGCTTCTATTTGACGTTGAATACAAAGAAAAGAGACAAGCTACTTAGCCTGTCTCTTTTTTCATGTTTTTTAGTCTAGAGGTTGAATGAGTAGGCGAGCGGAATGGAAACCAAGTTGCTCTAAAGATCTAGCGTCGAAGTCTGTTAAAACAGTAACATTGCCTACTTGAATTTGCTGCGGGGTTGAACCTTCAGCCCAATTCAGAGGAGCATCGACGGTTAATTCTTGGCCGACGTCTATCATCCCGGCATATTGTGATTCAGCTGCGAAAGTTCCGGAGACGTGAGAATGGTATGGGCGTAAGCTCTCTCCAGCCGCATATTGCATCAAGGCTAAGCCATGGGTATGAATTGCCCAACTCCAATCCCACCATTTGGTCTCCCCAGGAATGTATCGATGGTCCCATTGATAACGGATGTTTTCGCTGAGTTCGCTTGCTCTTCCCATGGTGAACGTATGAGAAGTGGTCGGTCTATTTTCTGGATGAGTGTGCCAAGCATTGCCACTATGACGTAAAAAACCATCGAACCTCACGCGATAACTGATATCTGTGCGAATACGAAATGGGTACGAAATGTGAGAGCGATACAACTCGATTTGAATTGGTAAAATTGAGTGAGCGGGAATCGTAAGGTTCGCTTCTCGATTTGCTGAACTGGTACTTGTGCCACTGTTGAAGTCCGAGAATAACTGATTGGCATCGACCGATACATTAGGGTGAGTATTCCCAATTTTTGGCCATTGGAATGCATCATCAATGTAAACACTTTGGGCAAATACGGAATGGTCAGTTTTATACCAACTTGTTGATTGGTCGACATCAAACTGAACGTTAATGTGTTTAGGCCTGTCCTGCGTATTGATTGCGTACGCGGTGATCGTTGTCAGTTTTTCCTTGGTTGACTCAGAGACATCGCTATGTGAAAAATGTTTTGGGTTGAGATGATAAGCGAAATCTTGAATGGTAATTTTGGTTTTTTCATCGCATCGGTCACCATTGCATGAGCCGTCACTATTGCCTTGTATTTCCCAGCGACCATTCACGCGGTTGACGACCATGTCATCACCCACAAACTTTCCTTGGTTCCCGCTAAGCCATGCGTAACCAAGGGTATGGGCGAGATAACTGATAGGACGAACAAAGTTCTCATCACTTGCCACAAGGTTATGTTCAATTTCAGTGGTACTACCCTCGGTGATGGGCATTGAGACGTTACGAGGGAGTCCCGCATTTGGATGGATAGGGTGGCACCATGTTTTATCACTCGCTTGTTCAGACTTGATCTCCCCATGATAGCCTTCGCCCATGATTGCCCAGCCATTTTGTAGCCCGACGATGTCCCATGTTTGCATCCGAGACAAAATGGAATCTCTGTGCTCGAGCGCCTCATAATGCGTGATCAAGCGATAACCTGCGCGACATTGGTGATTTTCCAACTTGTCGATAACAAGTTGATCAGAATAGATTTTACCGTGTGCAATCGTCGATAAGAAAGAAAGTGCAAGCGTCATACTGAGCTGCGTACTGACGTTAGGCATATATACAATGTCCTTTATTTTAATGATTGAGTGGGTGCTTTATGGTTTTTTGACCTAAAAGCGGGCGTACTCTTTCATATAAAACAAGTCGAAAAACACTGAAAAAAATTGAAAAATAATTCCTCTTAGTGTCAGAGGGTTAGCCTGATGAGAGTGTCACTTTAGCTGGAAAGATTGATGTTTCTGAAGAACAAGCAGAGGAGGGGTAATCAAAAGCATAGCATTAAATTCTCAAGGCAGAGTTTTCAATACTATGCTGACTCTGATTCGTCGGGACCTAAAGACTAATCTAACCATTTAATGACGTTATCCCACAGCTTTGGGTCGACATCGCTTGCGTCTACAAGTTGCTTGTCCATGAAAGGTTGTTGGTACACCTCAGATTCGCTCATTATACCCAACGCCTTGAACTGACGGAAAAAACGTAAAAGGCGCATGACTCGGTCGAGGCGCTCATCTTGATGAACACAACGATTAATCACAAATCCGATCTTAATTTGACGTGACTTAAAGATATGTTTTTCGATCAGCGTATTGATAAACGGCAAAGAGGCATGAAGATCGATGGGTGAAGGCTGCATGGGAATCACAATGTAATCAACGTATCGCAGATAACGCACTAAGTCGCTCTCCGAAAAATTTGCGGGAGAGTCGATCACCACATAATCCGTGGAGGTGCTTACCTTCAACGTGACTGCAATGTTTGAGAGGCTGCGAAGGGAAGGGTTGTAGCTTTGATTAGGTAATGTATCAATACCTTCAGCCCAGCGATTGGTAGATTGTTGCTTATCGAAATCTACCAGCTCTACAGTATGGCCATTATTGATGAGTTTGCTTGCTAAACTGGCGGAGAATGTCGACTTGCCCACGCCACCTTTTAGGTTCAATACGATGATCTTTTTTGCTTTTGAATAAGCAATACTAGTCTGACGTGGTTTGGCAAATGAAAGCAAACTTTTTCCCCAACAATGATAAATCGAAGCATTATGTCCAAATTGTTAACTTAATTGGTTAGCATTCCATAAAATGATTTATTAATGACACTTATCTCAGTAATGGCTTAAGCGCACAAAAAAAGCCCGTGAAGGGGGAGTCACGGGCAAGGATTAGGGGATTTATTATTATCGTTATTTAACTTAGTCTGCTGCTTGTATGCTCATCTGAGCACCTTCAAAACCAAGAGCGCTTAGCTTGCTAGCATCGAAGTTTGTGGTGACTTCGACATCGCCAACGCGTTGTGTTGTACCTCCAGACAGGGAATCCGTAGAGCGAGCACGTAAACCAAGTGGGCTTGGCTGACCAATTTCTATCGTACCTGCGTATTGTGATTCCGCGTAGAAATCACCAGATACATAAGAGTGGAATGGACGTAAGCTTGCGCCCGTCGCATATTGCATGCTGCCTAATCCTGCTTCACGGATTGCCCAACTCCAATCCCACCATTTTACTTCGCCCGGAATGTAGCGGTGATCCCACTGATAACGGATATCCGCAGATTGCTCGCTGCCTCTGCCCATGGTGAACGTGTGGCTTCTGTACGGGCGATTGTCAGGGTGGGTATGCCAAGCATTACCACTCCAGCGCAAGAAACCATTAAAGTTTACATCGTAACTAATGTCTGCGTTGAATCGGTAAGGGTAGGAAATGGTTGAACGATACAGCTCAATGCGCACTGGCAGTTCAGAGTTCGCAGGCACCATAGGTCGAGCTTGTAAGGTCACGTCTTTGCTGGTGGATGCACCGTTAGAGTTAGAAAAGCTCTGGTTAGCATCGAAGGTGATGCTTAACTTGGTTTTACCAACCAAAGGCCACTTAAATTCGTTCTCGGTTTTGACCTGTTGAGCAAAGCCATAGCTATTGGTTTTTGACCAGTTTGTCGATTCTGTGAGTTTTAAGTCGACAACAATTTGTTGCGGGGTATTACTGTAGTTTCTCGCTGTCGCCCAAACGGTATCGACCAGTTCGCGCTCAGACTCAATTACTTCGCCATGCCAAAAATTCTTATCGTTTAGGGTATAGGCGAAGTTATTCACAGTGATTTTTGTTTTTTCGCCACAACGGTAGCCACTACAAGAGCCGCTGTTGTTGCCTTGAATGACCCAACCGTCACCGACGCGATCGATCTTCATGTCTTCACCCACGTATTGGCTATTGTTACCACCAACCCATGCGTAGCCAAGATAGTGGGCTAGGTAACTGAGTGGACGAACGAAGTAAGAACGGTCGGTCACCAATTCGTATTGGACATCGATCTCGCCACCTTCAGGAACGGCAATGGCAGAATAATTTGGGATTTCAGACTGCGTTTCATCAGGGTAACAAAAGGTCTTACCGTTCGGTAAGTCACGCTTAATCAAACCATTGTAACCCGGTCCCATGATCACCCAATCACCTTTTAGGCCGGTAATTTGCCACTGTCCCATGCGGGCGAGAAGTGCACTTTTTTGTTCTTCCGCTTCATATCGATCAAGTGGGCGATAGCCTGAACGGCAGACATCTTCGCCGAGCTGATCAAGAACGATTTGGTCGGGGTAAATTTTCGCCTGTGCGCCAGTTGCGAATGTAGATAGGATAGCTGCTGACAAAAGGCTGATGTTGATGTTTCGCATGAACGTTCCCTCATGATTGCATTTTTATATTGTTTTATAAGCCGCTCTTGTTGCGGTCATAACCACCTTTTCATGTTGATAGGTTTGATAATACTGAAAATAATTGAAATCTTATTACCCATTTATTCAGCTGCTTATATTGTTTTTATTGTCACTAGCTGGTTGTTGAAATCGATTGCTTTTCATTAATAAGGAAATAGATTCCTCACCAAGTTGGTTTAGAACGTTATTAATTTATGCTTTTAAGCTGAATGGTTTTACTAAAATAATGATAAGGAGAAAGTTTATACGTTTTTAACGGAGTAAAATTTGATGTTTATATCAGTAATTCCTAATCTGTATCGGCGCAATAAAATATAGACACGTTATGAGTAAGGGTAATGAATATTAGTAAGTGCTATTTTTTATAATGATAAATTAGATAAAAAGCAGAGAATAATGATAATTAAACATACCTCATCCATGAGGAATTTGCGGTCGTAACGAAAAGTTCAGATAGCCATTTATCTTTTAGCAAGAAGTTTTGTCCGGCCTGTTTGTTTATCTCTAATGAGTGAGAAAACCTCGTTCTGGTGAATTATCTCGAAGTCGAAATAGATGGGGTCATCATTTAAAACGAGATAGGGCGAGAGGAACGAGTCGTTAATGGCTGGACGTATCTCTTGTACGGATAACAAATTCATTTTGCCCGATATCGATAGGTTTACGTCAGAGTACGGTCGGGACGTGCCTTTGAAGCTCAGGATGATCGGGTTAGACATGGACTCATCTTGTAGTGAGGCAATGTGTGTAATGGTACGGTGATTAACTCGAGTTAACCCATCAATGCGTAGGATGTGATCATCAGGCAGAATATCAACAATACTGTGGTGATAACGATTATCCTCGGCGTTATGGCGACAAGGTAGATTCCAAGCCCCAAGGAACAATAGGCAAGACAGGGCAACAGCGATATAGGGTTTCATCGTCTCTCCTCCGCAACAAACTGAGCAATGGTCTTTGAGGCTTGCTCAAACTGGTCTGGTGTGTAAAACACATTGATTGACTTTCGCGTTTTCTTATTAAGCCATGAGAGCCCAGAAAAGCCGTTGTTTTCTTCAATATAAACAACACATTGGCATTGGTTCTCTGCGAGTAACTCTTGAACTCGGAGTGATAATGAGGTGCTAGGAGACATATAGACTTCAAGCGAGCCCACGGTATGTTCATTGAGCAACTTACTGAACTGAGGGTGGCTATAAGAGCTGTGATATTTACTTGCTACCATTAGAACGGCGGCAAACAAGAAACTCAGTGACACAACATAACAAACTAGGTTTCGATAGCCCGGCTTTTGCTTAGCGGCATACGCGGGCTGAGAGGTTTCTTCTGGTTTAGCTGGAACTATTTCCTCTTTTGGGGCGTTGATGGTGACGAGACACTCATTCAACAAGACGTCCTCCACCAAGCGATATCCGACCTTTGGAACCGTGAGAATAGGGGAGTCTTTGATACCGATTTTGATAAAGCTTTGTCTGAGTACGCTGATACTTTTGGCTAGCGAAGTTTCACCGATGTACTCATTTCCCCAAGCGAATTGAACAATGTCTTGTTTTTTCACAACCTCTGGGGAGCGTTCCAGTAAAAGGGTAAGAATCTGCGATTCTCGGTACCCAATCTTTATTGTTTTTTCACCATTAGAAAGCGTGTTTTTAATAGGGTTATATAAGTTCATACGACAGTTTTTGTTTTTATAATAAGCAAGGGGAAACGAAAAAGAACATTACACTTTACTTTGTGTGAATAGGCGTCACAAAAGTCACATTTAAATATGAATTAGTTAATACCTAATTTTCATTTTATAAAATAAAGCACAATAGTCGCTAAACATCAATCTCGTGTAGTACCAAACTTAAACGAATTGAAAAACTTTCAGATGAATCTCACCTATTTCGTTAATGACATAATGGTTTAGTATCTACTAATTTATAGAACGGCTTATGGTGAAATAATTGTTTTCATATATCGTCATAAGACTTGTTAATTTGTAATATCTTCAGGGTTATTAAGCGAATGGAAAATTAAATGGGGAAAGGGAATTGGAGGTTAGAAAAAGATGGAATTCAAGCCAAGAAAAAGCCCGCTGAATTCAGCGGGCTTAAAGTTTCTAGCTTGGCTTATGCTTTCACTGCATCAAAATCATCCGATTGAGATGACGGTTTGAAGAACAGTTTTGTTTCTTCCAACACCACATGGCGCAGAGCAATCAAACCGATCAGGTTAGGAATTGCCATCAGGCCGTTTACGATATCAGCCAGTAGCCAAATCATATCGAGGTGAAGGAACGCGCCAGATGCCACCAAACCAACGAAAATCAGCTTGTATGGAAGCACCGCTTTGGTACCGAATAGGAACACAACACAACGCTCGCCATAGTAGTTCCAACCAAGAATGGTGGTAAACGCGAAGAACATAAGACCGATAGACACCAGCATTGGGCCGAATGTTTCTGCGTTTAAGCCTACTGCAAACGCATGCGTTGTCATCGCTGCACCAGAGAAGTCACTTTGCCAAGCGCCTGTAAGGATCAAAGCTAGACCAGTCATAGTACAAATGATGATGGTATCGAAGAAGGTACCCGTCATAGAAATCAGGCCTTGCTTAACACAAGAATCCGTTTTCGCTGCTGCGGCTGCCATTGGTGCACTACCCAAACCAGATTCGTTTGAGAATACACCACGCGCGATACCAGATTGGATTGCCAGCATAATGCTCGCACCCAAGAAACCACCCGTTGCTGCGGTTGAGGTGAATGCAGACACCAACACCAACTCAACTGCGCTCAGCAATTGGTCCGCGTTCATGATGATCACACTTAAACACGCCAGCACGTAAAATAGCGCCATTGCTGGAACCACTTTACCCGCTACGCTCGCAATCGACTTGATACCACCTAAGGTTACGAATGCCACTAGTAGCGTCAGGACAAAAGCAGACAGTTCACGGTTTACACCAAGAGAAATCTCGCTTGCATCAAGAATCGCATTCACTTGAGGGAAGGTACCGATACCAAAACAGGCAACGCCCAATGCAAATACCGCGAACATGATAGCCAGCGCTTTCGAGCCAACACCATATTGCAGGTAGTACATAGGACCACCAATCATTTGGCCTTTGTCGTCAACACGACGGTATTTCACCGCAAGAAGACACTCAGCATATTTGGTTGCCATTCCAAACAGGGCAGCTAGCCACATCCAGAATAGGGCACCAGGACCACCAAGTTTGATTGCGGTAGCAACACCAACGATGTTACCTGTACCAATGGTTGCAGACAGCGCAGTACATAGCGCTGCAAAACTAGAAACGTCACCCTGTTTATCAGATGACTTATCTTTACTGAATACCATCGCTAACGCAGTTGGTAGGTGTTTAAATTGGATCAAGCCTAGGCTAAAAGTGAAGTAAACACCGGTACCCACGAGCAAAAGCAGCAGTGGTGGACCCCAGACAAAGTTATCAATGGTTTGAAGTAAAGATTGTAGGTCGTTCATGATTTCCCCTTAATAAAACAACTAATAAGGAGAAGAGGGAAAGGACGAGATCAATGATCTCTAATAGCCACGCTATTCAAAATAAGGCGGGAACGCCAAATAGTTAGGTTGTTACTTTCCACTCCTCTGTCCTTTTGCCTGAGAGTTTCACCCTACACACATGTGCAGGACTTGCTCCTTCGGCGACCGATTTAACGGTTCTCTCCAGAGGTTCCTCCAACTACAGTCCCCGCTACCAAGGTAGCACCTGAAATAGTTAATTCTTCGGCGAGTTACCCTAACTAAATGTTAAAATTTAGTTAATAACCACTCTCCTGCAGTCTTCATCGGAACATTTACTCAATTAAATGAGTAAAGGTTAGTTAATGATGCTGGTCACCATTAACGTGTGAACTCTATCATGTTTTGTTACCATTTCAACACCAAATGAAGATTTATTTTCAGCATATTATGGCGCCTTTGTTGTCTTAGTTTCATAGGTTTGCTGATTAACTAACCAAATGCTTTCTCGGGCTGGCTATTGTTGGTTTGTATAGAAGGGAAGAGATGAATCCTACTTGTCGATGGGAATCGCATGGCTTGGCGATAAGTTGTTCAGTTTAGAACAGATAATTGATCAAAACGGGAGCAATCGCTTCAAAATCTACGCTAAGTTGACCGTAAGCAACGTAGAAATAGGTTACAATGATTCCTTGCAAAGCTGTCTATGGAATCGGATAAGTTCTTATTATTGGACAAGGAGACGGTATGACCAGATTGTTAGCCATAGCGGTATTGATTGGAGTAGCGTTTGTGCTATTTCGTTATCGTACCAACGAAAAAGTCCAAAAGGCGACCGTGATTACTTTGATCGGCGCATTCTTAATTTATACCGCGTCAATCATGATTGCGGAACTCACTCGCTAGCCAACAAGTAGAGTCCTTGGAGTAAGATACGGTGACTTCTCAAAATAATATTGAAGACCAAGACGAAGTAGTTGTTATTGAGGAACGCGATAAGCGTACTCACATTTATATCGCGATTGCGGCCGTGTTAGGTTTGGCATTCGGTGGCTTGGCTGGCTCAGCAATGACAGCAAGCAAGTGGGAATCCACTTATCAAGTGCTGGAAGAAAAGTACCAAGCACTGGCACAAGACAAAACTAACTTGGTCTCTCAAGTGAAAACACGCGAAGCGGGCATAGATAAAGAGATCGACGTAAAGGTTGCGAAGCTGCTGACAGAGAAAGAAGAAGCGCACAAAGCGGAACTGAAAGCACTTCAAGAGCAACTGACCGAAGTCGAAAAAGTGAACTTGTCACTTGAATCTCAAGTGAAAGAGCAGAAAGCGACCTTGAACACGACCAAAAGCGAGAACGACAAGCTAAATCGCCAAGCAGACATGCAAGCGACCATGTTTGAGCGCTCACGTGAAGTGTTCCGTAAAGAACTGCAAATCTCACAGGAACTTGAGTCACTCGAGAAAGAGCGTCAAGCGTTAATGCCGAAGATCGAGAAGCTCAAGAAAGAGTGTGACGTTTTCTTGGAAGGCAAATCTTGGGATGTGAAATCTGACGCGTGTGATAAACACGATGAGGCTAATTCCCGACTAAGCCAAGTTGACCAGCTCATTGAAGTCAACAAAATGGACTTGAAACAGATTAAAGACATCACTGAAGACATGGGCCTGTAGCGCCAACACATAGCGCAACGATTTCCACAGATTCAGAAACAACAAAGGAGCTCAATGAGCTCCTTTTTTATGTGTCATATTTCGCTGAAAGCGGGATCAGATACGAGAGGCATCGTAGCCCGAAGCCAACAGCAATTCGCGCTCATGTTTAATCAGCTGAGCGCGATCTTCAATCAGCTCGTTTAATGCTTGAGAAGGCTTACCTGCAAGTGCTTTGAACGAGTCAAACGACTCAGCGCTGTCGATCTCATCAATCATGCTACTGATGACGTTACGCGCTTCACAAGGGTTATCATTGGTAGTGAAATATTCCACTTGTTTTGCCGCCGATTTCATTTCCGTCAGCAGTTCGAGCGGGCTACTTTCTTTTGCCACAGCCATGTAATTATCAAGTACACGCTTCGCATACAACAATTCTTTTAGTGGGATATCTCGGCCACTTACAATCAGCGATTCATTAAGGATCATACTTGAGCTCATTGGCATTCCTTTTTTATCAATAATTCAAACTTCTTGGGCGTTTGACTGAGTCTAATTTATTGCCGACTGAATGGGAATGCCTAAAAAGCACATTATTAAACGATTTTTCTGATTTTTTACGCCTTTTTAGTGAGTAAATACGCGAATGCGGTGCCCGTCAGGATCAAGTGCAACGAAGTTCCAGCCAAAAACAGAATCTTCTGGCTGTTGTGCAAAGTGCATGCCCTGAGCTCGCCACTCTTCAAACAATGTATCCAGCCTAGATTTGTCTGCCACTGGTATTGAGAGTTCTGTACCGCCTCCAGTGACATCACTACTAGGTACTAATGCATTACTTTGTTTAAGTGTGATAGTGACATTATTTGCGAAATCTAACGCGACAAAACTGGGAGAAAGCACTTTTGGCTCGCACTGAAAAGTTTGCGAATAAAAGTCCTTACTCGCGTTGATATCTGTGACGTAAAGGACGAAAGAATTGATAGTAAACATCGCGGTTTCCATAACTTTTGGGGGGTTGAAAACCGAGCTTACCTAAGAGAAATGACAAGTTATGTCAGGAGTGACCATGAAAAAGGAGCGCATGGTGCGCTCCTTATCTTTATCTAATTCGTTGCCTTGGAAGAATACCAGTTGTTCTGATAAGCCTTAGAAGCAAACAATGCGTTGGCTTTCGCTCGCTCGATAATTGCCGGCTCCACTTCGATAGGTTCCATCGTTTGGTTATCGAAGTTGTATTGCATCGTCGATACCTTTTCTCCCGGAGAGAATACAACAAGATTATCTCGGGTTAGGTAACCAAAGTTTTTGTCGTATTGCATCATGGCACGTTCATCTTCACGCGCGAGAGGCTTGGTAAGGTCACGACCAATCATTGGTGATGTCGCATCCACACCAATCAACGAAAGGAGGGTCGGCGGCATATCTAAGTTATTAGCAATGCGGTCATCTTTACGCGGCTCAACACCTTTACCAATGATCAACGCTGGAATGTGGAAGTGTTTCACCGGTACTAGGTTTGCACCAGAAACACGAGCATCGTGATCAGCAATGACAATGAAAATCGTGTCATCCCAGTAAGATGATTTCTTCGCCTTGTCAAAGAATGTGCCAATCGCATAGTCTGAATACTTAACTGCGTTGTTGCGTGTCATAAATTCAGAATCATAAGGTTCGATCTTGCCTTCTGGATATTCGTAAGGGCTGTGGTTGCTCGAACTGAATACAAGACTAAAGAAAGGCTTGTCTGTTTTAGACAAACGTTCAAATTCTTGGTCTGCTTTGGTGTAAAGATCTTCATCACTTACCCCCCAAGAGCCAACAAATTCTGGGTTCTCATAGTCTTTCTCTTCAATAATTTGATCGAAACCATTGCCGAAGAAGAACGACTTCATATTGTCAAAGTTTGCTTCGCCACCGTAAATGAATTCGGTGTGGTAGCCATTTGCTTTAAGAAGATCGGCAATCGTAAAGAAGTTCGTCTGACTCTTGCTGAGTTTCACCACGGCGCGAGAAGGCGATGGTGGAAAACCGGTTGTCACTGCCTCAATACCACGAACAGAGCGTGTGCCCGTCGCGTACATTTGGGTGAACTGCCAACCTTCAGCCATTAACTTATCGAAGTTTGGTGTTAGTGGAAGACCACCGAGTGAACCAACAAACTGAGCACCTAAACTTTCCTGAAGCAAAATTACCAAGTTCTTTGGTTTACCTTGATAGGTGGCTTTGTTGGTGTTCATCGTTGGTAGCAATGAAGGGTCGAATTCAGACTTAGTTGAAGAGGAGCGAACAAGCTCAAGCATCTTCTGGTTGTCCATCTTGCCATAAAACTGCTCAGCGTTTTTCTCTGATTTCATATTATTCACAGCAAACAGCAATGAATAAGAGGAGTTAAGTGCCAAGTCATTAAGCAGAGGATCATTACAAAATGCCACCATCGCAGGGTTAAGAGGACGGTGACCTAACGAAGAGCGTGCACCGCCGACACCGATCAATACAACCAATATTGCAATCAACGGGCGCCATTTCCAGTTTACTTGCTGAGCATTGTCGGTGAGTTTTTTACTCCATTTCCAACCAAGGAAAAGCGTGATAGCAGTGCCTAGTGCACCAATGAATAGCTCTAACTTGTAACCGGTCCAAAGCATACTGAATACTTCTTTCGGGTAAATTAGGTACTCAACAAACAAGCGGTTAGGACGCAGGTCATACTCTTGAATAAATGGGGCAGTAGCAAGCTCCATGTAAACCAAGATCCACAAACCAGCGACCATCCAGCAGCGGAGAACTAGTTTCCAACATGCACCTATTTTACCTTGTACGGGCAATAGAGCAGAGAGTAAGCCCGGAAGAATGAACAGCCAACAGATAGTCGCGAAGTCTACACGTAGACCCTGACCAAGAATATAGATGAGGTCGTTAAAAGATTCGATTCGGTCAGCGAGCCAAATGGCCAGTAAAATTCGCGAAACAGAGAGAAAAGCGAGCGAAAATAGCGCAAATACAGCAATAGGCTGCAAAGGCCCAAATGCGGGCTTCTTCATAAACAATCCCTAATTTATTGATGTGTAAGACGTTATGCAGCGTTTTTTATCAAATAAAACGTGAAACAAACGTGAAATATAAGGTTTATTTATAAATTTAATCGTAATGATTGGTACGGGTGTGTAAGGGAAGGTAAGGGTAGACAGTCGCAGAGTTACGATCTATTACCTCACTCGCAAAAGGCCATCTTTATAATGAATTGTTCATTCAAGCTGGTTATAAATTTTCATAGATATCTGATGCTTAATTTATATTCAAGTGCATCTCTGTTAATATTGTTGATTTATAAAATACGATTCTAATTAACACCGACACTGAGAAGTGATCGGTGAGTTTATGTCTTACATGTAATTTGAACGTTGACCCGTTATGAAGTAACGAGTGAGACGTCTTGGCTTAAAAATAAATATGGATTTAGCAAATGCAAGAAACAAGCAGTACTCCTTGCGAAGAACAGGTTGGCACACCGACAAATCTTCAACAAACATCGGACAAAGTGACAATGTCCCACCCACGAAAACCGATACTCGATTGGTTTTTGGCTTTCAGCACATTTGGCTTGTACTTCAACTTTTGGCTTTACCGTCGTATAAGAGAAATCAATCAAATCTCGAAAGAAAACTTCAAACCTTGGCTTTGGGTTTTTGTGCCACTCTTCTTCATAGCTCAGGCTTTTGCTTTCCGCAATTTAGACCGCGCGCTTGATGATCTCGAGGGCAGTGCAAAAAAGGGCAGATCAAAATCGATTTATTGGTTAGGCGTATCGGGTTTTATGCTTGCTAACGTTTATTTTTCAATGAGCTCTAAATGGACGACGCCTCTTTGGCTAGAACTCTTAATGCTGTTGGTCTCCGCGTCATCGTTTGCTGCTATTGCTTCTCGAGTCAACGAGTTGAAGCGTCAACTCGTTGGAGTTGAATTTACAGGTAAGGAGCGCGGATACAATGCTTTCGAGTGGTGTGTTGTTCTCATCATGACGCCGCTAATTTTGGCAATGTTTGCTTTCTTAATTGGCTCCACGATGTCCGTTGAAAAGCTCGAAAGTTACTCGGACCGTTCGATTTACACCCAGCCAGAGCATAATTTTCAGCTGACTTTTCATGGTCCGGGGTGGCAACGTGTCGAGAATGGCACCTACAGTGATGGTACGGCTCTCGCTGAGTTTGAAAGTGAAGACTACGATGCATACTTTGTTTTGTTCGATAACAAAGAAATCGAAAATCTTAATGAGCATATGGCATTGCGTCGTGACTGGATTAAAGAGGAGATTGGGAAGTCTGAATGTGAAGAATCGCGCAGCTTTGTTGGTAATGAGTTTGCGTTGAAAGTCGAGCTGGTTTGTAACAAAAAGCTATTTAACGACCCTGCGTCGGGATATGTCACGTTGATCAATACCGGAGATAAAACCTACGAGCTATTGGGTGTTCTTTCTCAACCTAGATTAACTTATCGTTCGAGAAAGCCAGAGTTTGAAGCGATGGCTAGGGAGTTTTCACTACAATGAAGATAAACCGTTTATGTGCGCTTATTGTTGCGACATTGTCTGTTTCCAATAGCGCCCTTGGTAACGATAAGTCAGAAATAGAGTGGCGCCTGTCTCAAGGTGGGTTAAAAGAGTCGCTTTCTCTCATTTCTCAAGATAAGTCTTATTCAGAGATGGTGCAGCTACTTTTAAGCTCGAACTTTGATGTCAAAAAAGATTCTGTCAAAGAAAGCTATACTATCGTCAATTATTTCCCGCGATTTGTGGATATAGAATCCTATGGCACCATGGGCTTATATTTCGATCCTAACTATCAGAAAGTCATCATAAAAGCAGCGGCATCGGTTTCACCAGACGGTAAGGTGAAGCAAATTAATCCTTCTCACGTACAAGTCCTTAATACTGGTGGCTACAATACTTTTTCAAGTCATAAAGAAGTCTCGCTGGCTATTCCTGGATTAGAAGAAGGCAGTATTGCCGTGCTGAAGTACGACATAGTCAGCCAACGAGATCTGATGGAGCCTGATTGGGCTGAAGAGTTATTCACTCAGCAAAATTACCCGATAGAACGTTATGAACTAAACGTGGAGTGGAGCTCTGACTCACCGATTCATTGGCAGGAAAATAGCCGAGAGGTTGAGTGTTCGCAAAGTACTGGCCAATTGCATTGTTCGGGCCAAGACATTCCGTCTTATATTGGTGATTATCAAGTGTTATGGCGTGATGGTGTCGACAGTATTGCTATCGGTTCTTTAGGGACATGGCAAAGTGTGGCGGATAAAGCCAACTTTACGATGAGAAAGGCGTTTGACGACACCACCGGTTTGGATGGGTTGTATTTACAACTGACCAAAGGGGCAACAAGTACCAGTGAAAAAATTGAACGTATTTTGAGCTTTGTTTCTCGTGATATTCGCTATGTATCGCGATCGGAATATGGCCATGCGATGACACCACATGACATTGCCGAAACCATTGAGAATCGATTTGGTGACTGTAAAGACAAGTCCGTACTTCTCATTGGTTTACTTGAGAAAATAGGCTTGAGCCCTGAACTTGTGTTGGTTTCCACAAAGCGTACTGACCCGAGCCGAGTTTTAGTTCCATCAATGAATGCTTTCAACCATGTTGTTGTGTGCTTTGACCACGGAGGCGAGCATTACTGTGTAGATCCTACGGACACACAAACCAACTGGAAATACACGTCTTCGTGGATTCAAAATAAAGTCGCTTTACCACTGTCTAAAGGTGCGTCACTAGGTACGATTCAAAAAAGTCCATACCGCTGGAAGATGACAGCGGAAACCGAGATTTTATTTGATGAACTTGGTGGTCAAAAAGAAGTTCAAGAGCGCACATATACAGGCGAGTTCGCTGCTGTTCTGCGCTCTAATCTTTATGAGTTGAGCGAAAAGGAACGTTTGGAAAAACTGACTGATCAATATGCCGACGTCGTCTCGTCCATTGGCAAACCAGAGTTTGAGATCGAAAATCTTGATTCAATGACGAGTAAAGCGGTGGTTCGTTCAAAGTCGGTCATTGACCCGTTTCTAGTTGTTGGTGAGGGCTTGAACTATGAGGAAGTCGATGCTTGGATTAAAAATGAATTGGACGAGCTAAAGATGTCGAATGAGATATATCCCGCTCTATTCCAAGGCGTCGATATTGTGTCTAAATTTCACTACGATACTAACGGACTTTGGAAGATCACTCATGTTCCAGCTACGTTAGAACTCCGTCACCCCCTAGGTGTTTTAAAAAGGCAAGTTAAGTTGATATCCCCGACGGAGCTTTCCGTGACAACTGAGTTGCAAGTGAAGTCTCGGTGGGTTAAAGCCGATGAGAGGAAGCGATTCAATAAGATGCTAGATGTATTTGCAGAGCAATCGCTGATCAAATTTTACGGCAAGGCGCTTTAGTACGCGTAACGTAATGCTAAAAAGGAGCTCACTTGAGCTCTTTTTTAATTTTATATGTACCGTCCTACATAGGTTTAATTGCCGGGTGCGTGAGCTTCGTTCCGTATTCCAATAACGGAAGCCGTCATCACAGGGTTGATTTCTATAGATTTCTTATTTAGGGTGTTGGGTATGAACTATTTAGCTATTTCTATCTCGACTAACTGTTGTTGTCGCACCTCCCAAGACGTGCGGCGGCTTTCGCGTAGCTATTAGTTAGCAAAAGATCATACAGACATATTAAAGGCCGCCGATGTTTTCATCCGCGGCCTTTTTGCATTTAAAGGAATAACAATATGAGTCAGTCAAAATTACAACTATTCAATACACTGGGGCGCACCCTTGAGCCGTTCAATACCATCGAAACAGGTAAGGTTGGTTTGTACGCTTGTGGTCCGACGGTGTACGACTATGCGCACGCAGGAAACTTGAGAACCTACCTTTTTGTGGATGTGTTAAGACGTACGTTAGAGCTCAACGGCTACGACGTAAACCACGTTATGAACATCACGGATGTTGGCCACTTGGTGTCTGATGCCGATACCGGTGAAGATAAAATGGAGAAGGGCGCGAGAAAACAGAACAAGTCTGCTTGGGAGATCGCAAAGTATTTTGAAGACGCGTTTTTAGATGATCTTAAAAGCCTCAACATCATTAAGCCTTCCATCATTTGTCGCGCTACCGATCACATTCAAGAACAGATTGAATTCCTCCTAGAGCTTGAGCAAAAGGGCTTCACCTATCAAACCTCCGATGGCGTTTATTTTGATTCGGCCAAGCTTCCAGATTACGGAAAACTTGCCAAACTGGACCGCGAAGGCTTAGAAGCGGGCATTCGCGTCGAAATGGCAGAGAAAAAGAGCCCAACCGACTTCGCACTCTGGAAGTTTAGCGGCGACACGCCAAGACAAATGGAATGGGAAAGCCCTTGGGGAGTTGGCTTTCCAGGGTGGCACATTGAATGTTCTGCGATGGCAGAGAAGTACCTTGGGGAAGTGTTCGATATTCATGTTGGTGGGGAAGACCATATCCCTGTTCATCACACCAACGAAATTGCCCAATGCCAAGCAAAGAATGGACACGTTCAAGCGAATTACTGGCTGCATGGCTTCTTCCTTCAATTGAACAAAGAGAAGATCTCCAAATCCGGTACGTCACTTCGTCTTGATGCCTTAATCGAGAAAGGCTATGACCCGCTGGCTTACCGTTACTTGGTATTGACCAGTCATTATCGCAGTCATTTGAGCTTTACTTGGGAGAGCTTAGACGCTGCACAAACCGCTTTAAAGCGCCTGAAAGCGAAAGTGTCGGCATTACCAGAAGGTGGCAAAGTCGACCAAACGTTTGTTGAGCGTTTTATGTCACTCATCAACAACGATTTAGCCATGCCACAAGCGATTGCACTAATGTGGGAGTTGCTTGGAAGTGCATTAAACGATGCAGATAAAAAGGCAACGGCGCGCTATTTTGACCGTGTGTTTGGTTTGGAGCTTGATAAAGTAGAAGAAGAGGAAATCCCTCGCGAGATCTTGGAATTGGTAGAGTTGCGTTTGCAAATGAAAAAGCAGAAGGAATACCAACAAGCTGACGAAATCCGCCAGAAAGTTGCCGAACTTGGCTACAGAATCAACGATGCTGGTGGTGGCTCAACGGTAAGTAAACAAGGCTAGCAAGCTGGAAACCAAAAAAGGCTCACTGCGATAGTGAGCCTTTCTAATTGAAACGATCAACGCTCTCGTCGCTATTGAATCGCTAACTCAGGTTGCGAAGCCGTATTCACTTCTGCGGTTTGATTGTATTTCTTAATCACTAGCGTCAAGCGAATCAGCATTGCAATTGCTGCTGTAGTTAAGCCGGTTACGATACCAATCCAGAAGCCTTCTTCGCCCATTGCAGGAACGATTTCATCCGTGATACCCAACAACATACCCAGTGGAAGCGCCAAGCCCCAGTAGGCTAGAATCGCCAGAATCATCGGGATCTTAGTATCTTTGTAGCCACGCAGAGCGCCGTTCGCAGAGGTCTGTAGCGCGTCGCTGAATTGGTACATCGCAGTAAACATCAGCAGAGTAGCCGCTGTTGCTGAAACCACTGGATCTGTGGTGTACAAACGAATGATCCATTCTGGGAACAGCAGGAAGAAACCGACTGAAATCAGCGACAATAGCGCTGCGGTAATAATGCCAACCAAGCTGCGATGTGAAGCTGTTTCAAGCTTTTGTTCACCCAAGGCATGACCAACACGAATCGTGATACCAAATGAAAGGCTCATTGGGATCATGTACGTCATGCTAGAGATGTTCAGTGCAATCTGCGCCGCCGCAACGTTCTCAGCACCAATACGGCCAATCAATAGAGCAATCACTGCGAAGATGCTGCCGCAAACCGCGATGTTCAAACCAATCGGCATGCCGAGTTTGAACAGCTGTTTGATCTCTTGCCATATCGGTTTTAACTCAGCGAAGTGCAGAATGTTTTTGTAATGATGATGGCGTTTGATGTAGCTAAACAGTAGGACAGACATTAACCAGTAAACCAAGCTTGTTGCCCAGCCACAGCCAACCGCACCTAATGCAGGCATGCCGAATTTACCGTAAATCAGAATGTAGTTAACAGGGATGTTTACCAACAAACCAATCACCGAAATCAGCATGGGTGCGCGAGTGTTGTTCATCCCTTCGCAGAAGCCATTCAAGGTGTAGAAAAGCGCAATGCCCGGAACACCAAATGCCAATGCAACAACGTAGTCACTGGCGATAGGAATGATCTCAGGTGCAACGCCTAGGCCAACGAGAATGGTTTCACCAAGCAGCAAGTAAACAATCAAAATTGCGCTAACGAACGCCGACAACCAAAGCATCTGAATAAACGCGATACGCACGTTATCCAAACTTTGTGCGCCGCGGTGGTAAGCCACAACGGGTGTTAATGCCATGATGATGCCGCGAAGCAAAAGCGAAACGGGTAGCCATAAACTGGTGCCAAGTGCGATCGCAGCGAGGTCGGCAGCGCTCACTTGGCCTGCCATTGTGGTATCGATAAAGCCCATTGACTGAGTGGCAAGTTGCATCAGAATGATAGGGATCGATAGATGTAACAAAGCTCCCGATTCTTTAAAAAAGCGAGAAAAAGAGGAAGGTGTGTTTTGCATGGATGTAGTTAAACACCAATATCAATGCACCAGTGGAAGCAGGATAGCGTTGTGCATTGTAGGGTGTGCCGCGTAGGCAGGCGCAATATACGGATTTTTGTTCTTGCGTTCAATATGTAATTTATATCACAAGAAAACGATTGCTTTTGGTTTTTAAAGAGTTATTTGTCCTGTGAATTTATAGCGTTTTTTACTGTTCATTTTTAGATGAAAACAAGTGGTTTTAGACTCGCTCGTTTCAATAATAATCAGTCATTATTCCGCTTTTCGATGGTTACAAATCTTTTTATCTAACCTCTCGATTTATTTATTGTGTGATTATTTTCTTGGTGATATTTATCGCCTTAGTTTAGGCAATGCATGGAATAAACAATGGAAGCCGAGCAATTAGAAGTACTGAATTTCATTAGCCAATACCCACCTTTTGATGACTTACCGGAAGAGCACCTGAGAAACATCGCAATGAATGCCGAAGTCTCGTATTACCGCGCAGGGACAGACATTCTCAAGAAAGGCGATGACATTCGTGATTTGTACATGATCCGCAGTGGTGTGGTGGAAATCTTCCGCCGCAAAGGCGAGTTGTACAACCGTATCGACGCTGGTGGTTTGTTTGGACAAATGGGGTTGTTGATGAACAATCGTGTTCGCATGCCAGCTAAAGCGATCGAAGACACCTTGGTTTACTGCATTCCAGAGAAGATTTTCACTGAGCTATGTGACGAGTTTGAGAACTTTGCCGATTTCATGGAATTGGAAGACAGCGCCAGGCTGCGTACCGCGGTATCAAACCAGTCAGATGGGAATGACTTCACTACAGCGAAAGCGCGCAAGATCTTAAGCCGCGAGCCAGTAACGTTAGAAGCCACTGCAACGGTGCGTGAGGCCGCAATCTTGATGGCGGAAGAGGGCGTTACTGCGCTTTTGATTGTCCGCGCACAAGAAGACATTACTGAAGACGACGATGACCAACTGCTTGGTATCTTGACCGAGAAGGATCTGTGTGTTCGCGTTTTAGCTGAGGGTAGAGACAGTGATATTCCTGTCAGTGAAGTGATGAGCTACGACGTTGTGTCGCTCGATTACAGCGCTTACGTGTTTGAAGCCATGCTGACAATGCTGCGTTACAACGTCCATCATCTGCCAATCTTAAAAGACAAAAAGCCGATTGGTGTGATTAGCATGACGGATATCGTCCGTTATGAGTCGCAAAACAGCTTGTTGCTTGTGAGCTCTATCTTCCAACAAAACTCAGTCGAAGATCTCAAAGCGGTTTCTAAACAAGTGAAAGACTGCTTTGTGAGAATGGTGAGTGAAGATGCAAATGCCCACATGGTTGGGCGGGCAATGTCGGTGATTGGCAGCAGCTTTAAACAGAGACTGGCAGAGTTAGCAGAACAAGAATTAGGTCCTGCGCCCATCCCTTATTGTTTGTTGGCTATGGGTTCCATGGCGCGTGATGAGCAGCTTATCGTCACAGACCAAGATAACGCGCTGATTCTGGATAACAGTTACGAACCAGCACTGCATGATGAGTACTTTGCTCAGTTTGCGAAGTTCATTTGTGATGGATTAGCCGAATGCGGATACACCTACTGTACCGGCGACATCATGGCGACCAACCCAGAATGGCGCAAAACGCGTTCAGAATGGGAAGAGTGCTTTGCGAACTGGATTGATGAGCCAACACCAGAGCGACTTCTGAACAGCAGTATTTTCTTCGACTTACTTGGTGTACATGGACGTGTGAAATGGGCAGAACAGTTGAGTGGATTTATTGTCCGCCGTGCCAAGAAGAATAGCCGCTTCTTAGCTTGTATGGCTTACAACGCGATTCGTCGCACGCCGCCACTTGGGTTCTTTAAAGACTTCGTGATGGAGAAAGACGGTCGTCATCGCAATTCCATTAACTTGAAGCGTCGCGGTACCGCACCAATGGCGGATCTGATTCGGGTCCACGCTTTGGCGATTGGCTCTCGCTCGCAAAACTCGTTTGAACGTCTAGATGATATCAACAATGCGGGCATCTTACCGAAGGGGCGCGGCATGGACTTAAAAGATGCGATGGAGTTGATCTACATGGTGCGAATCCGACATCAAGCATTGGATATCGAAAATGGGGAAGAGCCGGATAACAACATCGAGCCAGAAGAAATGTCGGAGTTTGAACGCCGTAACTTAAAAGCCGCATTCCAAATCCTAAGCAATGCTCAGAACTACATTAAGTTCCGTTACCAGAGAAGTGGCAAATGATGTGGTTTTCGAAACAAAAGCAAGACAGTCGCGATTTGCTTGATACCAGCCAGACACCCGATTGGCCGATCTTCTTTGAGCAACTTGCCGAGCAAGCGAAAGATACTCGATTAAAACGCTATTACTCTGCGCCTATTGTGAATGGTGATACGCCATTAAAAGAGGTACCGTTTGTCTCCGTCGATTTCGAGACCACGGGTTTAAACGCCGAGCAAGACGCCATTCTCACCATCGGTTTGGTGCCATTTACACTAGGGCGAGTGCAGTGCAGCGGATCTCGTCATTGGGTGGTGAATCCAAATCGAGAATTGAATGAAGAGTCTGTCGTGATTCACGGCATTACCGATTCCGAAGTGAAGAATGCGCCGCAACTTGAGCAAATTCTAGATGCCATTCTTGATGAGTTAGCCGGAAAGATTGTGGTGGTGCACTACAAAAACATCGAGCGTCAATTCTTCAATAACGCATTGTTAAACAGCCTGGGAGAGGGGATTCAATTTCCAGTCGTTGATACGTTGGACATCGAATACGCCATTCAGCGTCGAGAGTGTGAAGGTTGGTTGAACAAGCTCAAAGGTAAAAAGCCTGGCTCGGTACGTCTCGGTCATGCGCGTGAGCGTTACCATTTGCCTGCTTATCAGCCACACCATGCGCTGACCGATGCTCTTGCTACCGCTGAGTTGTTACAGGCGCAGTTGCAATACCACTTTGACGGTGACATGCCGTTGTCTGTGATTTGGCAGTGAGTTATTCGCCTCGTTAATGCATTGGCGATAAATTTTATTGGTCGTCCTGATAACAAAATGCAATGCGATATCAGGACGGTTGAAGGTAAAATTATAAAGTAGAGCAACCCTTCTAAAAGCGACACAACGATCGCACATAAGCTTTGCAGCAAGTGACACAAGAAAGTCATCACTCGGCTTCCTACATCAAGCTTAATTTGAACTTAAATATAGCCACGTTTTTAAGGAGACAAATCGTGAGCACCGACAACAATGGCGGTATACAACGCCCCGACGGTAAGGTGAACCCGATCGATACTGATTACCAGATTGGTCAGGACAACGTCGCGTTAAAAGTAGGTCCTTTTGGACTTGATATTCACAACCGTGTGTTTGCTATTTCAGGTATGTCGATCATCCTGTTCGTAGTGTTAACACTGACATTCAGACAACAAGTAGAACCGTTCTTTGCGGGTTTGCGTGGTTGGCTAGTGTCAAATCTTGATTGGTTCTTCCTATCTGCAGGCAACGTGTTTGTCGTGGTGTGTTTGATCCTGATCGTAACGCCACTTGGTCGCGTTCGTATCGGCGGTACAGAAGCAACACCGGACTACACTTACGCAGGCTGGTTAGCGATGCTATTCGCTGCTGGTATGGGTATCGGTCTGGTATTTTTCGGCGTATCTGAACCTATGTCTCACTTCAGTGCTGCTCTTGGCGGTGTGAACGTTGAGAATGGTGTTCGTACTGACTGGGCTCCACTAGGCGCAGCAGAGGGTGATACATCAGCAGCGTCTGCACTTGGTATGGCAGCAACGATTTACCACTGGGCACTTCACCCATGGTCAATTTATGCACTATTGGCTCTAGGTTTGGCGATCTTCTCGTTCAACAAAGGCCTGCCTCTAACGATGCGTTCTATTTTCTATCCTCTTTTTGGCGAGCGAGTTTGGGGTTGGGTTGGTCACATTATTGATATCTTAGCGGTAGTCGCGACGGTATTTGGTCTTGCGACTTCTCTTGGTTACGGCGCATCACAAGCAGCTACAGGTCTAAACTTTCTGTTCGGTATCCCTATGACAGAGACAACGCAAGTTGTGCTTATCGTGATCATCACAGCACTTGCTTTGATTTCGGTAGTCGCTGGCTTGGATAGCGGTGTAAAACGTCTGTCTGAAATCAACATGGGCTTAGCGGCACTATTGCTATTGTTCGTGATCATCGTGGGCCCGACAGTCGCTATCATGACTGGTTTCTTCGAGAACATCATGTCATACCTTGCGAATGTTCCAGCGCTATCGATGCCATTTGGTCGTGAAGACGTGAACTACTCACAAGGTTGGACTGCGTTTTACTGGGCGTGGTGGATTTCATGGTCACCATTCGTCGGTATGTTTATTGCGCGTGTATCTCGTGGCCGCACAGTTCGTGAGTTCATCGTGTGTGTTATCCTGATCCCATCAACCGTGTGTGTCCTATGGATGACGGCATTCGGTGGTACGGCGATCAGCCAATACGTGAACGACGGTTACCAAGCGGTATTTGACGCAGAGCTTCCACTTAAACTGTTCGCGATGCTAGATGTGATGCCACTGTCTCAGATCACGTCTATCGTGGGTATTATTCTGGTTGTGGTGTTCTTTATCACATCAGCGGATTCTGGTTCGCTTGTGATCGATACGATTGCAGCTGGCGGTAAAGTAGATGCACCAACACCTCAACGTGTATTCTGGTGTACATTCGAAGGTTTAGTTGCAATCGCGCTAATGCTTGGCGGTGGTCTCGCGGCTGCACAAGCGATGGCGGTAACAACTGGTCTACCATTCACTATCGTACTGTTGGTTGCAACGGTTTCTCTAGTGAAAGGTTTGATGGATGAGCCTCGCCCAACATCAAAATCAATGAAGAAAGCGAAAGCGTAATTTAAGCTTTCTTCGTAACAACGAAAAAACGGCATGCTTCGGCGTGCCGTTTTCTTATCTGAATTCTTCATCTTTAGTCATCAATCGGCTGCCATTCTCTTCCTGCTCGAAACAATTCCTCAGTGCGAAACTGACGATGTTTTGCTCATTTGGCTTCGATTAATTTTTTACCCTATAAATACATTAGAGCTCAAACTATTTTTAAAGTCATGCTCATTTGGCCTTAATGCGATTTAGATCAAATAAGTAGGTATTTAGAGCGGCTTTGTTTGATTTTTATGCACTATCAGTGTGCATAATAAAAAGGAAATTTAATTAGTGTACGAAGGATATGTATCTACACATGATTACCTCAGCCCCTTGGGTGATGTATCCAGAGATTGGAGAAGACCCAAGAAAAAAATGGATTTTTCGTGAACCTGTCGTGTCTGATGGCGACGATATTTATGGTTTGATCGCAGATTGTCCTCCGCTCGATATGAACTCTTCATATTGTAATTTCCTTCAATCTAGCCATTTCAGCAAAACCTGTGTTTTAGTTGAGCACAAAGGCGAGATTGCCGGTTTCATCTCTGGTTACCAGAAGCCTGGTGAGACTAACGTGTTATTCATTTGGCAAGTCGCCGTAGCGCCAAGATTTAGAGGTAACGGGTTGGCTTTCAAAATGCTCAGTAACTTACTCGACCGAGAAGGCCTCGAGAGTATCAACGCTATTGAAACCACGATCACCAAGTCAAACGACGCGTCTTGGGCGCTATTCAAAAAGCTCGATGCGCAAAATGGCAATGCTGGCGAAGTGAGTACCTTCTTGGACGAAGACAAACACTTTAAAGGCAAGCACGATACGGAATATTTGTATCGTATCCCTCTCAAATAAACCCACCAATAGGAATCAAACAACGGTCTTATCATGGATATTTTTAAAAAGCAGGAATCCAACGTACGTTCATACTCAAACAGTTTTCCGGTCGTTTTTCGTAGCGCGAAAGGTTGCTGGTTAGAAACAGAGCAAGGTGAACGTTACCTCGACTTTCTTGCTGGAGCGGGATCTCTCAATTACGGCCATAACAACCCAGTATTTAAGCAAGCACTGCTTGAGTACATTGAAATGGATGGCATTACACACGGCTTGGACATGCATTCAGAAGCCAAAGCTGCCTTTCTTGAAGCACTAAATCAATACATTCTTGAACCAAGAGGACTGGATTACAAAGTTCAGTTCACAGGCCCAACGGGAACCAACGCCGTTGAAGCCGCCATCAAACTCGCAAAAAAAGTAACGGGTCGTAGCAGCATTGTTGCTTTCACCAACGGTTTTCATGGCTGTACTGCAGGCGCACTTGCAGCAACGGGTAATCAACACCATCGCCAAGGCGCGGGATCGAGCTTAAACAATGTCACGCGAATCCCATTTGAAGGCTATGCAGGCATTGATGGTTTGAAATTGTTTGAAACCATGCTGACTGATAACTCTGCAGGCATGGACAAGCCAGCGGCGGTTTTACTCGAAACCGTACAGGGCGAGGGCGGTCTGAATGTGGCTTCTAACGAGTGGCTGCAACGACTCAGTAAGCTGTGCAAAGCTCACGATATCTTATTGATTGTTGACGATATTCAAGCAGGCTGCGGCCGCACAGGCACTTTCTTTAGCTTTGAACCGTCGGGCATTAAACCAGATATGGTAACGCTGTCGAAATCCATCGGCGGTTATGGTCTGCCAATGGCAATTGTTTTGCTAAAACCTGCGTTGGATAAATGGAAACCAGGCGAACATAACGGCACATTCCGCGGCAATAATCACGCGTTTGTCACAGCAGCTAAAGCACTTGAAACATACTGGTCGAACGACCGCTTTGAGCTGCACATTAAGCGCTGTTCAAACATGGTTGAAGAAGTCATTCAACGCTCCGTTCAACGATTCCCTGAACTGTTTGTTCAGAGTAAAGGTCGCGGCATGATGATCGGTATTGAGTGTAAGAATGGCGAGATTTCAGGAGCTATTGCAAAAACCTGTTTCGACAATGGCATGGTGATTGAAACAGCCGGTCCAAATGATGAAGTGGTGAAGTTCTTTTGCCCATTGACCATTTCTGAAGCCGAACTCACTCAAGGGCTTAATATCTTCGAGGGCTCGGTAGAAGCCATCGCAAGTAAATATTTCAAACAAGCATCATAGCAAGGAAAGAATTATGATCGTTAGAACACTCGACGAGTGTCGCAATAGCGAAAGACGTGTTGTGTCTGATAACTGGGAAAGTGTCCGTATGTTATTGAAAGACGACAATATGGGCTTCTCATTCCATATCACGACGATATACGAAGGCACCGAAACACACATTCATTATCAGAACCATCTAGAGTCGGTATTCTGCATGAGTGGAGAAGGGGAAATTGAAGTCGTTGGCGGTGAAACTTACCCAATCAAACCGGGTACGCTGTATATCCTAGACAAGCATGACGAGCACTACCTACGCGCCTACAAAAACAAAGAAATGGTAATGGCGTGCGTGTTCAATCCGCCGATCACCGGGGCGGAAGTGCATGATGAGAATGGTGTTTATCCCCTGGTGGACTAGTCGTTCTCTTCAAATACTTGAAACGGGGTGAAGTTTCACCCCTTTCTTTTTCCTTTCTTTCAAATGACCAATCATTAAGGCCCCCTCATGACATTTACCGTAGAAAAGATCGGCGGTACTTCGATGACAGCGTTTGATGCTGTGCTCGACAACATCCTCCTTCGTCCACAAAACCCATATAACCGTATTTTTGTTGTTTCTGCTTATGGCGGTATGACCGACGCTCTATTGGAATGCAAAAAAACCAGTAAGCCCGGTGTCTATCAGCTTATCGCTAAGCGAGATGAGGCGTGGCAAGGCGCTTTAGCCTACGTAGAAAGCCGTATGCTGCTGACAAACGAACATATTTTTGCCGATCCGATGAATAGAATGAGAGCGGATAAGTTCATTCGTTCCCGAATTGCGGAAGCAAAAACATGTGTCACCAACATCCTAGAAACTTGTCAATATGGACAGTTTTCTCTGCGTCACTATTTGCCGCAGATCCGCGAGTTTCTCTCTTCAATTGGTGAAGCACATAGCGCTTATAACACCGCGTTGAAGCTCAAAAATATGGGAATCAACGCAAAATTTGTCGACCTTTCCGGTTGGGATAACCAACAGCCCAAAACGTTGGATGAATCCATCTCTGATGCCTTTGTAGATATTGACGTCACCCAAGAGCTACCAATCGTGACGGGTTATGCGTATTGCAAAGAAGGGTTAATGCATACCTATGATCGTGGCTACAGTGAGATGACTTTCAGCCGAATTGCGGCAACAATCAAAGCGGATTTAGCGATTATTCATAAGGAATATCATTTAAGCTCTGCCGACCCAAGAGTGGTGGGAGTCGACAGTGTTAATCCGATCGGATTTACCAATTACGATGTTGCCGACCAATTGGCCAATCTTGGCATGGAAGCGATTCACCCCAATGCGGCGGCGGGTTTACGAGAAAGTGGTATTGAATTGCAGATCAAAAATACCTTTGAACCTGAGCATAAAGGGACGCTGATCTCGGCCGATTACCGTCCTGAGAGTGACCGCATTGAAATTATCGCAGGAAAGCAGAAGGTGTTTGCGCTTCACTTGTTTGATCAAACCATGGTTGGAAAAGTGGACAATGTCAGTTACGAACTGATGGAAATCATTGCCGATGCACGCGTCAACCTTATCGGTAAAGAGATGAATGCGAACTCCATAACGTATTATCTAGGTGGCAGTGTCGATAGCCTAAACAAAGTACGTTACAAAGTAGAAAAACGCTATCCGCAAGCCTCTATTACAGGGCGTATGGTGGCTCTTATCTCTGCAATCGGCTCCCAAATCGATACCAATAAAACGTTAGCCAAAGGCGTTTTTGCACTGATGAATCGCGATGTGACACCCATTGCTCTCCATTCATCAATGAGAAACGTTAACGTACAGTTTGTTGTGAGTGACGACGAGTATAAGGAAGCGATTTGTGCGCTACATGAAGAGTTCTTTGAACAAGACAGCGATGCAAATAAGTCGGCGAATGTTGCTTAATCGATTTGCCCAATGATAATGCAGTTTCAAATGCGGTTAATCGCTATTTGAAACTGCTTAACTGAATACATATTTTAAACTTCGCATGATAGTGGAGAATACAAGAGTAAATAATGACTTAGAACGTCGTTTGTCAATCAGTTCTTCTATCACCACAGTGTCGTCTTTCGTTAACCTTGCTCGCCAAATAAAGCACCAAATGATCCTTACTCGATAGCTCCGATTGTTAACGGTAATTGGAGCGTTTCTAAACGCGATAATAAAAAGCCGTTTTGAATAGAGGATCTCTTCGCCAATTCGCAAGGTAAATCTCGTCGACAGGCGGTGATATTCTGCTGTGACGAGTATGCCATCGACATAATGTGATTGTGTTTGAACGGTTTTGAATCCCATCTTGATCTATCCTTAGACCTCTCACTTAACGCTACTAATCAATATCTTACTGTAAGTTAGTCCAAAAAATTCAATTACATTGTATTTCTTCATAAAAGCAGAGGTTATGCATGTGGGGTTATATGCAATTGGTAGGAATAACAGTAAGAAGGTGAGACTGAAAAAGTCATAGATTCGATAGATAAAACTTTGTTGAAGCGGCTTGATAAGCAGCAAAGGAGCCAACCATGGCTCCTTTGTTATTCATGAACGATCGAGTTAGATATTTGGACGTGCCGTCTCGTGGGTTGATGGTGGTAGATGAGGAAGTGTTACCTCTGGTTGGTCGCCGGTTAACGAGCGTAAGAACTCAGTGATTTTCACCGATTCCTCTTTCGTTAGCTTCTGACCAAGTTGAAGGTCAGCCATCATTGCTACTGCTTCTTCTAAATCCCAAACAGAGCCATCGTGGAAGTACGGGTAGGTGAGTTCGACATTACGCAGTGTTGGTACTTTAAACACAAACTTATCGAAGTCATTACCTGTGATCGCCTTGCGTCCCACATCAGGGTTGTCTGTTGCAAACGGCTTCACTAAGCCCATTTTTTGGTACATTTGCCCACCAGCCAATGGGCCACTGTGACATGCCGTACAACCTTTTGCTTTGAATAGGTTATAACCCTCGACTTGCGCTGTGGTTAGTGCGTTGTCGTCGCCTTTCAACCAAAGATCGAACGGCGCGTTTGGTGTGCGCAAGGTTTGCTCAAAGATCGCAATAGCGTCAGTCACGTTATCAATCGTGATCGTCTCACTGCCATAGGCTTGTTTAAACCACTCTCGGTATTGAGGGATTGACTTAAGTGTGTCGATCGCAAGCTGGTGGCTAAAGGCCATTTCGAGTGGGTTCTCGATTGGACCTGCTGCCTGTTCTTGCAAATCTTTGGCTCGTCCATTCCAGAACTGAACAAAGTTCAAATCCGAGTTAAACACCGTTGGTGAGTTGATAGGACCAATCGCCCATTTATGACCTATGGAGCTTGGTAGGTTATCGACGCCGCCTTTTGCGATGTTATGGCAAGAGTTACAAGAGATAGTGTTAGAGGCAGATAAACGAGGCTCGAACCAAAGCGTTTTACCTAGTTGTACTTTTTTCGCATCAAGCCCTGCTACAGGCTCAATCACCTTAATGGGCTCTGAGGATTGGCGCTCTGCATAGGCACCGAAAGACAGCGCTGACAAGACGCTCACTGCTATAAGAGTTTTCATAATAACTTCCTTTTTAAGTGATTTTTCACTCTCACTAGGGCGGCGTACTTCGTGTTGGTACGCTCTGGAAGTCACGGTATAGCAATCGTTTTTTTCGATAAAACGCAAAAAATCGATGGTTTTTATGGCAAAAAACGATGTTAAAAGCGAACAAACTTTGAACGATTTGATTTTACTTGCCTCCCACGGTTCTGATCACTTTTTGTTTACAACTGTGCAAAGAATATAAACGAATGGTTCGTTGATTTAGGTCAATTATGCAATTAAATGAATTTGAGAGATGGAGTCTCTAGATTGGAGAAAAAGTAGAGGTTTTATCTCGCGAATAGGACGTTGGTAGAGGACATATAACAGCCAACAAGTCCGATGTTTAGAATTATTCTATTTTAGGGAGTTTGCTCTAACTCTGAGTTGATTATTACATTTCAATTTCAAGAAAGGTTTGGAATTGGTCATGTTTCTGAGTATACGAATTATTATCAGTTACGCATCCGGTTGCGCATTGTTCTAGGTTGAATTGTGTAACGTCACTGCAGCACGTATTGAGCGTATTACGCTGATTGTCTGTGTTTTCGTGTTGACAGTTTGGTACTAGGTAAAAATCAACAACACTATGATTTCAAGGAACATTTTATGTCAAAGAAACTACTTACTTGTTGTATAACCTCGGCAATCTGTTTTCATTCTGCTTCCGTTTACTCTCAATCAACGGATCTGCCAGGTGCTTCTGATTTACAACAAGCCCCTGCAGCGTTGATGCTCGCTCCGGACGATGTCGCCATCGCTGATCGTTATATCGTGGTCTTTAAGCAGCCGCAAATGATGCCGAGCGACTCTCTAGATCTTCAACAGTCCACGCAACAATCGGTGGACAGTATGTCCGGTTTATATTCGATACAGGTGGAGTCCATATTTGACCGATCCATCAGTGGCTTTGTTGCAACATTGAATACAAACCAACTCGATGAGTTACGCTCTGACCCACGAGTGGACTACATCGAACAAGATAAAATGCTAACGCTTGAACCGATAGTCTCGGTAGAAGCGAACCAAAGCAATGCGATTTGGGGTCTTGATCGAATTGATCAGCGCAGCCTACCTCTTGATAGTAACTACAACGCCAACTTCGATGGTACAGGGGTAACGGCTTATGTCATCGATACAGGTGTGAACAATTCACACGTCGAGTTTGGTGGGCGTTCGGTTTCTGGTTACGACTTTGTCGATAATGATTCAGACTCAAGTGACTGTAACGGACACGGTACGCACGTTGCCGGCACCATTGGCGGCAGCCAGTATGGCGTGGCAAAGAACGTGAATATTGTTGGTGTGAGAGTACTTAGCTGTTCTGGTTCTGGTTCGACATCCGGTGTCATTGCCGGGGTGGACTGGGTGGCTGCTAACGCTTCCGGACCTTCTGTTGCCAACATGAGTTTGGGAGGCGGACAATCCACAGCATTGGATAGCGCAGTGCAAAGTGCGATTCAATCAGGGGTGAGTTTCCTACTGGCGGCCGGCAACTCCAATGCGGATGCTTGTAACTATTCACCAGCTCGCGTTCCTTCTGGCGTGACCGTTGGCTCGACAACAAGCTCAGATTCACGTTCGAGTTTTTCAAACTGGGGTAGCTGTGTCGATGTGTTTGCACCGGGCTCGCAAATCAAATCTGCTTGGTATGATGGTGGCTACAAAACCATCAGTGGCACCTCAATGGCAACGCCACATGTAGCCGGTGTTGCAGCGCTATATCTTCAAGAAAACAGTGCATTATCACCAAGCCAGCTAGAGGCACTGATTGCTGAACGAGCATCCAATGGAAAAGTCACAGACACTCGCGGAAGCGTAAACAAGCTGCTCTATAGCTTGGCGGATTCAGACTGTGGTCAAGATTGTGGTGGTCCAAATCCAACGCCAGATCCAGAAGGCAAGCTAACCTCTGGTGTTCCAGTGAATGGCTTGAGCGGCGCAACAGGTGCGATGGACTATTTCTATGCTGACCTAGAGGCAGGCCAACGTCTAACTGTTCAAACCATTGGTGGTAGTGGTGATGCTGACCTCTACGTTCGCTTTGGTTCGAAACCAACACGCAGCAGCTGGGATTGCCGACCATATAAATACGGCAACAACGAAACATGTACTGTGACGGCGCCTCAAAGTGGACGTTACCATATCATGATTCATGCATACTCTAGCTACAGCGGTATGACGATTCAGGCGAACTACTAACGCTCATCACTAAGCCCGCTCTCGGGTGGGCTTTATCTCTCAATCCCAAATAGTTCTGAGTTGCTGGTTCCCAACGAACTTCCATCGTTTCCCTCGAACGAATGCTCGTACTTTCAGTGAGTTCCTTCACCTGAAGTCACTTGAGCGGCTCAGATTCGCACTTCTTAAAGAGACAAATATCATGAAAATACCAAGGATACAGGTTGGTTTGTTCTTAGCGACGCTGCTCTTTTCTTCGCTGGCGACTTCGCAGGAAAAGTTGATTCAAGTGGCGGACAAAATTGAACATGCCTATACATTTACCAGTACAGAAGAGAACCACGACACCGTCAAATATCAGCTCCATCATTCAGGTGCGAGCTTTATCAAAGTCCATTTCTCCCAGTTCAATCTTGGCGTTGGTGATTCCGTTACATTGCGCTCTGATAACTCAGCAGAGAAGGTGACTTATCACGAAGGTAGTAATGAGCCCTTGTTCGCACGTTCCATTTCTGGTGACGCTGTCACTATTGAATGGCGTCGTGCTTCTGAGTCTGGCAGTCTCGCCATTGATTACTACACGGCAGGCTATAGTGAAGACAAGTTGCAACAAGTAGGTACGCTTTCTACCTGCGGTGTTAATGAGCGACGTGATGCCGCTTGTTGGGAAGAAAGCCATCCGACAGAGTTTGGTTGGAGTCATGCCGTCGCGCGATTGCTCATCGACGGGCGAAGTCTTTGTACAGCTTGGCGAGTGGGGCCAGAAAACCATCTGATGACAAATAACCACTGCGTTTCAACGTCAGGCAAGTTGCGCAATACAGAAGTGTGGTTCAACTACCAACGTATGACGTGTAATGGCAGTTTAGATGACGTGGTGAAAGTCATGGGTAATGAGCTGATTAAGACTGACTACACGCTTGATTACTCTCTGTTTAATGTGACCAACTTCGACACCATTGCCCAGTTTGGTTATCTAGGACTAACGGATACACCTCCTGTATACGGTTCAGGTATTTACATCCCACAACATGGTGCAGGTAATCCAAAAGAGATTGCGATAGAAAGCGACAAAAACGGCTCAGGGCTTTGTCAGATAGACGTCGCGAGTGCAAACGGCCGTGGCACCGGGACGGATACCGGTTATTTCTGTGACACGATTGGTGGGTCTTCTGGCTCCCCGGTTCTTCTCTCGGATAGCCATCAGGTTGTCGCACTTCACCACTATGGAGGTTGCGAAAACCAAGGGGTGAAGATGGAGCGAATTTGGCCAGAAATTGCGCCAGTTTTTGGAGGGCAATTGCCTCAAGGTAAAATGGGTAAGCAGCCTCCAACAACGGAATACCCAACAATCTCAGTTGGTGATGTGCTCAGTGATTTACAGCAGCCTAAAAATGGCCAATTGATCTTTGTTTTACCCGCTTCTGAGAGAACACAAGACGTCGTTGTGTCTATGTCTGGTGGGGCGGGGGATGCGGATTTGTATACGCTTTCCGGGAGCCGACCGGATAAATCAACGTACGATTGTCGACCTTATCGTGCCAACAGCAACGAGAGTTGTGAAGCGCGAATGGAATCGCAAGACCTCTACATTCTTATCAGCGCGTATTCGGCGTTTTCCGGCGTCACATTGAGCGTGGATGTGAAGTGATTATTACTTGTAGCAATCACGTAGGGGGCTCCCTGAGTCCCCTAGACCTCAAACCTCAGCAGCTTTGTTCCAAGCATCACTCAAAAATAACGACACAACGCACTACATATTTTAGAGCTATAAGTCTAGATTGCAGATAGAAACCGCTACCTTTAAATTTATCTGTGTCGATTTTCCCCTCAGTTACTCATCAAATTACATCTGTCATTAAAACCACAAGAAATCATGAGTTTCATTATATTTACTTTTTAAATTTTTTTAATTAACGAGTGACTATTAGGTCAGTAGTTATGTTCATGATAAAAACTTCGTAAGATTGGCATCTACGGAAAAGTTGAATTTTCCGTGTTTTTATTTATTCCATGGAGGTGTTTGAAGATATATTGGTTTCAATTTTACAAGTGTTTTAATTAATAGAAGTATAATGTAAATAAGATTCCGCCAGAGGAAGTCGGCGAAATTTATTAATAAATTAGTTTTAATTTACACACGTGAAGAAGTTTATTATGAATAGAAAATTGTTGTCTCTATTACCAGTCTTTTCATTGCTTATGTCTGCAAATGCCATGTCTGCTGAAGAAGGGAACCTATCTTACGATGAGAACACGGACAGTTGGGGGTACCCATTTGTAACCGTTGCTAATTCCACTCAGTTTCATGTGTCGGGAAGAGTTGAGTTTGCTGTTTGTTTACAAAGTACCTATGTTGCAAACGCTGGCCAACAATGGACCGATGATGAAAGAGGCCTTTGTTTAGTTACTAAAGTGACGGCAACGGTTGCTACGGCTGATGGAAACGTAACCGCTAAACCTTACACTTCCACTGGGACATCTTTCAGTAACTTTGCCGTAATTTACCGAGATGGAAATTACGAAGTGACTCGCATCATCAATTAAAAATGAGAAATGAATTTAAGTCCTAGGATATATAATGAAAACAGTTATATTTTTATCGCTATGTGCTACTTGTATTTCGTATGCTGGTTCCATGAGTAGGTCTTCTGAAGGATATTTTAGTAGTAAATGCAAAGCTACGCCTTCGTATGAGATGTGTAAAATTAAGGGTTAGATTTTAAATACAACGGATTGATAGGTTTTATATTATTAAAGTTCGAATGTTTATTTAAGTAAATAAATCAAAGCCCACCGCGCGGTGGGCTTTTTTAAGTCTACGGTTGGGAATCTTCCTCTAACTCGTAACTGGGCTTAAGAAAGTAATGATGACGTTGATTGTACTTAAACATCAGAAAACCGATTAAAAGTAGTGGAGGAATAAGAATTGGTTTGCGAGCGGCCAGCGTCATGAGGGTAAGAAAAATCGTCGCCATCTCACCAGCCATCAAAACGAGGTTTTTAGATAGCGGATATTGCTCTGCGCCTTTGAAACACTTAAATTCCGCTTTTGGTTGGACACCCTTATAAATCTTTAAATCTAAGTCACCATTACGATACTGTGTGGCATCTACACTAATGGTGTACCAATGCCCCCCAGCGAAATAAACCGTTCTATGGATGTCTTTATCCGATAGTCGATACTCATCGATCTTTTCCCCATTTAAGGACAACACCATACGGCCTGAATATCCAAACTCCATGGTTAACTTCTCATCATCTAAAGTGAACAGCCATTGGTGCCTACTAAAGATAAAGCTTGGTTTTGAAAAATAACGTACCTCAATATCAGATGACGACTTGATCTCTTTTGGTATGCTTTCGGAGTCATGAAGTGAGACAAAAAAGTTCGCCTCTAGCCCATTCTGTGTAAGGTACTTTTCAAACGACAGCCTTATTTTCTCAACATAGTTTTCTGGATCATGCAGCAGTGTATTTTGTGTCGTTCGCACTACAACCAGTGGTGTCGTTTCTTCAAAAATCAGTCTGATCTCCAATTGGCCGCTGACTGCTCGTTCTTTCTTGGGATCAGGATCATTTTCAAAGATGGGTAACAGATTTTCAGAGCGGACCCAGTCAAATATCAAAGGTCCGGTATCAAACATGTCGATAATGCTGGAAGACGGCACAGGAAAGCCAATAGTGAATGATGTGTCTATACACTCTTTTTCAATCCTTTCATCATCCAAGTTGTCAAGATACCAAGCTCGCAAGTTGAAACGACTCGTGAAAAATTCACCACTGGATGGGACTTGTATGTCGAAGGCTTCAAGTAAGCCTGTCTGATGCTTTTGTGCGTATTTGAGTGCTCTAATAAGGCCACTGTCTTCTTCAAACAAAGGGCCGACAGCGCGATCTAATTGCATGAGCGCATCGTGCAGCGGGGTTATGTTTTCTTTACTTACGTAGTAGCCGGAGCAGTAGTTAGGGCCGCCTGAATCACCGCAGTGAGGCACGGTCGAAAAGAAGGTTTGGAAACGACTTAATAGCGAAAATAAGTGCTCTGAATGTTCACCACCGAACTCATCTGCCAATCTTTCTAGCGATTGCCCTCTGTCATAATAATAGGGAGACAGATACGCCAAAATACAGCATGAAGTAAAACCAAAATGACTGTCGAATGGGTCGTTTTCAGTCTGAGCTAAGAGGTTTTTATACAGCGTATGAGTGAGAAACTTTCTTTCTTGCTCAGAAGGCGTGAGTTGATTCACTCTTTGTTCAACCAAATCAGGGTTGTTACAAACGTCTTCAACGAAGTACTTTATGTCCTCTTCTGCAACAGGGATGTAAGCAGTATCTAGCCCCAAAACCATTCTCCATATAGTTTGTTTGGATGAGAATAGGAAATATTATCAAAATACGATTGATTTATAAATCGAGTAATTCAATAAAGCATAAGGCGTTCTTACAAAGTGAATGTTGATGATAGCAGTAAGTTAATACACCTAATCCATTAGGGGATGATGAAATACAATAATTTAAAGAGGGGAGGCATTTTAATGATAAAAACATTACTTTATCTATGTCGCACCAGTATTCTATTGATAGTTGGAACTTTAGTTTTAATTGTAATTACTAACCACGTTAAACATGATCATTGTCAGATTTGTTGGTAGTACCAGTAATTCAATCTTTTTTTCATTAGCATAAGATAAAAATAGATGTTTTAGTTATTCCTTCTAAAAATACGACGATTGAAATTCGTTGTTTTTTATAATGAGCAAGAAATTACATTTCCACATGTTTATGGGGTGATGAATTTTATAGTTAATGTCTAAGTTTTTAACTTAAATCTCCCAAGAGTAAATTTATAATGAAAAATAAATTATTATTATTAGCGCTACTTTCAACTAATACATGTTTTGCTAATGAAATCTTCTTTTTCGAGAAAGTCACAGCCTACAAGTTAAGTTCCAACCAGCATAGCCTAAGTGGGGTGGAAAAGCATACGAATCAGAGGATTCGTATTGAATGGCAAGAAAGCCCTTATTCGAAGCCAGAGCGAATAAATAGATGTATTAACGCGTTTCAACAAGCGATGAGTCAACCAGAACGATATTATTTAAATGTAGAACTATCTGAGTCATTGTTAATAGGCTGCGAGATCGGAATTAAAGAAAGATTTATTTCTAATGAAATGATATCAGAATAATATTAGTGATGTTAGTATTGCATAAAATGATCCACAGCTGCTGCATAGCATCGAAATAATTACTTCTCTAATTCTATTGTTCGATTGAAATCCTAATGTGCTGACGGTTAGAGCCGTCAGCACAAAAATAGATCCTACGGCTTACAATAAGCATCTAATTTTTCCCACAGAAAGCCAATCCCGTTGCCACTGGCAGTGATAGTCAAGTATACAGAACCATACCACGAGCCAGCTTTGTAAGTAGAAAGCCTGTAGCGCTTGAGCAAACTGCTCATAAAACAACCCTACTATTTGCGTACAATTGAGCTAATCTCTGCCCCATATCAGGTGAGCTTTCTTGTGTTCTGATCTTTATCAAGATCACAATAAACGATATTTTTCTTGCAAAAAAGGTAGAAAAATTTATAGTTTTACGGGTCAGGTTGGGAGAGGCGCCATGTCATTACAAAAGAAAAAGTCCAAAGTATCGCTGAACATTAAAATCTCGTCAGATTTAGATTTTCGCTTGAAACGAGCTAGGAAATCTGCGCGTGAGCAGGGGCTGATGTTCAACGTGTCTCGAGAGGTTGAAAAATTCCTCGAGAAGGAACTTAAGAAAGTAGAGTGTCAGTTATCGATAGATGAGGAAGTTAAATCAAATCTAGAAGAACTTGGCGGACTCAACATAGAAAAGATGATGAAATCAATGAGTTGATTGAGGTTTACCTCTTACTTATTCGATTGGCTTACAAACTTTAACTGCAATTGGAGAGCATAATGGGAACAATAATTGGATTATTAATTTTAGCTGGGATTGACTTTTTACTTAAGCGTAAAACAGGACTTCACATGCACCAGTGGATTGCAAAAAAAATCAAAAATTCTGAGAAGAGCGAATAAACACACTTCATCAAAATGTAGAACTCATCATTTCAACGTTTTTGATTTTTTGAGTACTGGTATCAATAAATATTCTGACCTGAAACGTGAACAACGATTAATTTTTCAGAATAGTAAGAAAACGCCTTGTTTTTAAACATGTTAGTTATACCAATGTGCAGTGTCACTTTACCGTTTCAAAGTGCCACTGCATTGGCTTGACTGCTTAATTACTTTAGGTACCCTGCAGTCACAATCAATGTGAACGAACACTTTTTAAAGGCGTTAAATAGGAAGTTTGCCTTATGCGTAAGTCAGATAAGAAGATCGAAAACCAAATTAGAGAGGTGTTAACCGACGTTTGTGAAGATACATTAAAAAGCTATGAAGGCTTTCTTTGGGTGACTCATACGGTCAATTACTCTTCTTTCCCACAGAGCTTAAAAATCATCTGTGTATTTGAAACAAGCCAAGACAGAGCAAACTTTTTAACCGGAGAGGGCCAACGTCATGTTGCTACAGCAATCCAAAAGGCGTTTCATAAGGCAGGAACTCAACTAAAGAACGTAGAGAAGCAAATTAGCTACGACATAAAGAGCGACGTTCGAAGAAAGTAAGTCGCGTTGATTGGGCATCTAAGGCTCTATATTACGAGCTTCAATATAAAGCCTTTCGTGTACGTTTGTCGTCTGAATCAGAGCTACGAATGCCAGTTCGCCTATTTCAACTCACTGAATCATGTTCAGTCCAATCGGGTAATAAACGTTTGTTCGTCATCCACAAAAGCGACAAAGCCACCGTGATAGATAAACACTCGGCCACGCCCTTCAACTATGCAGGCAAGTTGTGGATTCAAATCTTCTTCGTTATCTTGGCTTTGAAAGGTGCCAGTATCCGTGATTACGCCGCGGAGTGGTGGCAAGTATCCATAAGTGCGCTTGGCTTGATCTATCAGGCTCAATTCACTGGTGATAGAGAAACAAGCGGGAATCGAACCAGCGTCTTCAATAAATAGAGGCTTCAGTTCTTCAAAGGCGGTAATCACCAGCCAGTCAATGCCGTTTACATGATGGATAAACATAGGTGTTCTCGATAATTCTGGTTCGGAGATCTTATCATTATCAGAGAAGAACGCAGTAGAAATTTGCTGTTTAAAATCGTTATTCCATTGTCACTCCAGACATGCGAGATGAACTGAACCTATGGCAAAACGCGGCTCACTGGTTCAATTCTTTAGTCTACTTATTTATAGATACTAAACCTCACACGCAACGCGTCTTACAAATATAGATTCGCAAGTTCATGCCACTTTTGTTTACCGATGACATCAGTAATGTCAGAGATGGAAGCTTCGGAAAGGTGCCCATCTTTGTTGAAAGTCAGAGTCGGTAATAGCGTATCTAAACTTTTTCCTTTAGCCATTAGACTCTGATCAACCAATAGCCAAAATGCAGGGCCCTTAACGTAAAACAAGGGGTAATACTGGTACATTTGGTCTTTTGACACGCGGTCATTGGCCTCTAATAGCCCGGTACTTGCAAAGGGGAAGCGCTTCTTAAAGTCATTCCATTCTGCTTGAGGATCGGTAAAGTCATAACGCGTCTTTCCTAAAGACTTAATACCATAGTATTCAGCAAGACTTTCAGATGCCCACATTGGCGAAGTTGTGTCGAGTAAATGCATGGACTCGTGAGCTGCAATCTTAAGCAGCATCGGCATTGCATCATCTTCTAGTTCACCATTGTTTAGTAAGGCGTTAACAAGAATTTTATCGCTACCTGCTGCACCACTGACGCTGCCCGATTGTTTATCTCGGCTAAAAAAAGCGATATCCCATTTTTCTACTTTATTGTTCGGAAACAAACTAATTAGGTATGACAGCTGAGACTCAAGCGCAGGTTTCCAGTCTGACATGGTTTTTAAAATCTCATCAGTATCTGTGGTGACCGTGATTGTTTTACCATTGATATCCAGTTCGATAGGCTTTAAGCCCCAGATCATAAATAGTGGCGGCTGGCTTTCATCTGGCATCCAGCTACATTGGTTGTTTGGAGCGCAGACTTGAGCTGGGATAGGTTCATCACTGTGTTTAGAAAATCGTGGTAGAGAGTTGAATTCACTGATAAAGCGCCATCCTTTATCTGGGGAATAACTATCGACTTGATCAGCGATATCAAAGCCGTCATGGCCAATTTTAGCAAGCGGTAATTGCCAATCGATATGGTCACATTGGATATCCGTTTGGTACTTAATATCAGAACGACTGCCACTCGTAGTAATGCAGGTTAAAGTAGGCTGTGTGCCATCTGCGAGTGTTCTTGCTGGTAGGATATGGAATGTGCCAAGTTGTTTCGTGTCGACACTAACAGTGACCACATCAGAGCGTTCAGTGTTTTGCTCCAATTGATAGGTTAACGGTGATTCGGCTGCGGAGATGAGCGCGGTGGAGAGCAATAATACAGACATAAAAGGGTACGAGTTATTGGTAAAAACCTTTGGACTTGATGCAGAGGAGTTAGTTCACTCTCAAGTGTCCTTGATGTTGATTATCGAACCCGCCTGAATATCGGCTTTTCGTTTTGTATGAAATAGAAATGCCATTGCTACGGTCTCTCTTAATCAACGTATTACCAGTTCGCTATTTACTAAATTATGAACACATTCGGGGAAGATTATGTGGATTAAGAAGAATCATCGTTGGGCTTTATCTGAAAACGAAGCGACGCCAGAGTCTGTCTATAAAGAGCGTCGCGAAATACTGAAAAAGCTTGGCATTGCGGTTGTCGGTATGCCGCTCGCTGCAAATGCGCAAGCGGGTATTTTGGACATCTTCTCGTCAAAGGAAAAGCCAGTCTCAGACAATCGAATTGACCTTAGCGCTGCAAAGCCACAGCAGTACCAAGCAGATCTTTCTCTTACTCCTGAAAGCAAGGTTCTGAAATACAATAACTTCTATGAGTTTGGTACCGATAAGTCTGATCCTGCGAGAAACTCTTCTGAGTTCGTGTCTGACCCATGGACGGTAGAGATCGACGGCTTGGTGAATAACCCAATCAAGCTCGACTACGACGATATCTTTAGTAAATTCACACTAGAAGAGCGTATCTACCGCTTACGTTGTGTGGAAGCGTGGTCTATGAACATTCCGTGGATTGGTTTTCCTTTAGCGGACATCATCAAAATGGCGGACCCAAAAAGCAGCGCGAAATACGTGGCTTTTGAAACCCTCTACGATCCAAAACAGTTCCCGGCTCAAGGCTCGTTCAGCAGCATTGAATATCCTTACGTAGAAGGGCTTCGTCTTGATGAAGCAATGAACCCGCTCGCACTGATTTCTGTAGGCTTATACGGTAAGACGCTGGCACCACAAAACGGTGCGCCACTTCGCTTAGTTGTACCGTGGAAGTACGGCTTCAAAAGCATCAAGTCTATTGTTCGAATTCGTTTAACTGACCGAGAGCCGCCAACAACGTGGAATCGTTTAGCGCCGAATGAATACGGTTTTTACGCCAATGTGAACCCAAATGTTGACCATCCACGTTGGAGCCAAGCAAGTGAGCGTTTCATCGGGGAGGGCAGTGTACTCAGCACTCGCAGACAGCCAACATTGATGTTCAACGGCTACGAAGAAGAAGTGGCACATCTCTATAAGAATATGGATCTGAGGAAGTTCTATTGAGAAAGCTGACGCCAAAACACATCGTTGCGCTTAAAGTCCTGATCCACCTTGTTTCTCTGGGTTTCTTAGGTCTGTTGGTTATTGCGATTAATACCGACAACCTAGGCGGTGATCCTGTTCAAGGCATCATTCATTACACGGGGATTAGCGCGCTAAATACGCTGTTTATTACCTTGTTGGTTTCTCCGCTTGCGCGTTGGACTAAGCAGGGTTTGTTAGTGAGATTGAGACGATTACTCGGACTCTACAGCTTTTTCTGGGCGGTACTTCATTTGGTTGCGTTTGCTGTGCTCGATTTAGGATTAGATTGGAGTTTACTTGCCTCCGAAATCGTTAAGCGCCCTTATTTGACCGTTGGTGCAGCAGTGTGGGTAATCTTGTTACTTCTGGCGGTAACTTCGACTCAATCCATACAACGTAAAATGGGCCCTAAATGGCAAAAACTGCATAACTGGGTTTACTTAGCGGCGATATTGGCACCGATTCACTTCTATTGGTCGGTGAAGTCAGAGGTGGCAGAACCAACGATTTATATCTTCATCGCCATTGGTTTGTTGCTGGTGCGTTGGAAGACATTGAAGCAGCGGGTGTTTCGAAAGAGGTTATCCAGTTGATGCGCTGTTAGACTAATTGCGATACATGAATCAACAGACTAAAGGGGCCATGAGAGCCCCTTTCTTAATTGGATAACAAGCCGCTAACCCACGCTTTTTGTTGCGGTTGGCTCACCACGCTACCACTCCTTTCGCTCGCTCTCGCCAAAGACCGTGAAACTGTTCCTACCAAATTCCATTACAACGCTCATACCGTTAGCCCTCAACCTACGACTAATGTCTAACTATCTGACACTATTTGTATTTTTTCGTTTGGTATAAGGTACTAGCAACTGAAAATCAAGGATTCATGAACATCCGTCATCGAGTTCTTGTAGAAGAGAATATAGGCAATCAACTGCTTAATCTTCGTTTGGTGAGTAAATAACGTTGGTTGGAAAAACACACCTTAGAGTGTGAACGAAAGGAATCACTATGAGCAGTACTTTAGAGTCCGTACAGATACGAACAGATAAGCCTCAAGCAAATGAGGCTGAACTCACTTATGAACAACAACATAAGCCACGATCGGAATTTGAGTCTCGAGAGCAGTATTTAGAGCACGAGTTGCAGATCATGGCGCCTAAGCGCTGGCGTCCCAATTTGCCGTTCAAAGATTACCGATTCGAGGTAGAAGATGCCATTCCAGCAATGGCCGCGACCATTGGTAAAGTCGTTATGGTGGGAGCCATCGCAGCAACCTTTGCCGGAGCGCTAGGGTTGAATGAAGGCTTTATTTTAGAAAACGTTCGTTATGAACTGCTCATCGCCTCAGTTTTCATTATTCTTTTTTCAGGCTTTCTATTGCCGACCGCAAACCTCGCGGGTACACACGGCCCACTCATTCCATTAATTCCTATCGTTGTTGCAGCTGGTGGGCACCCAATGGCCTTTGGCTTGCTGATCGGTGCTTTTGGCATACTGTTGGCCATCAGTAAAGGTGGCAGTATGCTGGCAAACCTGACTAGTAAAGGCGTGTGTGGCGGATTATTACTCTACCTTGGCTTTGTTGGAACCGTCTCTCAAGTGAAAAAACTGTTCGCTTGGGCAGAGGGAATAGGGATGAGTCACATCGCTTTTGTCGTGATCTTTTGCACCATTATTTTATATGCACTACTGGAACATTTTCGTAAGCGTTGGCTAGCCGTCCCTCTTAGTTGCTTGCTAGGCGGCACGCTAGCTTTTGCCATGGGAGCACCGTTTTCTTTTCAAACTGAGCCGGGCTTACCCAACATGAACCCTATGTATTGGTGGGGAGAAGATACGGGCTGGATGCTAGGTTTACCGACGATTGAACACTTCATGGTCGTACTGCCTTTTGCTATTTTGGCCGTAGCTATGTGGTCGCCAGATTTTCTAGGACACCAAGTTTTCCAAAAAATCAGCTATCCAGCACGTACAGAAAAAGTACATATGAACATCGACGATACCATGACCACTGCGTCAATTCGTCAGACGTTCGGTTCTCTGCTCGGTGGTACTAACTTTACGTCTTCGTGGGGGACTTACATCGTTCCGGCGGCTATCGCTAAACGCCCTATTCCTGCCGGCGCTTTGCTGACAGCACTGTTCTGTATTATCGCCGCGGTTTGGGGTTACCCAATGGACTTAGCTATATGGCAACCAGTGCTTTGTGTTGCGCTTATTGTTGGGGTATTTGTTCCATTGCTAGAAGCTGGAATGGAAATGACACGTGAAGGGAAAACCACGCAATCGGCGGCGATTGTCGTATTTTCTTCAGCGCTTGTTAACCCTGCGTTTGGCTGGTCTCTCACCATGCTGCTAGATAACTTAGGCTTAGTCGGCTGTAAAGAACGTAGTGGGGAACTCAGTAAAATGAGCCGTTGGGTGTTGCCTGGCATTATGTTTATTGTATTAACAAGTGTAATGGCGTTGGTTGGCCTATTACCGGGAATTCCAGCGATTATCCCAAGCTTTCGTTAGATAGGCTCATTGTACGATTTATGGTTTGAAGAACCTTTTTCTAACCTGATAGAAACGGTTTAGTTCAGTTGTTCTAAACCGTTTCTGGCCCAAATGCTAGACACTGTAAGTCTTAGCTGTTTTTAGGCCCATAGTGCTTCTAAATCGACATCTTCACTATCTGGTTGTTTCTCTCTCGCTAATTCCCTCACCTGTAAAACCATAGGTAAATCAAACGCAGTTCCAGTAATAACACAGCTACCACGAGATAAGTTGGGAATCATGCTTCTAGACATGTGATCCAATGTGCTAATCGTGTTATCAATCAAGAACAAATCTCTATCATTGACCAAGCGATGAATGAAAAAATTGTGTATTTGGGACACGATAGTTGGTGATATATCTGCTGGTCTTTGGCTAGAAAGAGTCAGATACATGCCAAATTTACGCCCTTCTTTAATGATTTCTTCAAAAGTTTCAAGTCTATAGTCCTTCCAGCTTTCACTCTCACGGGTGGATTGCTGTGACAGTATGTTATGAGCCTCATCAATTATAAGATGTATAGTTTTATCTGGCGGATTGGCCACAGCTACTTTATGCGGGTTGTAATAATGCTTGGCTATCAATAAAGGAAGAACTTTCTTAATATCTTGATTACATTTTCTTAGAGAGATAATCGTGACAGTTTTGTTCGCCACTGGAGCCTCATTGACTTGAATGACTTTGGATAAGTTCGATAGTGATGAGTCTATGCGCTTCAATAGTGGTTGAATAAAATCGAACTGAACATATCCGCTTATCAGGTCTCTTATTAGTTGTATGTGGCAGCGAATGTTAAATTGGTCTAAGTCACTTAGATCTTGAGGGAGAGTTATAGCATCGACATCATGTTTTAGTATGTTTCCGTAATAATTCCCGTCAGCACGAAAATAAGAGTTAGGTGCTACATAGAAGCCTTTGGTGGTTCCATTGAAAGATATAGTTTTCAATGTGTCTTTTATTGCTGCATTATCCAGTGTGTTTGTGACTTCACGGATGAGATCTAGTAGTTCAGGATGAGGTGCAGATGCAGTAAACACTTTTTCATAGGTTGTCTTAATGTAGTTTAAGAAATTAGCTTCGGTATCAAATTGTAGTTTGCCCTTTACGATTCGATTAATGAATGGTTTTTGAGTGTTTTGTGTAGCCTGAAAGAGCAAACTCAAAGTATCAGTGTCCCAGAACTCTGATTTGGCTAGTGGAAACTTTTGCTCAGCATTGCGAGAGTTGAGGTTGTATACGTTTTTATATTGGTCAGTAGTAAGCTGTCCGTTTGTGTATTCGCCATTGAAGTCAATAACGATAAATTGGCTTTTACCATTTATCTGTTCAATTTTCTTATCGAAAAGAGTGGTGTATAAGTTGGTTAGCGTGTTTGACTTACCACTCCCCGTATTCCCAAAAATCCCAATATGAGAGTTGAATAACTTGTGCCATGGCAGAGAAACTGGAAATTCTTCTTTTAATAGACTTCCGATTACAAAATCACTGCCTGCTTTGCCGTAGATGTCAGCGAGCCGATCTTCTTCGAGTAAGAAAACTGGGTCTTTAATTAACGGGAGGTGCTTGATACCTTCGACAAAATGACCTGACTCAAAGTAACCAATGGGTTTGAGATCTACAGTCCGGATATAATGGAATTCGTCATCAATCCACTTTTCATCTAAGTACTCTCCTTCAACTACACAGATTATCTTTTTAAAACCACGTTCTATCTGCACGTACTCGCGTATTGAAACGCCTTTGTACTTTCTACCGTCGTAGAATAATGTATCTTTGTTCGATTCTTCAAAAACTTTAATTGATATTTTAACGCCTTTTACGGCAATAACTTCACCCACTAAAATAGCCATGTTATTCCCTTAACTTGGAAGCTTGAATACTTTGTTATTGAAAGCATCAAAGTCTAGAAAACCATCTGGTTTGACGAGCTTAACGTTATTGAAGCTGCCGAATAGAGCTTCCATTGCGTTTATAGTGAGATCATCAAAACAACACAGGTACATAGTGAGAGATTTATTGCCAAGTGAGCGTTTTATTAGGTTGGTGATGTGTTCATCCGCAAATGAAAAACCAAATACAATTAGAGCTGAGTCTTGTTTTTCCAATTCATAACTCATTAGGCGAAGCATTTGGTAATAATGTTCGTCAAAAACAGTTTCGTGAAACTTCCATTTGGTAGGGTTAACAATTGGAAGTTTTTTGTAAGTAGCCCAGAATATATCTTCTATGTCTGAAAAGGTCCCATTAAATGTGATTGTGTCAAAATCATCACGTCTGGCTTCCTTATTATTAAGAATTGCCTCTAGGTCTTCCAACTCACTTTTGACACCATCAAAAAATTTATCTTCGAATTTGCAGTCTTTATCTTCGTAGTTGACTGCTATTCGGTTGTCATTGAGTGTCCAGAATGCTGAACCATGTAAGTGAACTAGGTTGGCTTGTGGGATACTGAAACAGTTTTTGCCAAATATGCTATGTTTGATTTCGGACGTGTCAAAGTGACGAGCTTCAACAAATTTTCTTCGAAAACCTTTAGTGCCGTCATTCAGTACAAACTCTAAATTTGATTCCTCAAGCAAAAGTTCTTCATATGCATCGGCGAAACACGAATCATAGTTTGTGGTGAAAATGTTAGCTTTTTTCTGAGATTTGTTTTTAGAGGCAATTGTCTTGAGCGTTTTAAGTAATATTTGATAGTTTTTGATGACCGATAACTTATTGAGGTCTTCTTCTAAGTCTAGGTCTGCACATAATTTTGTGTATTCAATATCGAATGATATAACGGGTTTAATGCAGTTGACGTAGTAGTACATGAAAAGCAGCGACTTGAGTTGGGGCTTGTTTTCATCTTCGAAGTACTTACCTAGTGTTTCGATGGACTCATTTTCCATTTGGGTCGCAAGAGTAGGGAAAAGCCCAAATGATGCGCCTGAGCCTATCAATAGGTTGACATTGTGTTGCCAAATATCATTAATTTGTATTTCTTCTAGATGTTCCATACTTTTGATCTTCAATGATTTATACGAAACCATTTTAACGTAATTGCTTTGCTTGGTAAGCAATGAGTTGCTGTGCATTTAAATAAATTGTCTTCGTTGTGATGACTTGTACAGCAATGCAGTCTCCTAAGAGCCTGTAAAACTCGTTGTGCACATAAGTGAGCCAGTGACTCTTTCGCTCAACTCAGTCACTAGAACATCTACGCAAACAAAAAGGGGCTACGTGAGCCCCTTTCTTAATTGGATGAAAAGCCGTTAACCTAAGCTTTCTGTTACTACTGGTTTGGTATTGCGTTTGGCGATCCAGTAAGCAACGCCGCCCCAAAGTACCGTCAGAACCCAAAGAGCACTCCAGTATTTCGCTACTTGTTGCCACGTTGCGCCCATTTGGTTGAGTGCTAAAAACCCTTTGATTGCCCAAGTGCTTGGGCTCAAGTCTGCAAACCAAAGCAGTGGGGCAGGGATTGACTCAACTGGCCAAATAAAGCCTGCTAAGAAGATTAATGGCATTGAGCTAACCAGCACGACCAATGTCACCAGCTCGCGTCTTGGTAACAAGTAACCGAGCCACAAACCTAAACCACAACAGCCAAGTAAGAATGGCAACAGCAAGGTCAGTAGCTCACCTGCGTTGGCTATATGATTGACGTTCAAGCGTTCGAAGCTAAAGCCAAAATAGTAAGCGCTAAGCAGGTAGTAAATAGCAACGAAGACCAAGGTTCTGGCGAACAGTAAAGCGCCCGTTGGTACTTGCGACCAATAACCGCGACCATGGCGTTGAGTACCGGTCTGCAAACCAATTGCCATGATCAACGTTTGTTGAAGAATCAACACAAACACCGCTGGCACAACGTATTCGATGTAGCCCATCGTTGGGTTGAAGGTTGGCTTCATGTTCAGCTTAATCGCGGAGTAATCATGGCTGGCCATACTTAGTGGCACACCATCAATCACCATCTTGCTCACTTTTACTTCTGCGCCAAGTGTTCCCCCCGCGGTGGCAAGGCCTTCTACTACAGTGCCGTACACCAAAAAGTAAGAAGCATCCGCGGCATACGCCAAAGTAGGGCTGCTACCAAGCATCAAGTCTTTATAGAAGTGTTCTGGAATAACCAAGAAGCCCGTGATCTCGCGGTTTAAGAACGCTTGTTTTGCATCGGCTATGGTGTGTAGGCGAGTCACCACTTTGACTTGTGGCGTCGCATCTACCATACGTTCAAGCTTCAAGCTGGTTTGGCTACCATCGAGATTCACAATCGCAATAGGCTGTTCTCTCGGCGTTTGTTGCGCGTACGGGAGCGGGTACAAGAACGAATAAAACACCACGCCACCAAAGACGGTCAGTACCACGACAGGGTTGGTCATCACTGAGCGAAGCTCTGTTTTAATCAGTTGCCACAGTGTCATACAGCCTCCTGTTTGCTACCTGTTGAAGACGAGCTATTTAACAAAGCTGTGTTGCGATGTTTTGCCATCAAAGCTGCCGTCATTAAGAGCGGGATAATGTACCCAACCATTGGCCATAGCGAGCCAATAGATTGTGCCGCACTTTCGCCGTAGCTTGCTTGGTCCACTTGAACTTCGATGTAATGCGTAATTGGCAGCAATCCTCTCCATGCATGAGCGAGAGCATTCATGTCTGAAACCGGGAAAGTAATCCCCATAAACGCGAAGCTAGGTGCGGTAAACGCGCCAGCAAAGCTCATCGCGCGTGCAGGATCCATCGATAGGAAGAAGAACAAGGCCCCCATGATGATGCACGCGATGGTCGTTACGAACTGCGCTAACAGCATCACTAAGTAGCTGCCTTCCATCGGCCAATCCAGCAGTACATAAAACCAGATTAAGAACAGTGCGCCTTGTGCCATAAATAACGGTATATATTGGCCGAGGATTTTGCTTAATCGAGTGAAAGGGCGGTCACCTAAGAACGCGAAGCTGTTGTTGCCATTTCCATAAATACGAAAATGCGCTGCGAGGATCAAAATAGTGCTGACCACGACACAGATCTGCCAGATCGCCGGAACAATCGCTGTCACCAAAAACTGAGCGTAGTTGGTGTTACGGTTAAACAAGGCTGTAATCTGAGTCGAAATTGGCACTGCTTGACCAATGGCGGCCAACGTTGTGGTATTGCCTTTTGCTAAGTTACCCATGGCTTCGAGCTGAGCATCAAAATAGCCTTGAGATTGCGCAACCGCAGAGTTAATCAGTTTCGCGACCAAAATGTATTGGCTGTTGAAGAAGACCGATAACTGCGGTTGGCGATGCAAAAGAATGTCTTGGTCAAACTGAGGCGGGATCACGGCGTAAGCGTAGATGTCACCTTCAATCATCGCGTTCTTCGCTTCTGTTGCACTGGTGTAATGGTAATCAACAGAGAGGGTTGAAGAAGCATCAAGAGATTGAATCATCTTGCGCGACAATTGTGAGTGCTGCAAATCAGCCACACCTATCGGGAGATCTCTGGCAATGCCTGCCGAGAAAACGCCCCACATAGTGACGGCTAATAAGATTGGCACCCACGTCAGGCAAGAGAATAGCCATTTATCACGTCGCAGGATTTGTCGTTGTGAGATTTGAATCGTCATAGTGCTAAACCAACGCGATTACAGCTCAACCACAACGCTCATGCCCATTCGAAGCTCAAGCTCTGGTTGGGTAGGGCGAGCTTCGACTTCGAAGGTACGAAGATCAAAACCTTTCGATGCGTCTGTTGCACGCCAAGTTGCAAAATCACCCATTACCGCAACGTGAGTCACTTTAAACTCAAGATCTTTGTCCAGTGCAGGTAGGTAAGCTTTGAATGTGGTGCCTTTGGTGAAGTGTTTGAGCAAATCTTCGCGTACGTTCAGTGTTGCCCAAGAATCTTGAGTATCAATCACCGTCACCACTGGGAAGCCTTGAGGTGCAAGTTCGCCACTTTGCAGTAGAACTTGAGAAACTTCACCATCAAACCAGCTGTAGATTTGTGTGTCTTTTGCGTACGCTTCTACTTCGGCTACTGCGCCTGCTGCCATGCGCGCTTTTTCTGCTGCTGCGACTTTAGTTTCGCTACGCGCACCTTCTTTTGCCATGTTGTACATTTGGAACGCTGCGCTTTCGGTGTATTTCGAAGCTTGCCATTGCGTCATGGCTTCATCGCGTTTTTGCTCTGCGACTACGCCATCTTTATATAGGTTGTTTACACGTTGGTAAGTCTTTTCCATCAAATCCGCTGCCGCTTTCGCTTTCAACCATTGGTCTTTTGCTGCTTGGATTTGTTGCTCACGCGCGCCTTTTTCTGCTTCTAACGCCAAGGCGCCAGCGGCTTTTTCACCCGCCTTGGCTTGTTCTAGTTTTGCTTCGATTTCTGGGCTGTGAAGAGTAAAGATCAATTGACCTTTTTCGACATCATCACCTTTGCGCACCATGACTTCATCAATACGACCTGGGACTTTAGAAGAGATGCTGTATTGCTGCGCTTCAATCAAACCTTGTAAACGAGCTGGTTCCGGTTGATACGCTTGGTAGAACTGATAACCAACCCAAGAAGCGACACCCAAAGCACACAGTGATAGTAGAGCGGGTTTTAGAGATTTTGCTGCCATGACTTATTTTGCCTCTTTGGATGTGGATGCTGGAACGTAAGCAGTGTGTTGGTATTGAGCGAAGCTGTTCATTTCGCTGCTCAGTGCTAATAGTTTGGTTAAAGAAATCAGATAACGGAAACGTGCTGCTGATTGCTGTGTTTCTACACTCGCGACATACAGTTGCGCGTCGACCACATCTAAAGATGAGGATAAGCCTTGAGTGAACGCTTTCTCGCGTAGGCGAAGGTTTTCATCGGCCAATGCAATACTGGAATCCAGACCTTGCACTTCATCAATGGCTTGCTGGGCTTCTAGGTAGGTTTTTTGTACCAGAAGTGACAAGTCTTGTTTCGCTTGCGATTTGAGTGCGTCAACCTGCGTGACCATGCTTTGCGCCGCTTTCACTTTCTCGCTGCGGCCAGTGGATTCGATCAGTGGGATGTTCACGCCCACACCCACTAACCAATCTGGTTTCATTTGGCTGGCAAGGGAGTCGTCTTCATACAGGCTGTAATCACCGTACAGGTAAACTTCTGGGTAGTATTTGCCTTTTTCAGCTTTGATTAAGCTCGATGCTTGTTTGTGTTTGGCATCCAACAAATCTAAGCCTGGATAGGTCAGCAGGGTTTGGTCAACAAACGCGCTCAACGGCGGTAGATTGTTGTTAATAAATAAGGTTTCTGAAGGTTCGACGGCATCGTTCTGCGCTAAGATTTTGCCAAGAGCCGCTTGTGCGATACTCAGGTCACTGGCCGCTTTACGTGTCTCGACCTTGGCTTTGTCTAGTGAAGCTTCAGCTTGAAGGCGCTCAACTCGGGCAATTTGGCCTTGTTCTTCCATCTTAATTGCGAAGTCGCGGTGTTTGGTTAAGCCTTTTTCTACCGCTTGACGCGTTGCCAATACTTCTTTGGCGAGCACGACAGAAAAGTAGTATTTAGAGAGATCTTCAAAGCGCGCTTGCTGCTCCATTGCGAGCTGGCTTTTGGCTTCATCCGTTTTACCTTCCGCTGCGGCTTGTGCTGCGTTGATTCGTCCACCAGTAAAAATTGGCCAGATAGCGCGAATAGAAGAAGAGAAGATGTCGCGCTCAGTAATGGTAGAAGTGACATTAAAAAGAGGAGGCAACGTAATGTGCGCGCCAGTACTGTCTAGCAATTGCTGACCAGAAACCGTCACATCGGTGTCTAAACGTGTGTAGTTCGCACCAATACTGACTTGTGGCAAATTGAGGTTATCGGTCGCGCTTTGTTGGTATTCATAGCTTTCAACGTTGGCACGTTGTGCTTTAAGGGAATAGTTGTTTTCTAACAACAAATTCCATGCATCATCAAATGTGATAGGAGCCGAGTGACAAGCAAGAGAAATCGAGCTGCTGAGAAGGCCCAAAATCCAGAGTTTTCCGGTTTTTTTCATAGTGGCTACTGTGCTTTTAGAGTATTAGCTCTAATATAAAGTATTCATTGGAAAGTGTTAAGTGCTTGAAGAAAAGAAATGTTGGAAAAATGTTGCGCCCAATTAAGAGTGGCTTAGCTGGGCGCAGCGTTTATGACGTTGTTTCTAGTGATTCACTTCATGGAAGGGCAGTGAAATTCTGCTCTCCACTCAAGCTGGCGAGAACCTCGCATCGTATTCAGTAGGTCTTTACCGCTCATTTGTGGGAATGATAACAGCACCTTAAGGTCTGCGGAGCTCGTATCACTCTTTTCATAAGCTCTGACGTGCGTAAACGTTGAATACATATTCTCTGACAGCATGGCCTTATTCAGGCAAATTCCAAATGTATCGCGTTCCATGTTTTGGTGTTCCTTCTAACTATAAAAGCACCTCTGTTTATAGTTATCTCAGTGCAGATGGTGTCTAAGTGTTTGTCCTATGGTCAGTATTTGTATTTTTATCAATGTGTCTTCAAATTTTCTGACGCAAGTGTTGAGCGTTAAATAGACTTCCAATTAGCTGCTTTCTTTGTTCAAAGCTCTCGGTGGCTTCTTGACTAAAAATTATACGACGGAAAGTCTAAAAACGCCTCAAAAACCGCTAAATTTGGTGTGATCGCGTTCAAGGTTTAGATGGCAATTTATGTATGATGTTGAATAAATAACAACATTATTTAGCGGGTGATAGGATGCGTTTTTTATATTTCACTGCAGCTATAAATAAGCCGAAGAGTCGAAGACTTGATGTGGTGAGGAGCATGAACATGAGGCAAGAGAGAGGCTTGCCTCAACTGGAAACAAATCTATCTAGAGAGGTGACTCTGGGTTAGTCATCAGCTCCGCATTTCGCACACTCTTCATAAGTGCGTTCACCTTCGCTGATGATGACGTATTCTTTTACACACTTGTCGCACAATGCAAGCTTCGGGTAGGCGAGCTTTTGTTTTTTGGCGTTCTTATCGCCCTCTGTCACGTAGATCTTTCTCATCGGTCATCTTTTGGAATTTAAGAGTAGGCGAGATTTTACCGCGATTTTTGTTGGATGTTGAGTCAATGCCGCCACTTATTCAAAGCGTTTACGAATTAACCGTATGTTGATCAGTTCAATTCGTCCGTTCACAGAATTGTCATTTATTAAAAGCGTCGTTGTTAAGTCGGTGTTAATTTAGGGGCACTACCACAGTGACGTGGATCAGCAGTAGAGAAAAGGGATGCCAATGAGTTGGAAAACGATCAGCTTTCGTAAGCGCATGCTTATTATTATGACGCTGTCGGGTTTGATCGAGCTGCTCATTCTTGTTGCTGCAGGTTTTACTTACCTCAAATTCGACCAAGAGCAGGAAATGGGCGAGAAAGCCTTGGGTATCGCGCGTTTCTTGTCTACTTCGCACATCGTGTTAGAGATGATTGAGTCGAAAAACGCCGAGCCATACCAAGTGCGTTTTCGTGAAATGACTGAAGCGATTGGCGCGGCATTCATTGTGATTGGCGATAAAGATGGCGTGCGATTGATTCATCCTATCGACGAGCGTATTGGCAAGCCGATGAAAGGCGGTGACAACCAAAGAGCGCTGGTGGAAGGAAAGTCGTATATCTCAACGGCGCAAGGCTCTTTAGGCTATTCCGTTCGTGGTAAAGCGGCGATCGTCGATCAGGATGGCAACATCGTCGGTGTTGTGTCGGTCGGCTACTTACTGGAGCGTTTGCAAGACCGCATTGAACCGTTTCTCGCATTCTTGATCCTAATGGCACTCGCGGTGGTGGCGGCTAATGCCATTGTCTCCAACTACGCTTCTCGTAAATTCCAACGTGCTATCTTGGGATTCGAACCAGAAGAGATTGGCCGCTTATATGGTGAGCTCGACGTGACCATGAGCACGATTAAAGAGGGCGTGCTGAGTATTGATGCTCAAGGCGTGCTGCGCTCTATCAACCGCAGTGCTTGTCAGATTCTAGGCATCGATAGAGACGCCGCGCTTAATAAGCCATTAACGGATACCCTTCGTGACAGTGATTTGTATACGGTGTTGGAAACCGGGCAAGAAGATCACGACATCGAAATATTCCTTAATCATAAGCGCCTTATTGCGAACCGTTCGCCGATCTTTGTGGATGGCAAAATTGTCGGTGCGGTATCGAGTTTTCGTCTGCGCGATGAAATCAATGAGCTGACCGAGCAACTCTCGCAAACCAAAGAATATGCCGATTTACTTCGCTCTCAGACTCATGAGCACAGAAACAAGCTCAATACTATTAGCGGCTTGGTTCAAATGGGTGAGCTAGAGGCGGTGCAGCAGTTGATTGGGCAAGAAACCGCGCATTACCAAGCGATGATTGAGTTCTTGCGGGACACCATTAAAGACCCGCTTATTGCTGGCATGCTTTTGGGCAAAACAGAGCGTGCACGGGAGCTCGGTTTACAGCTGATGGTCGAAGAAGGCAGCCGCTTAGAACCGCTACCGGAATGGCTAAACGCTGAAGATTTGGTAACCATTCTTGGCAACCTTGTCGATAACGCATTTGACGCAACTTTGTCTGCTATTCGCGAGGAATCGACCTTTGCATTCGAGCGACGCGGCATTGATGTGTCCATCAGTGATTATGGCAACGAAGTGATTTTAGAGGTGGTCGACCAAGGGTGTGGGCTACCAGAAAGTATTGAGCCTCAAGAGCTCATGAAAAAGGGCATCTCAACCAAGTCTCGCCAAGGCCGAGGCGTCGGATTACATCTTGTAAGCCAATTGGCGACGCGTTATCACGGTTATGTTGAGATGCTACCAAATACAGAACATGGAACGAGAATTACCGTGTATTTGCCTAAGGAAGAACAAGTATGAATACGGCAACGCGAGTCATGATCATTGAGGATGACATTGCCATTGCAGAGCTTCACCATAAGTACCTAAGCCAGCTTTCTGGTCTAGAAGTGGTGGGCATTGCCACAACGCGTATGGAAGCGGAAATGCAGCTTGAAGTGCTTAAGCCGGATTTGCTGTTAATGGACGTGTATTTACCTGATGGAACGGGATTAGAAATCCTCAATACGCTACGCACGAATAATCAAACCTGTGATGTGATTTTGATTACTGCCGCTCGAGATGTGGATACGCTCCAGCAAGCGATGCGGGGCGGTGTGGTCGATTATTTGCTCAAACCGGTGATGTTCCCTCGGTTAGAAGCAGCATTGCAGAAATACATTTCTCAGCGCCAACAATTGGATGTGGCAGAAAGCTTGGATCAGAATCTGGTGGATAAGATGCTGCAATCGAGTGTTTCAGCAGAAAATACTCCGCAGCGATTACCCAAAGGCATTGATGGTGTGACACTGGATAAGATACGCGCTTTGTTTGGTGGGGAAGTGATGTTTACCGCAGATGAAGCGGGTGAAAAGATTGGTGCTAGCCGCACGACCGCGAGACGCTATCTGGAATACCTGATTAGTTCAGGTGAACTGGAAGCCGACTTAAACTATGGAACAGTAGGGCGACCTGAGCGCTGCTATAAAAAAGTGACGCGTTAATATGTGTTGTTTATAAAAACAGCGAATATTTATTGTGTAAATAGGTGATTAGGCGGTGGCGATTATTCAGCCACCGTTTTGTTTTCTAGCACATGCTGCTCATTCTTTATCTTCAAACCGATAGAAAACTCGGTTCAGCCTTCTCAAGTCTCACTCTCAGCAATAAAGCGATTGAACGGTAAACTCCACGTAACGCACACTACTTATGTAATGGATTGCAAATTTGAGCAATTATCCTCCAATTTAGAGTTTTTGCTTAAATTTTATAACTTTCAGGCTAATGATGATTACTTTTTAATATTCAGTACCTTACTGTTCTTTGTGTAAATTATTTAAACGTTTGCACCAGCAAGTGTTGATGTAAATCAAATAGTCGTAGACAATACGCCCCCGTGTCGGAAATCTCCTCCAGAGAGTGCAATGTTGTACTCTAGAGACATAAGCGTCCTAAATGCGCTGTAATTGGTGAAATCCTGACTATGGTTAAGGTGCTCAGTTGTTGCAGAGATTTAGGTCTATAGGCTTTACCTATCAACGTAATAGGTAAGACCAATTTTCTATTTTGGGGTGCCATTGATAGGGTTGGCTCAATCCTTTAGCCGTATCCGGGCACACAATAAGTACCTCGTTTTTAAGGGAAAGATGATGGTAATACCAGAAAACAGCAGCATCGTTATTTTTGGTGCTTCAGGTGATCTTACATATCGTAAGTTGATTCCTGCTCTATACCACCTCTATGCGAACAAACAGCTTCCAGAGAATTTTGCCATTCTTGGCGTTAGTCGTACTGAATACAGCGACGATTCTTACCGAGAAAAGCTGAAGAAATCGCTTCAGGAAATGGAGAAAACCGAGCCAGAAACGCTTAATGCATTTATCAACCACCTGCATTACCAAGCAATCAATACTTCTGACACACAAGATTACAGCAAGTTGGCGACTCGTTTAGACCAACTGGCAGACGAATACCAATTCGAACAACGTAATACGCTTTTCTATCTTGCGACGCCACCAAGCCTATACAGCGTGATCCCTGCAAGCCTTGCAGCACACGGTCTGAACAATGAGGAAGATGGCTGGAAACGCCTGATCATCGAGAAACCATTCGGTTATGACCTTGAATCAGCACGCACGTTGGACAAAGAAATCCACGAGCACTTCCAAGAGCATCAGATCTACCGTATCGACCATTACCTAGGTAAAGAAACGGTTCAGAACCTACTTGTCCTACGTTTCTCTAACGCGATGTTTGAACCACTGTGGAACCGTAATTTCATTGATTACGTGGAAATCACAGGCGCAGAATTCTTAGGCGTGGAAGAGCGTGGTGGTTACTACGACGGATCTGGTGCAGTACGCGATATGTTCCAAAACCACCTGCTACAAGTGCTAGCAATGGTTGGTATGGAGCCACCTGCACAGATCAATGCTGACGCGATGCGTGATGAAGTCGTTAAAGTGCTTCAGTGTCTTAAACCACTGGATGAGAACGCACTGCGTAACGACCTTGTATTGGGTCAGTACACAGCATCGGATGTTCGTGGTCAGCACCTTCCGGGTTACCGTGAAGAGAACGGGGTAGCAGACGATTCTCGTACCGAGACTTACATCGGCCTGAAAGCTTACATCAACAACTGGCGTTGGAATGGCGTGCCTTTCTACGTACGTACAGGTAAGCGTCTACCGACTCGCGTGACAGAAGTGGTTATCCACTTTAAACAGACACCACACCCAGTGTTTGGTCAAAACGCACCAGAGAATAAGCTGATTATTCGTATTCAGCCAGACGAAGGCATCCAAATGAGCTTTGGTCTGAAAGAGCCGGGCGCAGGCTTTAAAGCAAAGGAAGTGAAAATGAACTTCCACTACGCTGACCTGCAAGAAACCCAAATGCTAACTGCTTATGAGCGTCTACTTCTTGATGCCCTAAACGGTGACGCAACGCTATTTGCTCGTAGCGATGCGGTTGAAGCGTGTTGGAAATACGTGCAACCGATTCTAGATTTCAAGCAAGACCCACAAGCGCTATTCGGATACGCGTGTGGTACATGGGGACCAAAAGAAGCGGACGACTTGCTACAGCGAGCTAACCGCGCATGGCGTTTCCCTTGTAAAAACCTAACAGATACGGACTACTGCGAACTATGATCAACCACAAGATCTACCAAACAGCAGAGCAGGTAGTAGAAAGCCTTGCTAACGACATGAAAGCGTTTAGCGAAATGGGCCGACCTGTTCACATCTCTCTTTCTGGCGGCAGCACACCAAAAATGCTGTTTAAGCTACTAGCATCAGAAGCTTACGCGACGTCAATTCAGTGGCAAAACCTACACTTCTGGTGGGGTGATGAACGCTGTGTTGCGCCTGATGATGCAGAAAGTAACTATGGCGAAGCGAATGCTCTACTATTTACACAGGTGAATATTCCTGCTGAGAACATCCACCGCATCCGTGGTGAAGAAGAGCCAAAAGCAGAAGCACAGCGCTTTGCGAAAGAGATGGCAGAAGTGATTCCAACTGAAAATGGCACTCCTGTGTTTGATTGGATCTTGCTTGGTGTTGGCGCAGATGGTCATACCGCATCACTGTTCCCAGGTCAGACAAACTACGATGATGAGAACCTATCAGTATTGGCTTCTCATCCTGAGTCTGGTCAAATTCGTGTATCGAAAACGGCACGCGTACTAGAAGCAGCGAAGCGCATCAGTTACTTGGTACTTGGCGCTGGTAAAGCAGACATTATCGAAGAGATTAACAGCTCACCAGCACGCGTACTTCCATATCCGGCAGCGAAGATCCAAGCGAAAGCGGGTCTGACGGAATGGTATTTAGATTTAGACGCAGCGGCAAAAATCGTTTAATACGGCCGCTGGTCGAATAAAAGACAATTGGAGAGAAACAATGAAAGGTGATATCGGTGTAATCGGCCTTGCTGTAATGGGTCAAAACCTTATCCTTAACATGAACGACCACGGCTTTAAAGTTGTGGCTCACAACCGTACTGCTGCAAAAGTAGACGAGTTCCTGGAAGGTCCAGCGAAAGGCACAAACATCATCGGTGCATACTCTCTAGAAGAACTAGTAGAGAAGCTAGAAACGCCACGTAAAGTGATGCTTATGGTTCGTGCAGGTGACGTTGTTGACACGTTCATCGACAACCTAATCCCGCTTCTAGACGAAGGCGACATCATCATTGACGGTGGTAACACTAACTACCCAGACACAAACCGTCGCGTAGCACACTGCCGTGAGAAAGGCATTCACTTCATTGGTACTGGTGTCTCTGGTGGTGAAGAAGGTGCACGTTTTGGTCCTTCAATCATGCCTGGCGGCGCGGCTGAAGCTTGGGAAGCGGTTAAGCCTATCTTCCAAGGTATCTCTGCAAAAACTGACGCTGGCGAGCCATGTTGTGACTGGGTTGGTAACGACGGTGCTGGTCACTTCGTTAAGATGGTGCACAACGGCATCGAATACGGTGACATGCAGCTTATCACTGAAGCTTACCAGTTCATGAAAGACGGTCTTGGTATGTCTGCAGACGAGATGCAAGCAGTATTCGCTGATTGGAACAAGACTGAGCTAGACAGCTACCTTGTTGAAATCACGGCTGACATCCTTGGCTACAAAGATGAAGACGGCGAGCCTCTAGTTGAGAAGATCCTAGACACAGCAGGCCAAAAAGGTACTGGTAAATGGACTGGTATCAACGCACTAGACCTAGGTATTCCACTAACGCTTATCTCTGAATCTGTATTCTCTCGTTGTCTATCTGCACTGAAAGACCAACGTGTTGAAGCTGAGTCTCTATTCGGTAAGACAATCACTCCAGTTGAAGGCGACAAGCAAGAGTGGGTTGATGCACTACGTCAAGCGCTACTAGCATCTAAGATCATCTCTTACGCTCAAGGCTTCATGCTAATGCGCGAAGCGTCTAACGAAAACGGCTGGGACCTAAACTACGGTAACGTAGCACTAATGTGGCGTGGTGGTTGTATTATCCGTTCTGCGTTCCTAGGCAACATCCGTGATGCGTACGAAGCGAACCCAGATATCGCATTCCTAGGTTCTGACGAGTACTTCAAAAACATCCTACAAGGCAGCCTAGCAGCATGGCGTAAAGTAGCAGCGAAATCTCTAGAGTCTGGCATCCCAATGCCATGTACGATTTCTGCGCTATCTTTCCTAGACGGTTACACAACAGCTCGTCTACCAGCGAACCTGCTTCAAGCTCAACGTGACTACTTCGGTGCTCACACTTACGAGCGTACTGACCGTCCACGTGGTGAATTCTTCCACACAAACTGGACTGGTACAGGCGGCGACACAGCGTCTACAACTTACGACGTTTAATCCGCAGTCAGTAAACTGATCAAAGCAAAAGGATGCCCAAGTGGCATCCTTTTTTATTACCTGCAATTCATGAGAGAGATACTACTAAAACTAACAGTTTCACAATGATTTGAAGTCAAACGCAGTTCTCACAAATGTAGAAGAACCTTTCAGCACTCTCCTTAAAATACTTCTCAACATCAGGTTTGGGAGTAAGCATGTGGCAAGCGATAGATTTCAGTGTTTGAGCGAGAGAAATAAGGTACAGCGAGATAGCTGTCTGAAAAAGATAAGAGAAAATGAAATAGATATTTATGTGCTAGAAAGTAGAGCATTTGTTGATTTATGGGTTTTCGAAAAGAAATTTAAAGGTCTAACGGATCAACAGATAAGAGATCTAGCAACAGCGATGGGCATAGCCGAGTTTATCAGCTCACGAGGTAGCTTGATGCACGACATTGCTGCATTCTATGTACTTGCAGAAGATCTACATAAAGGTGGTGCTATTAACGGTAAGTATGAAATTACAAAGAAGGGGGCGAAAAGTTACATCACTTTTAAAGGAAATCACAGGCTTAGAAGCATAGTTAAAGGCACGCGTTATCTTTTAAATAATGCCAAAATTTTGGCTTTAGGCATTGGGCAAGCGGGTTTGAGATCGAGTGCTAAAGGCGGAGTATTTTTGACGGTTATATACTCAGTTCCCTATCGAACTTTGGAACTAGCCTTTAAAAAAGACTTTTTGTTCAGTAATTGGATTGCTAGCGTTAGTTCTGATGTTTTAAAAGCTTCAATTTCTGCTTTAGCGGGGTACATAGCTGGAACTGCTCTCATGAGTATTACAGGAGTTGTGCTAATACCGATAGGAATTGGTATTGCTGTAGCTTTCGTTACTGGAGAGCTACTAAACTCTTTGGAAGGAAAATTTGAGTTGAAAGAGAAGGCAATCTTAGCTCTTGACGCGTACTTCGAAAAGAATGCCAAACTAGCAGTTGATGGTATAGATGAAGATATTGTAAGTCGGAAATCGATAAGCCAGTTCCAACGCTCTACCACCAAGGCGATTTTCTTATGATAGAACAGAAGCACCCAGTGTATTTGGCTTTGGTTTTGGGAATGTTTATTTTATTGGGCGTGTTCTCATTTTATCGTTTATATGAGTATGTAACGTTGGAATCTCTGCAGCATCAAATAGGCCGCAACTTTTCAGTCATATATGTAAATACATCCCATATGGTTAGCGTTAGTGGTTTGATCTTAATGCCTACTTTAACGTTATTTATGGCCTCTCGTGTTATTTTTAAATCCTCGGCTATATCTGTTAAATGGATAGGCTGCGCAACTGCAATTGCTTTACTCGTTGCCATTCCAGGAAGACTTATTGAGTTTGGGCGATTACAACACATCGCAGAGATTAACGGCTACTCGGCATGCCCACCCTTTACGCTTGCATCAAGCGGAATGTTTGTTGAGGCTATGGTGAAAGAACAAAGATATTGCGGTGAACCAGAAATTAATCGCCTCGGAATGTATGGCTACTATCACGAGTTAGAGAGAATCGATAGGTACATCAAGGAGAATATGAGCACCAATTCGGATGGGTGATAGAAAGAAACTCAAAGAGCGCTTAAGCGCTCTTTTCTTTTGTATTGCGTTTGTGGTGGGGACCGAATTTGTCATTCAAGTAGAGTAGTCCGCTGACGAAGAGCGCCACAACAGATACTGTAAAGAGGGCATACATACTTAATACCCAAGCGAATGTGGCTGTCAGAAAGGCAATGAAGGAAAACATTCTGCTGAATGACATCACATGACCTAATTTTTTACTTTTCATAACGCCTCCCAGAGCTTAGTGGGTAGAGTCAGAGTGTTTTCACTCCGCATTTATATTGTCTCTATTTTGCTCGAAATATACCCAAAAAGTAGGCTAAAGATTTCTCAAAAAAGATTAAATATTGACCTGGTAGACAGTTTTTAATAGAGATTTATTGTGAGTTTCATTGCATAAAAAGGTGTGTCGGCAATTTTGATTGTAGCGAGCATCAGAATTGATTCCTAACTTTAAGTAGAGTGAATGTATCGCAACTGATAACGCAGGAAATTCTTCTGCTCTAGATTCACTCCCGTCAATTTACGCATTCGTTCGTAATAAGCGCTCACATCGAGCGAACCCATGGAGACTCGCACCGTTTCAAGGTTTTCAATGTCACTGAGTTCAAGTTCGGTTTGTTGGTGAAGAGGGTGTTGAGCGTTCACATACGCAAAGATGGGAACGGAAGCCACCTTACGTTCTACCATTCTCTCGTTGAGCTCATTAGGAAAACCACCAATCCCAATCGCGACAGCGCCGCGTTTAGGGTTTTCTATGCTTTCAATCGACCAATCAATAAAGGCGATCTTAGGCTTTTGTTCATCTGTGGTAAGGGCGGTAACCAAGGGAATCGTTAACATGCCAGAAAGAGGGTTGATGATGCTGAAGACGTACTCATTAGAGTGTTGGTTCGCATTAAAGGTTTTTGCCAACTGTGGTAATTGCTCAAGTTGCTCTAACGGCTCGCTTATCGCTTCACATAACTGTTGGCAAAGCAGGGTTGGGGTATAAATGCCTTTCTCTGCATTGAACAGTTCGTTATCAAATCGCTGGCGGCATTCAGCCAGTTGCCGGGTGAACGTGGCCTTGCTGATGTCGAGTGTATGGCACACTTTTGCCTGTGACTTTTGCTGACTGAGCAGATAAAGAAAGCGATACAGATTTAAATCAATGGTATTTTTCACGAAGTTAGTACCTCAAAACATTGAGCTTTAAGTATCAACGTGTCTCATCCTCTGTTCCAACATAATCGCCAACAAATTTCTCTTTTGTGACATGGGGTTAGCTCAAAGTAAGAGTTTTACCAATACCGATATCAAATCTAAGATTGCGTAAAAAGGTGATAAAGAGTGCTAGGTAAGCCTCTGAACTCCTCCTATAATTAGGTTGCATATGGAGGATGTTTGATGGTCGAACATCCTCTATTTTTTGAAACCTACAACAAGGAACCGGCATAAGTCGTTTTTGCTGGTGTTGTTTACATTTACCAAGAAGGTGACTTAACACTATAAATTGAGGTTCTTACGATGACTCTTAACAAGTACTTTGTTTTCATTCCGGCAGATTTGGATCAGGAAACGCACAAGGAACAGAAAGTGAATTCAGAAACGGAAACTCAACGTCAGGCATTAGTAAAACAGGCGCAGCAAGAAGGCGGACTGTAAGGCTAGGTTTCAAAATGAGAAGAGCACCCAAAGAGGTGCTCTTTTTTCTCTCCCACATTTCATCATTTCAGCATGCCAAGGCTCTTGAGCTTGCGATAAATGGTATTGCGGCTCAGACCCAACATGCGTGAGGTTTTACTGATGTTGCCTTGGTTTGCTTGGTAGGTTTTTACCAACTTATCTTCCACAGTCGTACGCATGTCTCTGGTTTCTGACGTATCCACTTGTTCGATAACGTTTGTTTGGCTCAGTTTCTTTGCAAGATGGCTCGGTACGTGGCTAAGCTCGAGTTGCGTTTCTCCTTGCGCCATCAAGGCTGACACTTTTATCAAGCTGTCGAGCTCACGCAGATTCCCCGGCCAACCGTAGCCCAACATTAATGACAGCAGGTGAGGGCAAATGCTTTGTTCAGACTCGGCGTGACGACGGTGAATGTTCTCAATCAGTGCTTGTCTGTCGCTACGTTCTTGGAAACGAGGCAGCTCAACGATTAATCCATTCAAACGGTAATAAAGATCCTGACGAAACTCACCTAGCTCAACCAATAGCTCCAAGTCTTTGTGTGTTGCGGCGATGATTTGTGTATCCACTTGGATGGTTTGGTTTGAGCCGACAGGCAACACGGTTTTGTCTTGGAGCACATGCAGCAGTCGGCTTTGCGCTTCTAATGGTAAGTCGGCGATTTCATCTAAGAACAAGATGCCTTTGTGTGCTTGACGGATCTTACCTTGGTAGCCTTTGTTGCTTGCTCCGGTGAAGGCACCTGCGACATAACCAAACAGTTCGGATTCGACCAAGTCTTTTGGTAGCGCGCCGCAGTTCACGGAAACCAAGGGACCGTTTTTTCTCTGACTGTTTTTGTGCAGAGCTTTAACGAACTCATTTTTGCCTACGCCTGTTTCGCCAAGGATCAACAAGCTAATGTCTTTGTCGATTACGCGATTGGCTTGTTGCCAGCAGTGCTCGACGGTTGTGTCACCGTAATGCAGGTCATTCGAGGCAGAAATGGCTCGAGATGATGTTTTTCGCTCCGATAGTGGCTGAGTTTTGAAGACTAAAGATTGGTTACTGGCAGAATCGTCGAGTATGGAGGCGAGTTGCTGTCCAACAACGTTGGTTTGATCCAGCAGTTGTGAGGCAACTTGGTTATGAGCCAGAATCTGACCCTCTTCATTGGCGATGATGATGCCTTGCCAACCGCTATTCAGTAAACCTTGCTCACAAGCTAAATCAACTCGAATGTGCCCTTGAGGGATTTGGTTGAGTAGTTGGTTCTCCACTTGTTGAACCATGTTTTGCACTAAGACCTGCGTTGAAAAGTCATGCTTCTTTTGTTCGCTAGTGATGTCGAGAACCCCAATCAAGTTACCCAAATGATCAAAGATAGGGCTTGCCGAACAACTGATGAAACGGTGATGTTGTATGAAGTGTTGGTCTCCAATCACAGAGACCGGCTTTGCTTCCACTAATGCAGTACCAATGGCATTCGTACCTTTGAGCTTTTCTTGCCAGCATGCACCAGAACTGAGTGCAATCTCGGTCAACTTTTCGCGGAATTTAGGTTGTCCCCAGCTACCGATGATCACGCCTTCCGCATCGGTCAATATTAGGCGACTGTCGCTGTGCGCAAACAACTGGTTAAACAAGGGAAGAGCGAATTGTTTTACCGCATCGATCAAGAAATTGAGCTGGTGGCGTCTGTCTTCAAGAAACGCGGAAGTTACACGAATATCGTCTGGCCGACGTCGCTGTTTTAAACCGGCTTGCTCACTTCTGTCCCATGAGGTGGAAAGCCAATTGCTGTTGGTAATGTGTTGAAGTTCCATGACTGTACCATTTTGTCACAGTGAGGGTGTGCCATTTTGGAACACTTGAACACTGGTGTTCACACCATACATCCGCTCAAACGTCACTCACTTGGTTTGTTATCGCTTGGTAATCATAGTTTTACATTTGATTAACAACAAGACGCGCATTGTTGGCATGTGACTTGAGTAATGAAGTGAACAACACAACTGAGTTGAACACTCGGTTGTTTAAAACAAAAAACTGAATGAGAACAAAAGGAAGAGTTATGATTTATGCACAGCCAGGTAGTGAAAATGCCATCGTTAATTTCAAATCGCATTACGACAACTACATCGGTGGTGAATGGGTAAAACCAACGGGTGGTGAATACTTTGACAATACATCGCCAATCAATGGCCAAGCGTATTGTAAGGTGGCTCGTTCTGGAGAAGCAGACATCAATCTTGCACTGGATGCTGCACATGGCGTAAGAGCGCAATGGGCGAAAACCAGTGTGACTGAACGTTCGAACATCCTACTCAAGATTGCCGATCGCATTGAGCAACATCTTGAAGAATTGGCTGTGGCAGAAACATGGGAAAACGGCAAACCCGTTCGTGAAACGTTAGCCGCAGACTTGCCTTTGGTCGTCGACCACTTCCGCTATTTCGCAGGTTGTATCCGTGCTCAAGAAGGCAGTGCGGCTGAGTTAGATGTGCATACCGCAAGTTATCACTTCCCTGAGCCGATTGGGGTAGTTGGGCAGATCATCCCTTGGAATTTCCCAATGTTGATGGCGGCTTGGAAGTTGGCTCCAGCTTTGGCCGCGGGCTGTTGTGTAGTACTTAAACCTGCCGAACAAACGCCGACTTCGATACTCGTTCTCATGGAGAAAATCGGTGATCTTCTGCCTGCTGGCGTGGTGAATGTAGTCAATGGCTTTGGCTCAGAAGCAGGGCAAGCACTGGCGACCAGTAACCGAATCGCTAAGTTGGCATTTACGGGTTCAACGGAAGTCGGTAACCATATTCTGAAATGTGCGGCAGAGAACCTTATTCCATCGACGGTTGAACTTGGTGGTAAGTCTCCAAATATCTACTTCCCAGATGTGTTTGATCACGAAGACGAATACTTAGATAAGTGTATTGAAGGTACTTTACTTGCGTTCTTCAACCAAGGAGAAGTGTGTACCTGTCCATCACGTGTGTTAGTGCATGAGTCTGTGTACGACAAGTTTATCGCTAAAGTTGCAGAGCGCGCGCAGACAATCAAGCAGGGCAACCCACTCGATACCGATACTCAGGTTGGCGCTCAAGCCTCACAAGAGCAGTTCGACAAGATCCTGAGTTACCTAGAAATCGGACGTCAAGAAGGCGCGAAAGTCGTGTTTGGTGGCGATGTAGCGAAACAAGAAAACGACTTGGAGCAAGGCTACTATATCCAACCGACTTTGTTACAAGGTCACAACAAGATGCGCGTATTCCAAGAAGAGATCTTTGGCCCGGTCATCGCAGTGACCACCTTCAAAGATGAAGCGGAAGCACTAGCGATTGCCAATGACACAGAATATGGCTTGGGTGCGGGTGTGTGGACGCGAGACCAAAACCTTGCTTATCGCATGGGGCGAAACATCGAAGCAGGTCGTATTTGGATTAACTGCTATCACGCATATCCTGCACACGCTGCGTTTGGTGGATACAAGAAATCAGGTATCGGCCGTGAAACCCATAAGATGATGCTTGATCACTACCAAAACACGAAAAACCTACTCATTAGCTATGACGTCAATCCGTTAGGCTTCTTCTAAATCTATTGCCTTTCAAGGCAACAAGAAAAGCAGTGATGAACAAAGCCTCGAACTCTTCGAGGCTTTACTTTTTGTGGTGGGGCAGAGGAGCATTCATATTTTCTTACTGATCAATGCCTTCTAGCCTCGGGTTCTTCTTCTCAGGATGTGATCTCGGACGTTATCAACTTGTTAACGGTTGCTATACTTATTTGGCCATAAACAAAGGAAAAATAAGGACGTTCAATGTTAAAGCTCAAGCAAATTGCTGTCGCGGCTTCTCTGGCTGCACTAAGTACAAGTTTTTCAGTTTCTGCTAAAGATACGTTCGTGACCATTGGTACGGGCGGTGTAACTGGTGTGTACTACCCAACGGGTGGTGCAATTTGTCGTTTGGTAAATAAGTCACGTGCTGACCATAACATTCGTTGTTCGGTAGAAAGTACCGGTGGTTCTATCTACAACATCAATACTATTCGCGCAGGTGAGCTAGACCTTGGTATCGCTCAGTCAGACTGGCAGTACCATGCTTACAACGGTACGAGTAAGTTCGAAGATAAAGGACCATTCAAAGAGCTTCGTGCTGTGTTCTCCGTTCACCCAGAACCGTTCACCGTTGTGGCTCGTAAAGATGCAAACATTAAATCGTTTGATGATTTGAAAGGTAAACGCGTTAATATCGGTAACCCTGGCTCTGGTCAACGCGGCACGATGGAAGTGCTAATGAAAGAGTACGGCTGGACGAATGATGACTTCAAATTGGTGTCTGAGCTGAAAGCATCCGAACAGTCTAAAGCGTTATGTGATAACAAGATAGATGCGATGATCTACACAGTGGGTCACCCAAGTGGTGCGATTAAAGAAGCAACCACATCGTGTGACAGCAACATCGTGACTGTTGCAGGCAAGCAAGTAGATAAACTTGTCGCAGACAACAGCTTCTACCGCATTGCAAATGTACCGGGTGGTATGTACCGCGGTTCAGAAAGCGATGTACAAACCTTTGGTGTGGGTGCAACGTTTGTTTCTTCAACGGCAGTGCCAGATGAAGTAGTTTACAACGTCGTGAAAGCGGTATTCGAAAACTTTGACGACTTCCGCCGTCTACACCCAGCATTTGCAAACTTGAAGAAAGAAGAAATGGTGAAAGATGGTCTATCTGCGCCGCTTCACCCAGGTGCTGAGAAGTACTACAAAGAAGTGGGTTTGATTAAGTAACCTCACTCCGAACTAATAAAAACGCCATCGTAATTTTCGATGGCGTTTTTGTTTGTTATTAGCGCTTAGCTTTGGTTATATCGGGTATTGAGTTAGGCATAGACATCTACGAAGAAGTAAATGGTAATCGCGATAGAAGAGAGGGCGACAAAGCCTTTTACGTGGCTGGGATTCAACTGTCGAGATACACGCGCTGCCAAGTAGCCGCCCACTAACGTACCAACCATAACAACGCTGCCTTTGGTCCAATCGATTGAACCGTTAGCAACAAAAATCACGATGGCAATCAGGGAAACACAGGTCGAAACCAGCAGCTTAAGCCCGTTCATGAAGTTGATGTCTTGGTGCCCTGCAACCACTAAATAACTTAATACGATCACGCCTAGTCCCGCGTTAAAGAACCCACCGTAAGCAGAGACGCCAACCAAAAGCAGGCTCAAAGCAATTACGCCTAAAATGCCCGCGTGTTTAGTCTCCTTGGTCAGAGACTTAATCAACGCAGTCATGCGTGAGCCCGTTAAAAACAGTACGGTTGCGAATAACAGTAGCCATGGAATCGCTTCAAGAAAAACAGATTCTGGCGTATTCAACAGAAGGTAAGCACCGACAGCGCCACCAATCAAACTGAAAGAGATAGTGAAAGCCAACTCTTGCTTGTTCTTCATGATTTCTTCGCGAAAGCCGACTGCACCACTGATGTAACCTGCGCAAGAAGCATAAGTATTCGTCGCGTTCGCCATGATGGGAGGCACGCCAACTGCCATTAATGCAGGGAAGGTAATGAAGCTACCACCACCGGCGACGGAGTTCATGATCCCACCAACGACGCCTGCAGCAAATAAGAGAGCAAATTCCAGCAGCATAAAAAGTCCTTTTTGTTTTTATAATTTTTTGTTTCTGAACTGTTAACACTACGCAACTCACCCAAAGAAATAAAGTAGCGATTAGTCCAAGAAAAAAGCCACCGCATAGGGTGGCTTGGTTTCAAAGGTCTATCTTGAGGGAGAGATAGAATGCTTATTGTTCAACTTTTACTGGTTGCGCTTTAAGCTTTTGAAAGAGTTTTACAAGCAGTGGACTGCCAAGTACCAATACCGCAAGCACTGTGAATGTCAGTGTGATTGGGCGTTCCCATAGGAAGCTCAGTTCTCCGTCGGAAATCATCAATGCACGACGCAGATTCTCTTCCATTAATCCACCAAGGATAAAGCCAAGCAACAGCGGCGCGAGAGGGAAGTTTGCCAGCCTCAGCGCGATGGCAGCCATTGCCACAAGTAACATCACAAACACGTCCATGGTGTTGAAAGAAACCAGATACACACCGGTGATAGAGAAGAACAGAATCATTGGCAACAACACGGTTCTTGGTACGGCCAACAGCTTTGAGATGTATGGGATCAGCGGCAGGTTAAGAATCACCAACACAATGTTGCCGAAGTACATGGAGATAATTACCGACCAGAACACATCTGGGTGCTCAACAAACAGGCGAGGACCCGGTTGAATACCGTATGCGATTAACGCTCCTAGCATGATGGCGGTTGTACCAGAGCCCGGGATACCAAGAGTCAAAAGAGGAACGAAAGAACCACTTGATGCCGCGTTGTTCGCTGACTCTGGAGCCACCAAACCTCGGATGCTGCCTTTACCAAATTGTTCTTTTTTATCCTTTGGAGCCAGATTACGTTCCATGCCGTAACTTAAGAAGGCGGCGATGGTTGCACCTGCGCCCGGGAGAACACCAGTAAAGAAGCCAAGGATTGAAGAGCGAATAGAAACCGGTGCTACTTCTTTGATTTCTTCCTTGGTGACTTTCATCGAACCAATGTTACTCAGCTTATCTTGTTCCTCATCACGTGTGTCTTCAGATGGTTTCAAAATCCCCATCAACGTTTCACCAAGCGCAAAGGTCGCCATCGCCAACAATAGGAAGCTAAAGCCATCTATCAAATCTGTTAGACCAAAGGTGAAGCGTTCAACACCGACGCCTTTATCAATACCGACAGTAGACAACATCAAACCTAGAATGGTCATCATCCATGCTTTGATCACTTGTCCTTTGCCAGCGAAAGCAGCCACTGCGGATAAACCAAGAAGCATTAGCGCAAAGTAGTCTGAAGATTGGAAGCTTAACGAGACGTTAGCCAATGCTGGTGCCGCCACAAGCAGCATGATTGCTGAAAGCGTACCACCAGTGAAAGAAGAGTAAGCCGCCAGCGCAAGTGCTTTACCTGCTTGTCCTTTCTGTGCCATTGGGTAGCCATCAAACGCGGTGACTACGGTTGAAGAACAACCCGGCGCGTTGATAAGAATAGAAGAAGTTGAACCACCAAATACCGCACCATAGTAAACACCTGCCATCAGAATCAGACCCGACGACGGATCCAAACCATAGGTGATAGGGATCATCAGAGCGATGGCAGAAATAGGACCAAGCCCCGGTAGCATGCCGATAAATGTACCGACAAAACAGCCAACAATCACCATCATGATGTTCATTGGCATCACGGCGGTGGATAAACCTTGTAGAATTCCATCTAACATAATTCAGTCCTTTCTTTTGACTACCAGATGGTGAAAATCAGACCAGGCTCAAGGTAGATATCCAGACCTTGAGTGAGCAACAAGTAAAACGCGATAACGAACGGGAATGAGGCGCCGAACAACACCGATTTACGTCTTTCGCCAAGAAGGTAAAAGCCCGCAAGCAGGAAGAACCCTGTCGCTAATATAAAGCCGATGTAAGTCAAACCCAGACCATAAAGCGCCATCAAAACTAAAAACGCGATCAGCAATTTCCAGTTGAATGATATTACAGCGCCGCTTTGTTTATCGGGCTGACCAGTGACCAATAGCATTAATGCTAAACCAATCCCAACGTAGGTCAGAATGGTCGGTAAGGTGCGAGCCGTGAAGGGTTCGTATTCATCCCCGGGAAAGAGAGGGATTTGCGTGGTTTGGTAGCCATAGCATAGGCAAAACAACAAAAAGATCATCGCACCGACACGATCACGGCACAGCAAATTCTCTTTGGTAAAAACATTGGTTGAATGAGACATATCCAACTCCTAGAACAACAGGAAAAGACCGTATATGGGCGTTAATGAAGAAGGATTAAGTCATTAACAATTAAGCGCATCGCTGCTAGTCGAGTTACTTAGTGTTTACCAATCAATAAACAAAGGAGTTTTTACTTGTCGATTATCGACAATGCCCATATACGGTGAAATTAGAGTGCAAATACAACTGGGGCTAGGGATAGCTAACCCCATAAACTCGGATGGGAGTTATTGCTTCTTCAGGAAACCTAACTCGCGCATTAGATCGCCCATTTGCTGCTCTTGTTCTTCTAGGAACGCGAAGAACTCTTTATCCGCTTTGTAGTTGTCAATCCAACCATTGCGGTCACGAACAACTTGCCATTCGTCCGTTTTGTACATCTTGCTCAGAGCTGCGTTCCATTCGTCGAGCTTGGCTTGGCTTGTGCCAGGAGCGGCAAAGAAACCACGCCAGTTCGCGAATACAGTCTCATTGCCATATTCTTTCAGGGTAGGGATGTTTGGTGCTGCGTCTAGACGTTTTGGTGCCGTAATCGCCAGTACTTTTACCTGACCAGATTTCGACATCTCTAGCACTTCGCCAAGACCGGTTGAAAGCAATTGTGTTTCGCCAGATAGAAGCGCTGCCATTGCTTTGCCGCCAGCGTCATACGCGATGTAGCGAACTTTACGTGCGTCAAAACCTTCGCCTTTAAATGCAGCTGCAACGACTAAATGATCCATCGAGCCTCGTGCAGAACCGCCAGCGATTTTTACTTTACGTGGGTTAGATTCGAAATCTTTGACCACATCTTCCCATGTGTTGTACTTCGAATCTGCGGAAGTCACGATAGCGCCGTAGTCAGCAATCGTTGCGGCTACTGGCGTCAGATCTCGGAAAGATTGCGGGAAGATACCCGTCAGTGAACGAACAACGATTGGGGTTGAGTTCACCATCAACGTATCGGGTTGGCGCTCAGCGGTTTCGATGAGGTGCGCAATGGCTTTACCACCACCACCACCAGAGAGATTTTGGAAAGAGACATTCTCAACGATGTCGGATTTAACCAGAACATCACCTGTGCCACGAGCTGTCATATCCCAACCGCCACCAGCACCACCAGGGATTAGGAAATGGAGTTTTTCAACATCAGCAGCAAAAGCGTGGAAAGAAAATGAGGCTGCAATGATGGATGCGGCGAGCGTTGGTTTGAGTACCTTTAACATGTTTCACGTTCCTTATGTTGGTGACTCTCTTGTTTTGAAGAGTCTTATTATTTGTTCTCCTAGCGAGGTAGGGAGACTCGCTAGTGATGAGCTAAAGGTTAATAAGGTGTTAACGTGATGTCTCTAATGCGTAGATAAAGAGAATATTGAGCATAAGGGACATTTTGTTCATAAAGTTCATGAAAAAGGGCTCCAAGGCTGGATTTAATAAAAGACTAGATTGGTCACATCAATTGGGCGCCTTAAAACGCCATAATAATGGAGGTTTAATAGGGAGTGACAGCGATGAAAGGAACCTGTTTATGCGGCGCTATTGAAGTGGCCGCACCTCAGCACAATGAAGTGAGCTTTTGTCATTGCGATATGTGCCGAAAGTGGTCAAGTGGTCCTCTACATGCGGTGCATTGCGGACCAGGAGTAAGATTTAATGGCGCTGAACCGAAGCGTTATCAGTCTTCGGAGTGGGCTGTACGAGGTTTTTGTGGGGAATGCGGTACGAATATCTATTACCACTTATTGGCAACGGATGAATACATTCTTTCTGCGGGATTATTTAATGAGCCAGATTTCAAATTAAGCTTAGAAATATTCACCGATGAGAAGCCCGCTTACTATGACCTGCAACCACATAGCAAGAAAATGACAGCTCAAGAAGTTTTTGAGCAGTACGCACCGGAAGAGTAGATAATAATGAAGTTTCTTTGGTTAAAGGTTTTGCTGACCGTAGCGGTATTTGCCGGTTTATTTTTGATTGTCTATCAGCAAGTACAAAGTGGCGTAAGTTGATCATATAAAAAGCCGAGTACAAGCTCGGCTTTTTCATTCTAATTTCTCTAAAGTCACTTCTTAGAAGCCAGAAGCTAGCAATTGTCATAGAATTTGTTCACCTTCAGCTCATCCATTGAAACAATCCCTTCTTCATCGTAAGCCGTGAAAGGGCGACTAATACTGATGAAGCACTCAGAATCCCTTATCTGTAGAAGAGACTTTTCCTTACCTAGATAAACGATGAGCGAAGGTGTCTGAATTGAACCTGTATTGGCAAGATTAAACCCGTCGATCTCCATCGCATTAACGACATTGAAGTCATCTAAAGCTAATGATCCCATTCGAACGTAAATGTCGTGATCTGACAATTTAGCCAAAGGCGCATTAGCAACTCCCTGAATCTTAGCCTTGGTCATCACGACCTCATTGGTGGCATGAAATGCACCCACGAAAGCTTCCAATGTATTGATACGAGCCTCACGTTGCATGTGCATGATTTTAGGTGCAGCAAATAATCCAATGATAGCCAACACAACAATAGCGACGACTAACTCTGTCAGGGAGAATCCTTTTTGTTTCATAGAGATTTCTTAAAAATGGGGAGGTACACAAAAGAAGCGTTATGTTAATGGCTGAAGGAGGAAGGATAAATTTGAGATGGCCGATTCTATTAACAGGTAAAACCTATGAATGGCAGCTTTAGAGGCGTTAGTTAACTTTTTTCGTTCGGAGTTACCGAGATATTACACTCGTTATTTAGCCCACCTCATTGTGGGGTTTATCTTGAATACGCTAAGAAATTCATGCCCGAAGAACAAATTGATCAGGTTGATATAGGAAAATACCTGACTTAGCACGCGATACCTCAAACACAGTATGACTCAAAGCGGTACATCGGTATCGCTTTTTTATATTCGCGAAAATGTGATTTAAGCCGAAGCATTATACAAGTCTATGAAAAACATGTACTAGACTTGAAATACGTATGCTTACGCTACCCTTTTTTCGGTGGTGGCAGAGTTGATTTTAATCTGTTGGAGGGCTTTCGAGCGTGAAAACGAAATCCAGAACTCCCCGTAAACTGTCCATTAAATTTGTCGTTGGTAGCTTATTCATCTTCGCTACGGCGGTGACAGCCCTGCTTGGTATCAGCTTGCAATACTATTTCGGTAAACAGATGTCAGAGGAGCATATCTTGACTCGTTTAACCATGACGGCGACTGACATTGGTAACCATATTCAACAAATTGATGCGAGTGCGACGAGTAGTGCAGGAATATTAAGAAGTGTTGCGGATTACACTGATACTCGGTTCAGTGTTGATGAGATTCAAGGCGTATTTGTTCAAACGTTGATTGATAATTCAGAGTTCTACAGCATCTATTTCGCGTCACCGAATGAGTTCTTTTTTCAAGTTATCAATTTGGAATCCTCTCCTGTTGTGAGAGAGCAAATCGGCGCAACCCCTGAGGAGCGTTGGGTCATCATTAAAGTATCGGGAGACGAAAAAGCGCGTCTCAAGAATACACTTTATTACTCTGAAGAAATGGTTCTTCTTCGCCAAACAGTACAAAAGAGCAACTTTTATCCGTCTCGTCGCCCTTGGTATGAGAGTGCATCAAGGGATAGCGTTTATAAGACGGAACCGTACCTTTTCCAGCATTTAAAAATTACGGGGCAATCATACTCTGTTCGCAGTAAAGGTGCGGTGATCGGCGTTGACACCGTGTTGTCCTCCATCAGTGAAAAAATCATCTCAACGGAATTAGGCTTAAAGGTAGAAGACGGTGCTGAGGCGTTTATTTTTAATGACACTGGGGAAGTGATCGCTTCCAGCGTCAAATTGTTTAAAGAAATCGACATTCCAGCCTCTGAACCGCTAGTACTTAATGAGCAAGTAAAATCGTTAATCAATGGTGACCGAGTGATAGCGGTCTCCAATCAAAATGATTGGGGGCCATATGATTACACCCAAGGTGGTGAACCAGAAGGGTATGCGATAGATGTCCTTAAGATCATTGAGCAAAGTACGGGGATAAAATTTGAGTTCATTAATGGATTTAATTCTAGACAACTGCAAGATAAATACTTGAAAGGGGACATCGATCTATTGCAATCCGTAGCCGGGGTTAAAACTAATTTAGGAGTAAAAAGCTTACCTGTTTTTACCGCCCAATTGGCTATTGCCGCTAAAGATGATGTGTTCATGCCGAACTCATTAACAGAGTTAAAACAGGAAACGGTCGGAGTGGTTTCTGGCTTTGGTATGAAACAATGGCTATTCGAGCGCTACCCCGACCTTAACGTCGTTGAACAACCAAATCTTGATACAGCGAAACGGGCACTCTACTTGGGGGAGATAACATATCTCGTCGATAACTATCTCACACTTGCAGAAATGGAGCGCTTGGTGAGGTTGACCAATGTACATGTTGAAGTACTGGATGCTGAATTACTCGAATTCTCGATGTACATGAAAGTAGAGGACAGTGAGATTATCACTGTTATTGATAGAGCGATAGAATCCATTACGCCAGCACAAAAACAAGTATTGAGAGAAAAATGGATCACGTCTCGTCAGTGGCGTGGCAGTTTTGTTCCTTATCCTGAAGTCTATGAATTAGCGATGCAAGAAGACAAGCATCAAAGCATGAATAAGGTGATGATTAAAGGAGAAGAGAAATTTCTTTATATGACTAAGTTTGAGTCAACGAGAGGAGCCAGTGATTATTTTGCAGTAGTAGTGCCAGGTAAAGTAGTAACTGATGCGGTCACTAGTTGGTTATTTAAAGCTATAGGAATTACCACGTTAGTGATGTTGGTATTACTACCATTGGCGTGGAAGGTTGGCACGCCAATTGTTAACTCAATTTTGGCACTGAGAAAAGAAACCATCAAAATAAAAAATCGCGAATTTGACCAGTTAGCACCAGTCGAAACACGTATCAAAGAAGTTTCTGATTTGTCCGATTCGGTCACTGAAATGACACAAGAGATTCAGCATCACGAGCAACAGCAAGAAGAGTTTGTTGAAGCCTTTATTCGCCTTATCGCACAAGCGATAGATGACAAGTCTCCTTATACTGCGGGGCACTGTAATCGCGTTCCAGAAATTGGCTTGATGCTGGCAGAAGCAGTAGAGAAGTGCGACACCGGGAAGTTCAAAGACTTTAAGTTCAACAATGACGATGAACGACGTGAATTCCGTATCGCGGCTTGGTTACATGACTGTGGCAAGATCACCACGCCAGAACACGTCGTTGATAAAGGCACTAAGTTAGAAGCGAACTACAATCGCATCAACGAAATTCGCACTCGTTTCGAGGTACTAAGGCGAGATGCTGAAGTGGAAATGTGGAAATCGATATCTACTGGTGAGCTTTCAAAAGAAGAGGCGCAAGCCAAGTTCGACCAACGAGTTGCGCAATTGGACGAAGACTTCCGATTTGTTGCCAACGCCAATGTGGGTGGCGAGTTCATGAGTGACGAGAAGATTGAGCGCATTAAACAAATCGCTCAACAAACTTGGTTGCGTCACTACGATGATCATCTCGGTCTTTCTCCATTTGAAGAAATGATTAAGCCAAAATCTGACGTGACGCTGCCCGTGGTCGAAAATCTTTTGGCGGATAAGCCCGACCATATTATCGAGCGCGTTCGCCCAATGGAATGTGCACCGGAGCATGGCATTAAGGTGCAAGTACCAGAACATCAATACAACTTGGGTGAGGTGTACAACCTGACAATTTCGCGCGGGACGTTAACACCAGAAGACCGCTTCAAAATTAACGAGCATATGATCAGTGGCATCAAAATGCTGGGGGCACTGCCATTCCCTCCGGAGTTAAGTAACGTGCCGCGTTATGCTTCAACCCACCATGAGACGTTGAAAGGCACAGGTTATCCGCGTCGGTTGAGTGCAGAAGATTTATCCACCCCAGAACGCATCTTGGTGATTGCGGATATTTTTGAAGCGTTAACCGCAGGGGATCGTCCATACAAAAAAGCTAAGCCAGTGAGTGTTGCGGTCGACATCATGTACAAAATGGCACTGGACGAGCATTTAGATATGGACTTGTTCTTGTTGTTCTTAGAAAGCGGGGTTTACCGTGACTATGCCAACAAGTTTATGCCGGCCGAACAGGTAGATGAGGTGGATATTGAGAAGTATCTGAAGTCCAAATCTTCAGATGCGTAAGCCAGAGAGCTTAGAGTGTTTAAACCTTACAACTTCAAAGAGTGGCGCATTCGTTGCCACTCTTTTTGTATCAGAACCTGGTATCGCGTTGGTAAATCAATGTTGTTAGGGGTAGGTAGCAGTTCTACCGCTTTTTGTAACGAGAGACCGGCAAAGGGATGTTGATCGTGACAGCTGAGTAAGGTCATTGCCAAGGCATAGAAATCATCGTTCTTACTTGCCTGACCGATACGCAGAGAGGGGCGGGTCGCACTATAGGCTCGGCTAACGGTTGTATGTGAATACTCTGGGTATTTTGCCTCAACTCGAATCACACTGCCAAAGTCGATAAGCCGAACTTGGTTGTTCGGCGTCACGACAATGTTGTGTGGCTTGATATCGCCATGCAGATAACCCGTTTTGTGTAGATTTAGCAAAGCGAATTCAAGCTTGGTTATTAAATCTTGCGGTAATAAATCAGGTTCTATCGCGTTAAGTGTTTTGCCTTCCAGATACTGGCTCATTAACCAGTCGGCGTGGTTTTGTGAGCCGTAACCATGAAAGTTCGCCCAGTAATCCGATGCGTATTTTGATAGAAAATCCGCTTCCGCCATCAAAGCCCGTTTCTCAGCCAAGCTGCGTGCTACCTTGATGACGACAGAACCATAAAGTTTGTGCTCGCACTGAAACACGTTTTCGCTCAAAGGCGCTACATAAGTAACGCCACAGGCTCTAAACAGGGTTTGATTGGCGAACGTGTTCATCACTAAATGCTCGCAGGTAATACAAAGCCCGCAAAGAAATTCGGTACGAACGGATTGTTCTGACCTTGAGTTTTAATCGTTAAGCGAACCTTGTCGCCATTGTAATCAAACTCAAGTTGGGTACTTTGCGAAGAGGTTGAAGTGACGCGCGGTTCAATCAAGCGGAACCATGCCCAACTGCCTTTAAACTGCTCATTGGCAATCGGCGTTGCTTGTTTTTGTAGACGCACCGTAAGTGCATCTTGCGCGACAGAATCACCTTTCCAGCTTTGTTGTGTCCACAACATCGGACCGTGTTGATAAATGAAAATCGGTTTTTCAGCACGAATGGAAAACTCAGTCAGTGCCGAGCTCATTTCTATTGGTTTCATCTGGAATTGAATCGCGACGTTTTTCGGGTCAGCTAAAAACAGGGCAGAGCGAATGTCTTTGGCTTTATCAAACATCAGCCAAATTGCAGGATCTAACGCAAAGCTGGTATTTGGCAGTAAACCGGACATAAACGGCGCACGTTGCTCTGTTGAGAAGCCTTTCAACATGGTTTGATAGAAGGTGTCCAACGTGCCATCGGTTTTAAAGAAGGCTGCAACATCTGCTGTGCTTGCGTCGCTGTTGGCACTTTTCTTAAACGGGTAGAAAGCCGCGATGGTGTTTTCATAAGGCTGGTAGACTTCGCTGTTCCACATACTATTAAGGTATTGGTGAGCTAAGTTCATTACCAATTCATTGGTTTGCACTGTCACATAGTCAATCACTTCACCGGATAGCGGTGGTTGGGAGTCGGTTAGTGACGCCAACTGCGCGATCGGATTTTGCGCCTTTAAACCTGCAGATAACGTTTCGTAAGCCACTTTGTCTGGCGTGTTGGATTTGTAGAACTGATCGAGCCATTTGGCCGTGTTAGCGAAACCTTCCAGAACGGAGTCTATTGGTTTCTTACCTTGATCATCTGGTGTCACTTGTTTGTGGAAATCATTAAACGTCAGTGTGATTTGTCGAGCGGATTCCTTCTTCTCGTTATCTTGTGCAGCATCAGCAATCTCTTCATCGGTCTTCTTCTTCGCATCTTTTGGCTCTGGTAGAAGAACCGAAGTGTAGTTGCTGATGGTGGTAAACAGCTTAGACATTGGGTTGTTTGAGGCGTTGTTGAGCACGTTCAAGCTAGCATTCAACTGTTCAGAGCCAGAAATGCTTTTCACCTCGATGCTGCTAATAAAATCACGCCAGTAGTTGATGTAATCGTTCTGGTACATGCGTTTCAAATCGTGGCTGATTCTATGCATCTCTAGCGCACTTGGTGCTTGCCCTGCAATGCCCTCATAAGCGGATAACGCTTCGATAAGAAGAGGGGATTCCACCGAAAGATCTAGCTCGTTAAAGCCAGTCGGTGTGTACAAGTAAGGAACGAAATAACCCACGTAGCCAGGTTTGAATTGGTATATTTGGTTGAAGTTGGAGCCAAGTTCTTTACGCACGTCGATGCGCTTCTCGTACGCATGATCGTTCAAAATGTGTTGGTAGAGTAACGTCTCTATATTGGACTGATTGATGACTTGCTTCGCCAACCCTTCAAGTTCTTGATTGGCAGTTGTCGCCACCAAGTGCTGGTTAAACACATCGTCGAGCAGCACTTTAAGCTGAGCAACGTTGGTTTTGTCCGCTTCGCCTTGGTGCTCTAAGTTTGCTAGGAAGTAGCTTTTGAGCTCTTCAATGTTGGTGCGATTTTTATCAAACAACAGTCGATAGTCGTTCAACAATTCGAGCGTTCTGGCTTGGTCTTCCAAGTTCACATACACATAAAGGTCATTCTCAATGGTGTGTGCCATAGAAGGGAGCAAAACTTGTTGTAGCTCTTTGGTATAAGCCGCTTCAACTTCTGGTTTGATGGTCGCATTCGGTAGGAATGGCAATGTATACCAAGGTTCAGGCTCCTGATACAGCGCGTAAATGCGATGCATGGTGTACAGGTTCGGAATGTTGCCCACCAAATCTTCTTTGCTGTATGGCTGTGCTGCGATCGCTTCTTTGTAACGCTCCAACATGCCATCGGCTTTTGCTTCACGATTGGTTTGATAATCGAAGTCGAGCTTGAGTATCGTCAGTGTACCAATCAGTAGACCGAGCCAAATTAGAGTGTAGGCGGTTTGGCTGAACCACAACCAATTCTCTTTATGGCGGTTAACCCCGACTAAAGTGTTTTCATTTAGCACAACATGAGACATCAAATGCTGGGCAAATAAGGTTTGTTGAACGGGCATTTGTTGGTGTTGCTGATATTGCTCATTGCCAAGGGATTGATTGACCACGTTCGCCAGTAAATCATGCTGTGCGAAATCACTGCCACTATGGGTAAAGTAGAAGCCGCGGAAGTTGAGCCCATCTGTGTATTGGTCACCTCGATGCAAACGCTGTAAGAAGTGCCACAAATTCTGTTTAAGCAGACCAAATTGGTATGGCGCACCACAAATGGCATTGCGGAAATCTTGGTTGAGCTGCGCTCCCAACGCATTGCTCATGTTCGAGATTAACTGACCGATGAGGTGGTCGTATTCGTTATTGAACCAATCGGCATCAATGCCACCATGTTTTTGCACTGGGCTGGTAGCGCCGAATACTTCATTGCGTCTAGCTTCATCAAACGCAGAAAAGAACTGACAGAAATCGCTCACTTGACCCATGTTGGTTAGGACATTATAGACAGGTAGGTTCAAACCAAATGAACGATTGAATGCTTTAATTTGCGATTTCAATTGGTCGGCTTTTTGTGAAAGGGTTTCACTATTGCCAACTAACTGTTCAATTTCGGTGGTGAGCAACAAGCCGTTAATCGCTTGTCTCGGGCGCCATTTATTAAGGCATTGGCACAGTGTTTTTAAGTAAAGCGGTTGCTGATCGTCGCCCATGCTGACGGAAATCAGAATTGAGTGTTCACTGAGCCAAAATAGAATCGGAAACTCAATGTCGTTGCCAAAATCATCCACTTTATAAGCTTCGTAACCCATCTGCGTGATGATGCTTTTGTCTTTGCTTGGGTTATCACTGAGTAACAGATAAATCGGCTGATCGTAACGGCTGGTTAAGCGCTTTTTACCTTTTTGTACGCCGAGCATTTTCTTGAAGTGGAAAGCGAGTAACTTGGATCGTTTTATGATTAGTGCGCGTTCTTGGTCTTGCTCAAGACTCTTTTTCACCTTGCGATTGATTAACCAAAAGCAAAGCCCAGCAGAGAGCAGTGCCACAATGGTCGTCGTGATGACACCTGTCCATAAGAAATCAGGATACGCAACAAGCCAAGTCAGTAAGCCGCCTAAGATTGCCAGAAGCAGAAGGGTAACAAGGCTCCAAATGATTGCCTTTTTTCTTGTTGGTGTGTTTGGGTTGTCTTGCGTCATCGTGACTCAACCTCGCTTTGTTTGTTTTTGTTATGCACCACTAAGCCGTTGACGTTGGCATTCTCTCGATACCAGTTATTGATGGTTTTCGCTTGTTCTGAGTTGTCACATCGAACAATGACGCGAACGTATGAATTGATGTTATCCGCGACAGGTTGATAGTTGGATGTCGGCAGCTGGGCGATAAACTTCTCGGCGTTTTTAAGGTTAGAGAAGGTCGCAAGTTGCACCAGCCAATCAGTGTCCGCTGCAGGGCTCGTGACTAGAGCGCTCGTCGTCTCTGGCGTTGAAGTTTTCGCTTGTGGCGTCACGGCTTTTGGTTGGCTCGGAACTGGACGAGGTGGTTGAGTGGTATTTACCGCGACTTTATTGCCTTTTAAATCGTCGTCAGTGCTGACATACACGATGTCTTCCGCACGACCAGATTCAATATAGCGCTGGCTGTACTCACCAAGCTGAACAAAATCTCGCGCTCGCTGTGGTTTGGTTTTGTTGTACCAGAAATAGGTGAGTGCAACACTCAAACCAATGACCGTTAAGAAAAATAGCGTGGTGACAAGGTAACGTTTCTTGCGCGTTGGCTTACGTGTTTTAGGTACCGAAACCTTAGTATGACAATAGATTCCACCGGCTTGTCGGTATTGACTTAAAATCTGCTCTAAGCGGTAGGTAAAACTCTTTAGCTGTTCGCTGCCCGTTTCGCGGTACTGACCTTTAAACCCGATATTGAGGAACAGATAAACCACTTCTAATAAGTCGATCAGCTTGTGCGGTTGGCGTGCTGCTTTCTCTGCCACAGTAAAGAAAAGCTCACCACCGTTGCGCATACCAAACAGTTCACTGAGTAAGGTTTTGTTTTCCCAACCACGTTTCTCACCCCAATCGGTGTAGACAATCAACTCATCCAAAACCACGGCATACAAGAAACACAGCTTGTCGATCACGGCGACTGGGTAGGTCAGCTCTGCGCCTTTGGTTTTGATTTCATTGATGGAAGCCACCAGTTGATGCCTGAGCGTAGTGATGTCTTCGGGCTCCGGTAAAGTGTTGATCTTGAGCGTGACAGCCAGTAACTCAGAACTGATGTTGATCAGCTGATTCTCGGCTTTATCGAAATGATGTAAGAACCCCATGTTGGCTTGAGCAGCGTTGACCGAATGCCATTTTACGTCTGGCATGTCGGTGTCTTTACTTACGAAGTCGTTTTCGCTGCTGTCCCAAACTAAGGTATCTTCATCCAAATAGTTCATAACTTACTACCTCAGTGCGTACAGCATCACTTCTAGGTCGCCAACACGCGTATCGACGTGCAGCGCCAGTGCATCGCGGTTTTCAATCATTTCTAACCAATTGCGGTCTGACGTATCCACTTCAAAATACGCTGTGCCTTGCATCGGTTTCAGTTCGCTTGGCGCAACAGGAAGCGGCGTCAGTTGCACGCCAGAAAGGGCATTACGCACGATCTCGACAATCTTGTTATTGCTGCTGAGTTTGGCAGCCGCAGGGAACAATTCGTTGAGCTCGGTGCTGCTGACGTTGGAACGGACACTAAGAACGAATCGGCGATCGGACAGGTTGTGACCATCTTTCACCAACGTGCGCAGCAAGCGTCGTCGTTCAAACAATGACGTATCGAAGACAAACTCAATCACAGAGTCTTGTTGAACTAGCGTGAGCATATTGCGCAGATTCGAAAAAAGCGGATTAAAGCAATCATACAGACGATGGAAATCTAACGGCTGACACGGTTCTGGAATCGCGGGTGTAGATGCCATGACTTGCGCTTCAAACTTGCGTAGCTCCAAATAAAGCTGATGGGTTTGAAACTTTGGATTCGACAAAGATAAATCAAACCACGGAAGCCAAGTGTTGAGTGTTTGCAGCCACAGGTAATCTTGCATCATCGACTGTGGACTCTTTTGCCCTTGTCCGGCTTGAATACGTTTGAGCAAGCTGGTGGCACGGTTAGAGGTGAGGGCATGGATCTCTTTCAAACGCTCAACCAATAACTGTGATGCACCATAATGCAAACACGCAGGAATAAAGGAGCGGTCTAGCATCACTTCGCCCGTTTCGCTGCATTCCAATACTTTGGCGAAAGGAATCAGGGTAAAGCCCGAAGTGTCTTCGCCTTCGATTTTTATCGCTATATTGAGCTGTGCGACGTCCACTTCAACACTAGCATTTTCAGAGGTTGAAGTATCAAACACATTGATGGTGCGTGTGAGATAGCGGCTTTGTTCCGATTCATCATTGGCGTAATCATTATTGCCTTGCAGAGAGACAGGCAGCGCTAAGTAAGCCATTTTCTCAATCGTACCGTGCGGCACATCTCTGGCGACTTCGCGTTTCAGTTCGAAATGCGTGCCATCTGGGAACAAACCCGCGCTAGAAGAGACGGAAAGCTTGCCAATTTTAAGTAGATCGTGATTGATCACCAAGTCGGTCACACCATAGTAAGGGGCATAACCAGCAAGTGTTTCGACGTTTTGTCTGACGTAGTTTTGTGTGTATCTGTCTTGTTGTTGAAAGTGCTGTGGGGCAATGAACATGCCTTCTTGCCAAACGACTTTTTTGTATGCGTCCACGAGATTTCCCTATCTACTGAATCGAGTTAAAAGACATCCCACCAAGGTGAATCTGGTGTCACGGTTTGCAATGCTGCTTTGTTACCGCTGATCTTTAACTGGATATATTGTTCTTCTTCCTGAGGCGTGGTTGTCACTACCGTCGCCGTGCTTGCATCATATTCGGCAAATTCCACCAATACGCCGATGTATTGAGTGGTTTTGTTGATGTCTAAGGTTTGTTTGCTGTTGCTGTCTGGCATTACTACGGGCAGCATTTGTTTCGAAACCAAGTTTGCGCCTAATAGGTTCACATCATCGTTGTACAAATCGATAAACGGCAATTGCTTAAACTGCTGGGCATCGGTCAGTTGATACAAGCGCACTACCACGGGATTGGTACTGTTGTTAACGCTTGGGTTAATCGTTTTCTCGGCGCTTACCGCCAATTGATATTGCGTCACAACCGGTGTTGGGTCGGATGAACATCCCACCAAAGCGAAAGCGAGTAAACTTAGCCAAATCTTCATCAGCTTTCCTCGCTTTGTTTTTGCATGTTTTCCATAAACATCGCTTTAAATTGACGACGAAAATCACCGTTGTCCTGTCGATGTTGGAAATGCTTGCGATAGATTTTCCAATACTTCTTGTCTTTGCTACTGAACAGTCCGCCAGACACAAATTCGCTAAATTGATTCTCTAGTTCGTTCGGCGCGAATTCGTTGAGGAACTGATCGAGTGTTTTGTCCAACGCATCAAACAAAGCATCATGTGCAAGCGGTGGGTTGCGAAGGTATTGTTGATTCTTCTCGGTAATCGTAATCAGCTTTTCGATGGAGGCTTCCAGCTCTGACGTTGGAAGGTGGTCTCCCGGAAGATACTCAATCTCCGTAGAACGCTCCATTGCTTGCTGCTGTTTCGACACCTCATCCACTTCAAAGTGATCCGCCAGTTCGTCATCGTCGATGTCTTCAAACGGGTCGGAGGAGAAGGGGTCATCGCTCATTACATTTTGGTGAGAGTAATGAACTTCCGATTTCACGGGTTCGACGATATCTCCTTCATCGAGAAAATCGACATTGTCTTCTAGTTGCAGGTCGAATTTGGTCGCAAAGAGATCATCGGATTGCTCTTCGACAGGCGCTTTGCTCGACGTGAGTGTTGATACCAACATCGAATAGCTTTCGATTTTTAAAATGTCGCCATCGTTGAGTGGGTAATCTTTATCTCTCACCATGGCTTTATCGTTGAGGCGAGCCGGGTTCTTACCAGTGCTCTTCACCAAATAACCTGTTTCAGTGAGACGAATTTGTCCGTGAATACGCGAGATGCGTTTTGATTGATCGGGCAATGCCACTTCACAAGAAGCAGAACGCCCAAACTGCCCGCCAGACTCGGGCAGATAGATGACTCTTGAAGTCACCACCTCTTCAGAGGGTACAGAAATCAAATGTATGCTGATCGCCACTTGTTATCCCTCGCATTTAGCCAACGCTGTGTTGAAAGCGGTTAAGAAACCAGAATATTTGTCCAAAAAGCGGTTAGAGAAATACACGCCCATTGGCTTGGTTTCGAATACTTGAGAATAGAAGTAATCGCTTGGAAGAGAGGCTTGGCTTATTTCCGTGTGAAACACCCGTTCATCTTCCAGTGCGACGTCAATTTCTCTTTGTTTTAAAAGCCTTAGTAAAACCTTAGCATCTCGTGGCTGCTTAACGACGTTGTATCCATTACGTTTCAGCCAAAACCATGTGCTTGAGCCAAATTCTGCCGAGAACTTAAGGTTCAACTTTGACAAATCATCAAGCTTAGGCTCTACGCCCGGACCAAAATACCAACGCAATTTTTGCTCCGTAATAGGAGCAGACAACGTTGCATAGCTGTCATGTTCTCTGGTTTTCGGCGAGACGAAAAAACCATGCTGTTGACCACTGTGCACGTGAAGCTGTGCGTCAGACCATTCCGTCATGGTCAGTTGGTAAGGTTGTCCCATTTCGCCCAGCGCGCATTTGACGCGGTTGAGCGCAAACCCATCCATGTTTTGATTCTGGTGAGTTTGGTACGGTGCCCATTTGTGGGTCGCAAGCAGTAATCGGTCGGGACCAATCCAAACTTGCGCCCATGCTTCGAACGAGAATAGGGCGCCAAGCAAAATAAACAGCGACGAAACCAGCTTGGTTATTTTGCGGAAAAGACTCACCCCACAGCTGACCGCCGCCTCTTGAACAAGAATCGAGGTGGTGACGAGATGGGGTGAATGTACGCTTCTAAACATCATGATTCGTTACTACTGAATATCCAGTTCAAAGCCCTGTGGCGTGGACGCAGCGGTCACCGTCACTTGGCTAATCGGTTGTTGTTCGCTCAGACGCGCGATGCATTCTTCTGCCAACTTCGGCATCAAAGAACGGTTAATGATTTGCTCAACCGCGCGACCACCTGTCGTAGGGTCGGTGTTTTTGCTGACAACCAAATCCACAAAACCTGCATCCCACGTAAAGCTCGCTTGATACTGTTCTGCCAGTTTTTTGCGAATGCGGTTTAGCGCGATTTCGGTGATCTTCGCCAACTCATCATCGTTGAGTGGGTAATAAGGCACGATGGTGGTACGCCCTAAGAACGCAGGTTTGAAGTAGCGTTGTAGATCGGGACGAATTGCTTCGAGCAGCTCATCGTTGCTGATGCGTTCGGCGTTTTCATCACACACATCGCAAATCGCTTGGTCAGCGGCGTTAGAAGTCATGATGATTAAGGTGTTTTTGAAATCTACCGTGCGACCTTCACTGTCTTTGATATGTCCTTTATCGAAGATTTGATAGAAGAGGTCATGAACGCCCGGATGCGCTTTTTCCATCTCATCCAAAAGCAAGACAGAGTAGGGATTGCGGCGAATCGCCTCGGTTAACACGCCACCTTCACCAAAGCCAACATAGCCGGCAGGCGAGCCAAGTAACATTGAGATTTTGTGTTCTTCTTTAAACTCGGTCATGTTGATAACCGTGAGATCGTTGCTGCCTCCGTAAAGTTGCTCAGCGAGCGCCATGGCGGTTTCCGTTTTACCGACACCACTTGGACCACACATCAAGAACACACCGATTGGCTTGCGATTGTCGGTCAAGCCTGCCCGTGAGATTCGAATCGCTTTTGCCAGCTCTTGCTTCGCCACGTTTTGACCGATAACGCGTTTATCCAGCTCAGATTCTAGTGACAATAGGCGAGCGATTTCATCACTCATCATGTTGCCGATTGGAATGCCTGTCCAACCGGAAATGACTTGAGCAATGGTCGCGTCATCCACCATCGCATTAACTAATGGCTCTTCACCTTGAAGCTCGTGCAATTGGTCGAGAAGGGCATTCAACTGGCTTTGCTGAGTTTCGTCCGGCGTTTCACTTTCTGTGATGCTTTGTTGAAGCGCTTTAATCTCATCAACCAATGTAATCTCTTGCTCCCAACGCGTTTGGTAGTCCGCTAATTGAGATTGGTTGGTGGTGATTTCTTGCTTCAATTCGGCAATTTCTTCTGCGCCTGTGCCGAACAAATCAAATTCTTTCTCTAAAGCAGACTGTTCGTTTTGTTGATAACGAATGGTTTGCTCCAACGCTTCAATCACTTCTGGTTTTGCACCTTGAGTTAATGCAATACGTGCACTCGCGGTATCGAGCAGGCTGATCGCTTTATCTGGCAATTGGCGAGAAGGTAAGTAGCGGATAGATAGGTTAACCGCGGCATCGATCGCGGATTCAGTGATAAACGCGCCGTGGTGCTTTTGCAATGAAGCCGCAATGCCACGCAGCATTTGTTTGGCATCTTCTGCATTTGGCTCTTCTACCGTGACGACTTGGAAACGGCGAGTTAAAGCAGGATCTTTCTCAAAGTACTTTTTGTACTCTGCCCATGTTGTTGCGGCAATGGTTTTGAATTCACCACGCGCAAGAGCGGGTTTCAATAGGTTGGCAGCATCGTTTTGTCCTGCTGCACCGCCAGCGCCGATCAGCGTATGTGCTTCGTCAATAAATACAATGATTGGCACATCGCTGTTTTTCACTTCGTTGATGACGTCTTTCAGGCGATTTTCAAATTCGCCTTTTACGCTGGCACCTGCTTGTAACAAACCTAAATCAAGTGAATGGAGTTGAACGCCTTGCAACGCACTTGGTACTTCATCTGCTGCGATTCTCAGCGCTAAGCCTTCAACGACAGCGGTTTTACCCACACCCGGCTCACCAACAAAAATAGGGTTGTTCTGGCGTTTACGACAAAGAATGTCGATGGCTTTTCTCACTTCAGAATTACGTCCAGAAATCGGGTCGATATTGCCTTCAATCGCTTGTTGAGTCAGGTTGATGGTGTACTTGCTTAATGCGTCGTTCGCGCTTGCTGTATTTGCGGCTGAACTTGCTTCACCTGTGCTTTGTTGTGTTGCTCGCTTAACCGGCGTTTTGTTGATTAAACCTTGCAGGGACTCGGTCGACACGTTCTGTAGTGATTCGAGATTGTTGCTCGATACGCCCATGACGTTCTGCTGCAACAGCGCTTGAACGAGATGCAAGCTGATGATTTCACCATGTCCATAGTTAACGGAGGCAATCATCCAAGCGTCTTTTAGAAGTTCAGTCAGTGCATGGCTGAGCGTTGGTTGGCTGTCTTGTACTTTTGGTAAGCGCTCGATGCGATTCGCCAGTTCACTGGCAAGTTGATCTTGGTTGATCTTCTGACTTTCAATCAGAGTTTTTAAGTGCGCGTCTTGCTGGTTCAATAGCGTCAGCAGCCAATGTTCCGGCTCAATGGCAGCAACGCCTTGATTCATAGCTGCACCCGCAGAGGCTTCCAATGCGCGTTTTAATTCTGGCGATAACTTGGCGACTAAATTTGTCAGCGTTACTTGTGTCATAACCTTATCCTTGTCTTTTGCGCGATAACTTTCTTTGTCGTCGCGGTGTCTACCTAGCTACTTCAGAAGAATCCGAATCCGCTCTGTAGGTTTACGTTCTGGGGCGAGGCAATCCACTTCACCCAATTTTGCGGCTTGATCTGGTTGAGCAGATAGCCTTGGTTTTTCGAGATACGCACGCTTAACGTTGAGATAAATAGAAATCGGCGTGGCGTCTCGTAAATAATGTTGAATGAGCTGGCGCATGTGGCTCGCCAACTGAGAATCTCTATGAATTTGATGCAGCTCTTTGCGGTTGGCAGGCTGGATGCTCACTACAAGATGTTGGTTGTAAGTCATGCACGTTTTGCCAATGAGGAAGCCTTGTCCGATTCCGCTGTTGTAGTCGTCTTTTTGTCCCAAACGGGTAAGAGAACTTGCTGGTAACTGACGACGTTCATGGCTCTTAGTCGACACATCGATTTGGTAAGGGAAGTAGTCGTTAAGGATCTGCTCTAACGTTTCTAAGTTACGATGCCCTTGAGCGAACAACAGCGAATACTGGAACAGCGCGCCGTGTTCGTGTTTCAGGTTCGCCAGTTGTTTGAGTAAATCGGTTTTTTCTTTCGCCAGCTCTTTCTGAACCAAGAGGTGAGGAGCGAGTTCTAGCTGCGCGGCAAGTTCAAAATGGCGTTGATTGAATACGTCTAAAAAGTCCTTGAGTGCGTGATCGTCGTTATGCAGTGCAAACAACAATTCCTCATAGATGTAGTTTGGGATAACCCCTTGTGCACCAGATAGTGCTTGCTGCGCAATACGAACCTTGGCGCTGTGGTCACTGAACGAGAAGTATTGAATATCGTCGGCATCACCATGAGGCATGGCTTCCGCTTTGAGCTCTAACTTCAGCTTATGCCCAGACTGTTTTGCCATTTGCATCAGCAATCGCATTGCTTGAGCAAAGTCATACTCATGTGGGTTCGCTTTTAAATCGTTAATCAGTGACATCGACATCATCTATCTTCCACGCTACATCGAGCGCTGGCTCCCGTGGATTTTTGGATAACGCCTCGCAATGCCATCTTTGCCATAAAGACGAATTGTGAGCTGAATGTAGCGATCAAAACTACAGAACTGTTGGAATAAGCGATTCAACACATCGGTGAAAGTCAGATAGTTACCAGACGTATCGAGAGTGATTTCAATCTCTGTGCCCGGAGAGAAGACGTTCTTGCCTAGAATACGCATTGATGAAACTTGTGAGCGCACTTTTACTGACTGAATCATCTGAATTTCATCGCTTACTAACTGATTGCGGCTACACAATTGCAGCATTTGCTTAAGCTGCTGAGTCGGATCTTCTGAGTGCAGCAGAGACGAGAAGTTACTGTTCAGTAGCCCGATAAATTGCCAGTGCATATTGGCATCAGATTCGCGTTCTATAGGAGCTGAAGGCGGGTAGAGCGAATGAAAATCACCGGGCAAATCGATCGGCTCTAAACATGTCATCTCACCATTTATGGTGCATGCTTGTTTGCCATTGGTACAAAGAAGGCGAGTGCCATAGAGTTTATTGAATTCGAGCTCTTGATTGGCGTTTAGGCTGATCGCCAATCGCAGTTCACCAGTGGAATCTTTTCGGCTTTGCCAGTAATCACAATGTGGGTCGCTTTGGTAACTGTCTTTAAACAGTGGTGTCAGCAGTTTTTGACCGCTCGACGTAATCTCAAACACATCCAAAATGTCGACCACTTGAATTTCATTATCGGTATGCGCATCGGCATTAACGGGAATGGTCAGGCTACGTTGGTCATAGCTGGTTGGTTCGCCCGTTTGCTCGAAGAGGTTCACCGCAGGCACGACATTGAGCTTAAACACTTGATTATCGAAAAGACGGATAAACTCCATCGGCAAAGAGTGCATAAACAGGTTTAACACCACAGTGGAGCAATCATGTTGCTGACACGCTTCACCAAAGCCTTTAAGACGGAAGAACTGACGTTTCTCTTTGAAGAAGAAAAATTCGTTCATCAAATGGTAGCCAGAAAATTGATTGCCTTTTTGTGGCAGAAACTGAAACTGCTTATCGCTGATTCGGCTCTTTAGCTGATTGGCAGCTAAGACAGCGTGATTCTCACCATTGATGTCGGAAATCGATATTGCACGCGCTTCACTGAGCAGCAGTTCAACCAAGGAATCCGCATTGTTCTCGAAACCTTGAACGAAGAAGTCGAGATCTTCTAACACTAATTGACTGAAGTGCACATCATCATCACCAGTAGACAGAGTGAGTTGAATAACGGCGGTAGTTTGTTCACTACCTTGTGGGCGATTGAAGTCAAAAGGTGCGCTGCTTGCCTTGGTGTCAATCAGTGCAAATGGTGTCGTTTTGAGTTCATCCGTTGTGGTGAATAAACATGTTTTGCCTTGTGACTCGGAAGAAAAGCGTGTGCCTTTTGGAAGCGTCGTGCTGTCTGTGGAAGGCGCGTCTGTGCTCATTTCTAGATACGCCACACTTGGTACCGTTTGAATGTAATTTGGGTAAAGCACGCCAAGCAGTCCTTCGACAACTTCAGGGATTTGCTCAGATAGACGTTTTTCAACGTTGGCATTCAGTAATGCCACGCCATCCAATAAGCGAGCCAAACTTGGATCTTCGATTTGTCCCTGATGAATATTGAGGCGTTGTGCGTGTTCTGGGTGTTCAGAACCAAATTGACCGAGAGCACGGCGAACAAAAGTCAGCTCTTGCTCGTAATAACGCAGTAGAGGATCACTCATACAAATCCTCCTTCATATCAGTGGTCATGTCGCTTAATGAAATCTTGGAATCAAAAATCAGCTCTTTTTCGCCCTGTGCCGTTTTGGCTTTGGCGACGATATTGAAAGCGATGGTGTTTTCTCCCGCTTTACGCTCAACCAGTTCAACCATGACTTGGCTAAGGCGTGGCTCGAAATGTCGAATGTAGTTTTCTAGTTTGAGGGCTAATTGCTGGTGGTCTAGACTGGCACTCAACAGGTGCACATCCTCGATGCCAAAACGGTAGTTAGAGCGCTGCACTTCGGTTAACCGATCATCAATGCTCATCAGTGACGCTTCCGAATCAAACAGGCGAGTCAGGTGATACTTGATGTCCTCGATATCATCTCGACGAGTCGTAGGGGCAGTTTGCACAAAGGTACGCCAAAAACTCATTACGCCACCTCATCCAATTCTGTTGTCAGCACCACTTCGCCGCTGAAATGGTCGTATTGATACTGCGGTACGATGCGCAAAGTACAGACGAAATTGCCCGGATGATGATCGGAGTCGCACACGCTGATCTTTGCAAAACTCAATGGGTATTTTGATAGGGTTTCTTCGTTGGCATACGCGACGTTGCTAGAGAACTTTTCTATCCATTGAGAGAGGAATAATTCACACTCAGCAGCTGTTTTGAAGCTGCCAATCATCTCTCGCACTTGTACTTTGAGATAATGCGCAATGCGGCAAGACATCAATGATGTTTGGATTTGAGTGAGGACTTTCTCGTTATCAGACTCGCTGTTGTGCCAAATCGAATTGTTACCATTGAAGTAAAACTTATCGCTCAAAGGGCTCTTAGTAAGAGGGATAAAACCGCTGCGACTGTAGAAGGTCGACAGTTGCCCAAACAAAGTCACTTTGGTTTGTGGTTGAATCAGAAAATAGCTATCGCTTTGGCTTTGATTGACCACGGCACCTTGGTTGTTGTCGTTCCAGCGAGATTTCAAGAAGCCAAACCAACTCACACGTTGATGTTCTCGCATAATGGTTGATACAAACGCAAAGCCTGCATTTCCCCAAAGCCCGTTTTGTTTCTCGTTGTAGATAAACCCCACTTTGGCATTTTGATAACGTGTACGCATACACATTTCTGGCATCACTAAACCAATAAAACGCGCAGAGGACTTACTGCGTAAGGACTGCCACGATTGGTAATCAGGACTAGCAAGGATCTTCTCGATTCGGTTGATGTCAGACAGCCAGTCTGCGCCGGATTCGACAAAGAAATCGCGATTAGGAGCAAACAGCATTGGGCATAATGTGGCTTCTCCCAAGCGGCTTAATAGCTCCACAGTGAACAAATCATCGTAGTCAGATTCGAAATCCATATCTGCTGCTACTGGCTGTGTGAATAACAAGCAACCGAATGGATGTCCGCCCAAGGTGTTTAACTCTTGGTTACCGATCTTGTTGTACAACTCGGACGTTTTGGTGCTGTAGGCTTGATTGACGTCGGAAGACACTTCTTCCCAACTCATATTGAGTAGCTTGAGTTGAGTGCGTTGGTAATTAACGGGCAGGGTGGCTAAGCCTTGAAGCCCTAGCCAATTAGTTTGCAGTGCTTCAAATTCTGGGTGATGCAGTAATGTATCCATCTGTTTCGAGAGCTTATTGTCAATCTCTGCAATTAAGCGTGAAACATGTGTGATAAGCGCATCGAAACTGTCTAGCGCGGAGCGAGACACTTGAGACAGTAAAGAGAGCGCCTCTTGTAAAAAGTCGCTGTCTTTATCGTCTAGCTGTGTAAATTGGGTCTGCCAACCTGAGTGATAAATCTTACTCATACTATCCTTGTGACCTAAATTGAATTGGCTTGGTCGAAGCATCCTACTTCGACCAAGCTTTATCGTGCTTAACCTGGGATCTTCGCTACCATACGAACCGACGTAGTCAGTTCTTCAAGTTGTAGCCAAGGTCTCAGGTGAGCAACGGCTGAATACGCGCCCGGTTTACCCGGTTGTTCAACCACTTCAATGCGAGACTCTGCCAATGGTGTTTTCGCTCGTTGATCGTTACCAATTGCACCAGCGTTGGTGTATTGATCGATCCACAATTGCAGTTCACGTTGAATGTCTGGCGCTTCTAGGTTTGAACCTAGCTTGTCGCGACCCATGACTTTCAAGTAGTGAGCGATGCGACCACTTGCCATGATGTAAGGAAGACGCGCTGAAATGGCTGCGTTTGCTGTTGCATCTGGATCTGTGTACGTTTTCGGTTGCTGTGTTGTTTGACCGCCGATGAATACGCCGTAGTTTGAGTTTTTGTAGTGAACCAGTGGCAAGAAGCCTAGGTCACTTAACTCTTTCTCGCGTTCGTCGGTTAGGTTCACTTCTGTTGGACATTGCTGAACCAAGTCGCCAGCTTCGGTCTTATAAGTTAGGTTTGGTAGGTTTTCTACTTTACCGCCGTTATCCAGACCGCGAATCGCTGTACACCAACTGTACGCAGTGAAGGCTTGCGTCATTTTCAGACCCAACTCGTAAGCGGCATTTGACCAAACCAACTCATCATTGCTTGATGGGTTCGGGTTGCCATCTTGGTCAGTGTTTAATTCTTCGTAGCTAAACAGCTTGGTGCCAAGACCTTTCTCACCGTAAGGAAGGCGAGCCAGTGTGCGAGGTAGTGTTAGAGTTACGTAGCGCGCGTCGTCACTTTCACGGAACGAGTTCCATGCAGCGTAAGCTGGAGAATCAAAACCAGCCGCGACAGGTTTGCCTTCTTCAAAGGTAGTGAAGTCATTGAACTCAAACATTTCTGCGTTTGCTGCGGCAATGAACGGAGCGTGACACGCAGCGGCTACTTCACCCATGTAGCGTAGTAGGGCGACGTCTTCATCTTTTGCGCTGAACTCGTAATCACCGATGAAGGTGCCGTATGGTTCACCACCTGCTGTGCCGTATTCGCCTTGGTATACCGCGTTAAACAGTGGGCTACGGTCGATGGCAGGCGCATCTTCAAACTGATCAAGCAGCTCGTCTTTGGTGTAGTCGACCATTTTGATTTTCAGTGAACGTCCTAGGTCGCTCTCTTTAACCAGTTTTTGCAGACCACGCCATGAACCTTCTAGCTTTTGGAAGTCATTTTCTTGCATGACTTTCGATAGCTGTTTAGAAAGCTTTTTGTCGATCTCTACGATGGCGTTTTCAATCGTTTTGGTGACGTTCTTGTCCCAGGTTACTGTACCGCTTAGCGCTTGCTCTGCCAGTACAGAGAACAGTTCTTTTGTCGTGTCCGCTGGCGTTTGTGTGGTCGCTTCGATTGCACGATCCAGAAAGCTCAGCGAAGCTTCAGCCGCTTCTGCTTGTGGTTGGTTTTCAACTTCCGTCGTCATTATTCTGCTCCTTCTTTCTGGATGCCTAGCTCATCGGAAAGGGCGTTGATAGTGTCTGCGCTTTGCAGAACTTCCTTGAGTAGCTTCTCTAGATCACGAGAACGGTCCGCTTTTGAAAGCAGTACTTTGAGTTGGTTACGAGTTTCAACAAGCTTCTTGAGCGGTTCAACTTGCTCAACGATGGCTTCAGGCTCGAAATCTTTCATTGATGAGAATTTCAGGCTCGCTTCGATTTGGCTGTCGTCATCAACCAAAACGTTGTCCACTTTGAGTGATAACTCAGGACCAACACGCTTCATGACAGTATCGAAGTTGTCTTTGTCGACGTTATAGAAGGTGCGATCTTCCACGTCTTCTTTGTCTTGCTTGTGACCCGAATAATCACCGACGACTCCCACCACAAAAGGGAGTTCTTTGGTTTCTACTGCGCCATTCGTCTCGACATCGTAAGTAATACTTACACGGTTTTTGCTCACTCGCTTGTGTTGGGAGTTCAGTGCCATAATGGTATCTCCTTATTCCATTAAGAAGCTGTCGAAGTAACTTTCGCTGTCGTCGCGTCAAAGCCCACTTCAGGACCTTTCTCGATTTTGCCGCCTTCGCCTTCGATGTAGTACGCTTTCGAAATCTCGGTGTATGTCAAGCTGAACGATTCATTTGGCAGGTGACCATCCGACGCGCCCATGTTGTAGCTCGACATACGTGCTGCGCTCAGTGTCAGGATTAGGTATGGATCTGCACCAGAACCTTCACGGTTTGGCTTAGTCATCACGATTTCGATGGTTTTGCCTTCACCACCTGGCGCGTAAAGGAAAGTCGTTAAGTACGGTGTCGCGCCATCACAGCCACGAGAGATGTTCACTTCACCTAGCGCGACCATGCCTTGGTCTGCGTTGTTCGCATTACCGACGTCGATGCCAACGCCACGAACGGCACTCCAGTTCACTGTATCAATAGCAAAAAATCCATCCTTGCCACCGATCTTTTCTACCGTTGCAGCACCTTTTGGTGTGGTGCCATCAATTCTCATGTAAATAGAAGCCATTGGGTTCTCCTTTGCTTTTTAGCATTTTTTGCTTCACCACTCGAAATCGGTAATACCGCTCGACGATTGAGTAGTTTTTACTTCTGGTTGGTTGGTTGTATTTGGAGTGTCGCTTTGCTCTGACGTTGTTGTTTCAATTGACGTTGCACTTTGAGACTCCTCATTAGAGGCAGTTTGAACCTCAGTCGCAGGTGGTACGGTCGGAACCGACTCTGGCACTGATTGTGGTTCAGGAATTTTCTTCAGAATGGTTTGTTCTAAGTTGTCCATTCCGGTGAGTTGATTGATATGGTCGAGCACTTGGTTGTTGCCACCAGTCATTTCTTGGAGTAGTTCTGGTAAGCTCAGATAACCCCAACGAATTGCGCGCTCAAGCAAGAACGGAACAGGGCTGTGTGGCTCGGTTTGTTTGAAGTAGTCGGCGAGCTTTCTAAGTTCGTGAAAGGCGTGGTCGCGATTTTGTACTTGAGCATCGATGCTAACGGAAGGCGCTTGGATAAGGGGTTGAGTCTGTGTTGTCGAAGTGGGGGGCACAGAATCGATTTGCTGAGTAGAAGACGTTTGGCTTGTTTCTTTACTCGCTTGAACCGTTGTTTGAGCAACTGATTCCAATATGTTATCAGTCGGCTCAACAGCGCTTACGTTTGGTAGTTCTAACTCAGCGGCTTGTTGTTCATCTTTTAACAGCCTAAATTTTTCGTCTAACGGCCACTTGGAAAAATTATCTTCGGTGAGGTAACGAATCGCATTTATCAGTTCAGCGATGTTTTCTTTGATGAATTTGAAACTTACTGGCGTAGCGTTAATTGGTTGGCAATGCTTCGCGATGGCTTGTTCTATAGCATCAAGATTTTGATAGGTTTGCGCCAAATCCATTAAGATGTCTTGCGTGTCTGCGTTGAAAAGGTTTTGCGCTTTAGTTTTGATTTCGCCAAGCGAACCGTTGCGCTCTGCACGAAGATAATCGGCAAAAGTGATGTCATCAATCAAGCCGATTAACTGCAAAGGCATATACACGGCAGTGGTATCATGAGTTTCGCCAACAAGCTGTAGCAAAGGCTTCATACGGAACTCAGCACGTTCTCTCGCTATGCCAGACTCTTCAGCGCTTTTTAGTTTGTCTTCAGGAAGGAATGGATTGAGAGAGTCCCAAAACTGCTCCACGGTGCTTAGAAGAACTTGCGTTGCGTCGGCAAGATTTCGATAGGGTGCGTCGGTGAACAACTGACTGGTGATATACCAACCTAGTAACTCCAAGTCTTTGCTTGACTGGGTAAGAGCGTGAAATGTTGCGGTACGCAGTTGTGTCCAGTTTTCATCATTACTCTCAAGCAAGGCTTCATCACTGGATGCATCGGGCGTTTCCACTAGCTGTCGAAACGACGATTGCGCCGCATTGTAACTGTTTCTCAGTGCTCGATAGGCACTTCTATCGAGTTTTAGATAGACGCCACTCGGCGATCCATCTGTGATCGGTGCCAAAAGACTATCAATATCAACCATATTCAATCCATGAATTATTGTTTTATTAAGCCAGAGATAATTCCGTTCCTCTGGTTTCATAGTTGGTAAATTTGAGTCTAGGAGAGATTTCTAAATTAGTTGAAGTAAATTAAACATTTAATAAAAACTAAGAGGTTGATCCAAAAAATTGGTCGGACGAATAAAACTGTTAATACAAAGCCATGAATATTATAAGGGTTTATCCTCCAATCAATACGGTTGGCATGCCTGCAACAATACTGCCACCATGAGACGTCGTGTCTCCCATTCGGGCTGCAGGCTTATTGCTTAATAGCACGGTCGTGCTTCCCATCGCGATAGAATCTGGGGTTCCAACGCACACGCAAACGTCACTTACTGTCGCGGCCGGTAAGCTACCGATCAACACAGTAGGTGCCCCGGGACCGGTGACCGGACCTCCCACATGAGGGATCGGTGGCGTTGCAGGTGTCTGCATTGGGCAAACATGCATGTCAGTTATACGAGCAGCAGGTAATGTCATCGTAGTTCTCCTTGCTCAGCGGTTTGTGATTGGCTATCTGAAGTGCCTTGACCGCCTGCAGCGATATCCAAAGCCATGGCGATTGCGGCTTGATAGTAAGGTTTCGTCTTGTCCCATTGAGGCAAAGCGGCTGCGTGATTGATCGCACCTGCAGTCGCTTTAGCATACAGAAAAGGATCAGGCATAACGGGGGGAATATCTGGCGCAACGATGCTGCCCGAACCATTCCAAAATACCGCTTGAGCAAGCCAAGATGGCCCACAATTCAGTTCCAATCGATGAGAAAGATGTTCGGCTTTGCGGCGCAATTCTTCGGAGGGTGAACGCACCCAAGCCATACAAGTTTCGACACTCTGCTTTTGAAGTGGTGACCATTCCTCATTACGTTGATTTAAACACAACGCTCCCCACCAGATCGCCTCCCGGACGGGTAGAGCGTGAGTCAAAAACTGAACGAGATCGTTGTAGAGCTCTTTGTCTGTGAGTGAGTGAATTGCATCGCTGATGCTGGTTTCTTCGTCTAGCAGAGCTTTCGCCTCGTCGCTGGCTTTGAATCTCGGTAGTATTTGCCCAGCCGTTTGGTATGGAATCTTCTTATATTTCATTAGTTAACCTTTACAATTGCGCCTTTCACTTCACCCATTACGCCGCCATCAAATGTCGCTTTGAGACCCGATTTAAACTCCGCACTCAAAGAGCCTTCAGCAGAGAGCGTGGTGTCTGCTTTGATGGAAATACTCAAGCCAGAAATGCTGTTTGAACTGGTAGCTTCAAGCGCGGTCGTGGTGCCTGAAACTTTGTTGGCTGAAGTGGCTTTGCTGGTGACGTTGGTCCCTTCCAAATTCAACGCGCTGCTCGCTTTGACGTCGATATTGGTTGCTTCAATGGCAATGGATGATGAGGATAGGGTGATTTTGCTTGAGCCAACTTTGAGCTCGATAGAATCGTCAGCTTCAATCGAAATCGACTTGGCTTTTTCGCTCAATGCTTTGGTTACGCTCAGCGAGTAGTTGTCTTCTGTCGAGACAGACACCGCTTTGGTGATCGTCTGGCTTAATTCACCCTTGATGGTTTCGGTTTGGTTGTTTTCAACTTCTTGCGTCAGGTCTTTGGCTGCGCGAAGGTAAAGCAGTTCATTGTCTTTTTTGTCATCGAAGTATAGCTCGTTGCTCTGTCCGGAAAGTTGAGTTTTGATGCCTGACTTTGTTGTATTGGCTTCTGCGTATGGCGGGGCATTTTTGCTGTTGTAAACGCTGCCTGTGATGATTGGTCTATCTGGATCGCCATCGATGAAAGAGACCAGAACTTCTTGCCCGGCACGCGGCACAAACTGAGCACCGTAACCACTTCCCGCAAGCATCTGTGCAACACGAACATAGCAACTGGTTTTGTCACCGCTTGCGTCTGTATCCCATTGGAACTGAATACGTACACGACCTTGTTCGTCCTGATTAATATCACCCGCGGTTGATCCAGCAACGACTGCGCTCTGTAAACCCTGAACCACTTGTTTTGAGCAAGGTCGCGGGTAGTGAGGAGTATCTTTTGGAATCACTTTCAGCCTGGTGCTGCTCTGTGCATTTTCAGTGTATTCCACTTCCATACTGATGACCGAAAAGTCACCAAGTTGATCTTTGTCTAAATGGCTTGAAAGCGAGAAGTAAGTACCGAGCTCGAAGAGATCGTGTTTTGCGCTGGCAATGACACTTTGGTAATCCTGCTCAACATACTCGATTCGACGCTTGGCAAGATTACTAGAGAGATCCGTCATGTCCCCGCTGATACCCAAAGTCGGGTAACGCGTGTTGGCAAGTTTAGTGTTGTTGGCAATGGTATTGCTGGAGGTTTTACTGCCGCTGGTAATGAGTTTCGTCTGCGAATAATCGTAGCTTGATAGCTCAACACTCGCGCCATGAAAGGCAACGGTCGGGCACCAATCTTCAATCAGAGGGAGTGAGCCAGTCGGTGTTTCTTTCATGTCGAACTTTGCTGTGCTGGCTTTATCAAATGGGGTTTGAGCGTCTTGCAAAATCATGGTGTGTGAACCACTCGTATGCTCGAAATAATAATGAACACCTTCCTCAGCGAGCAGGCGAGAAACGAAATCAAAATCCGATTCGTTATATTGCAAACAATATTCACGCTTGGTCGAAGGCATGCTGGATATTTTATAGTTTCCTTTGAAACCAGCGTTGTCGAAAATATCACTGACGATTTCTTGTGTGGATTGATTTTGATAAACCCGGAAAGAATGTGTGTGTTTTAATAACCAAAACCACGGTTTAAGTGTTATTTCGTATTGGTGGTTTTGTAAATTTGAATCCATTCCTAAATGTTGGATCAATGTCACAATTCCGTTGTAGGAACGATTGAGTGTATTACTGCCAGATTGGTTGAAATAACGGTTTATCGTAAGAAATTGCCCCAACTGATCTTGCATGTCAAAGCCACTGGATACCAGCATTGCTTTGATTTCAAAGGGCTCTGATAAGGCTTGCTTTACTGTTGCATTGCTTATGATATGTTCTTGATTACTTGAGTCTTTTGCAGACATCAAACTAGCCGAACTGCTGTATTTATCAGCCATTGCATATCCTTATGCTTAAACTTTTAAATAATAAATTTTTGAAATATAAATACTATTATTAATCGAATTATTCAAAAAATAGCAGTATTAGATCTTATCCGCTATTCGATTTATTAAAAGAAAAGGAGTTCTTTATGGCGAGTCAAAATGCAAAAAAGATGGCGAAAGAGTTTTTGCAAAATGTAGAAAAGGACAGTAAGTCATATCACAAAAGTTGGGCGAGAAAATTCGGCAATAAATACCAATCTGCAAAGAACTGGGTAAAACGTGACAAGAAAATGGTTGCGATGGATATTGCGCAAAAAGGGGTGAGGACTGGTATCGGGATGATTCCATTTCCCGGTTCGAAAGAAGGTGCAGCCCTGTTAGAAGTTGCAGGTGGCGCAGCGTTAAAAGCCGCTTCTCGTAAAGCATGGGAAGAGGGCTCAAAGAAAGGCGTTAAATCTCTTCTTAATAAAAAAATTGAATCTGCTCGCAAACAACTCAAAACCAATTCAGTCGGAAAAGTCGATCATGAGTTCCTGGCGCTTTCAGCGCGTAAGCGTGATGAACACATTCATGCGATTCGTAAATTGGTGAAGTACGAAGTTAAGTTACTGCCAAAGCGTTCTGATGAACTCAGTTTGCGTTTATTCAAGCTGAAAGAGGCGATCAATGAGTCCCGTGTGAAGCTCAACAAAACCACCATGTCTTCCACATCCGCTATCGATAACATGCAAGCATGGACGGAGTTCTTTTCTGCCATCAAAGAGGTCGAGCATTACCAAGCGAAATTGCGTGAAAGCCTGATTCAAGTGCAAGAGATCACCAAGGATGTAGAGTGGTTCTTAGCTGCTTCTGAAGCGACTACCGACCAGATGAATGCACAAAACCTACCGCAACTTGAAGAAGCGTTTGACCAGATCCGTCGTAGTTACGGTAACATCAACTCGCTGAAACAACTGCAAGATATGATGTTGGAGAGAAACCTTGTTGAATCCGGTTTGTTGGATGAAAAAGACCTAACCTACAAACTGGTCAACTAGATAAATCTGCCGTTTGTTACCAAATTGAACCTAAATAGGGAGCCGTTTTGCTCCCTATTTCTATTTACTGTCTGAATTTATTGGTTTTTTATTGTCGACAATCTCTGGCTGTTCTCATTAATTTGTCTATATATTCACTCATAAATCACTTAATAGCACTATACCTTAGTCTAAATTGTCGACAATTTACTTGATTGTCGACAATTTGATCGTCTATTTTATATTCAGGTTAACAAATTGTTGACACTTTGATTTCTAAATACGAGTGCCTTGAATATGAATACAGAATTGAAAACTCGTCATAAAGTGATTGTCTCTGAGAAGGAACACACTAAATCTGAATCGCTGACCGAATCGTTAGTGGAAGCGATTGTGAGTGGTGAAATTGAACCGGGCAGTAAAATCTCAGAGCCTGAATTAGCCAAGAAGTATCAAGTGAGTAGAGGTCCTTTACGTGAAGCCATGATGCGCCTTGAAGGACTTGGTTTGATTGAGCGTATTCCACATGTTGGTGCTCGCGTTATTACTTTCTCTCCAGAAAAGCTCATCGAATTATATTCAGTCCGCGAGGCATTAGAAGGCATGGCTGCCAGACTCGCGGCTCGCTATATCACTCAAGAAGAATTACTGAGTTTGGAAATGCTATTGTCGACACATTCCAAACACATCGATGAAGTTGAAGGGGCGTCTTATTTCCACCAGCATGGTGACTTCGACTTCCATTATCGAATCATTCAAGCGAGCCGAAACAGCAAGCTTATCTCTTTGCTTTGCGACGAGCTGTATCACTTGTTGCGCATGTATCGCTACCAATCGCCACGTGCGCAATCTCGTCCTAATGAAGCACTCAATGAACACAAATTCATTCTACAAGCGATTCGCAATCGTGATGAAGAGCTGGCAGAAATGCTGATGAGAAGGCACATCTCAGGCAGCCGAAAACTTATCGAATTACAGATTCTACATTCTGAAAGTAAAGATAGAGAACAAGACTAGAAGGAAATTGTCATGAGCTTATCTCCGGGGGCGAGGTTCAGACTCGCCATTGAGCAAAACAACCCGCTGCAGATCGTCGGCACCATTAACCCATACTGCGCCATGATGGCGAAAAACTTGGGTCACCAAGCTATCTATTTGTCGGGTGGCGGCATCGCCAATGCGTCTTACGGTTTGCCAGATCTTGGCATTACGACATTGAACGATGTTTTGGTGGATGTGGACCGCATCACCAACGCGTGTGATCTGCCGTTATTGGTTGATATCGATACCGGTTTCGGCGGTGCATTTAATATTGCTCGAACCATTAAAGCGATGGAAAAAGCGGGTGCGGCGGCAGTGCATATGGAAGACCAAGTGGCACAGAAGCGCTGTGGTCATCGCCCAAACAAAGCGATTGTTAGCCAACAAGAAATGGTCGACCGAGTGAAAGCGGCGGTGGATGCACGTAATGACGAGAGTTTTGTCATTATGGCTCGTACTGATGCGTTAGCGGTTGAAGGCATGGACAGTGCGATTGAACGTGCGATTGCATGTGTGGAAGCAGGCGCAGACATGATCTTCCCAGAGGCGATGAATCAGCTAGACCAATATCAACAGTTTTCGACAGCGCTTCAAGACGCGACAGGAAAGCACGTTCCGATTCTTGCCAACATTACTGAGTTTGGACAAACACCTCTATACGGCTGTGAAGAGCTAGCGCAATCCAAAGTGGACATGGTTTTGTACCCATTGAGCGCATTCCGTGCGATGAACAAAGCTGCCGAGTTGGTTTACAAACACTTGCTAGAAGTTGGCAACCAAGAAGCGTTGCTTGATTCAATGCAGACACGAAAAGAGCTGTATGAGCACCTTAATTACCACGACTACGAGAATAAGTTAGACAAGCTGTTCTCCGAAGGTAAATAAGGTCAACTAAGAAACAAACGGAAGCCCAAGACAAATACTATTTAAGAATCTCTAATCCAATAACGTGAAAATTGTCTGATTCAAAAGAGCCCATTAAGAGAGCCAAATCAGACAGAAAAGGAGTTCAACAATGCCTCATTCTGTAGAAAAGAAAGCTGAGATAGGTGGCGCAGGTCTACGCGGCCAAAGCGCTGGAAGTACAGCTTTATGCACTGTCGGTAAAACGGGGACAGGTCTAACGTATCGTGGTTACGATATTACGGACTTGGCAAATCATGCTCAATTTGAAGAAGTGGCGCATTTGCTGTTACGCGGTCACTTACCTAATCAACAAGAGCTAGACGCCTACAAGACACATCTATTGAGCCTGCGTGGCTTACCAGCGGAGCTTAAACAGGCGTTAGAGCTGATTCCTGCTGATGCTCACCCGATGGATGTTATGCGCACAGGTTGCTCTATGCTGGGTAACTTAGAGCAAGAAATGGACTTTGAGCAACAGCTGCATGCTACTGAGCGAATGCTGGCGCTTTTCCCTGCCATTATTTGTTACTGGTATCGCTTCAGCCACGATGGCGTGCGAATCAAAACGCACGATAACAGTGAAGACTGCATTGGCGGCTACTTCCTAAAACTGCTCACCGATAAAGCACCAAGTGAAACGCACAAAAAGGTGATGCACTGTTCTTTGATTCTTTATGCAGAGCATGAATTCAATGCCTCAACATTTGCTGCGCGCGTGTGTGCTTCTACGCTTTCTGATCTTCATTCTTGTATTACGGCTGCTATCGGTACGTTACGTGGCCCACTTCATGGTGGGGCAAACGAAGCAGCGATGGAAATGATTCAAGATTGGCAAACGCCAGATGAGGCAGAAGCCAATATTCTTCAGATGCTAGAGAACAAAGACAAAGTCATGGGCTTTGGTCATGCGATTTATCGTGAAAGTGACCCTCGTAATGCACTGATCAAGCGTTGGTCAGAAGCGTTATCGAAAGAGGTGGGTGACACCCATCTTTACGCAGTTTCTGAGCGCGTGGAATCCGTCATGAAGCGAGAGAAAGGTCTGTTCTGTAATGCCGACTTCTTCCATGCTTCGGCTTACCACTTCATGGATATTCCAACCAAATTGTTTACACCAATCTTTGTGATGAGCCGACTGACAGGTTGGGCGGCGCACGTGTATGAACAACGTGCGAACAACCGAATCATTCGCCCAAGTGCGGATTATACCGGACCGGATCATCAAGACTGGGTGCCAATCGAACAACGCTAGCGCGTGATGCCTCTTTGTGAGTTTTGTCTTGATGGAATTCACAAGGGGCGTCTCTTTCACCGCGAATCCATTTCAAAAACAGTATCGCGGTGCGTTTAGGCACAAGATGTACACTAAAGCGGAAGCAAGCCCATGAGCATCACCACAAATATAAATACTCAATATCGTAAGCCGCTCCCGGGAACCCAACTCGATTATTTTGATACCCGAGAAGCAGTTAACGATATTTCTCCTGGAGCCTATGAAAAGCTCCCATACACCTCACGCGTTTTAGCAGAGCAGTTGGTTCGTCGCTGTGACCCGAATACACTCACTGATAGCTTAAAACAGTTGATTGAACGCAAGCGTGACCTTGATTTTCCTTGGTATCCGGCACGTGTGGTTTGTCATGACATTCTTGGACAAACTGCATTAGTCGACCTCGCTGGTTTGCGTGATGCGATTGCCGAACAAGGCGGTGACCCAGCGAAAGTAAACCCTGTGGTTGAAACGCAGTTGATCGTTGACCATTCACTGGCGGTCGAGCATGCAGGCTTTGACCCAGAGGCGTTTGAGAAAAACCGCGCGATAGAAGAGCGCAGAAACGAAGACCGATTCCATTTTATTGAATGGTGTAAAACGGCTTTTGAGAACGTCAGTGTTATTCCAGCAGGTAACGGCATCATGCACCAAATCAACTTGGAGAAAATGTCCCCAGTGGTGCAAGCCAAGCAAGGCATTGCTTACCCAGATACCTGTGTCGGCACAGACAGTCACACACCTCACGTTGATTCACTTGGTGTTATTGCGATTGGTGTCGGCGGTTTAGAGGCGGAGACGGTGATGCTTGGTCGCCCATCGATGATGCGTTTGCCAGACATTGTTGGCGTGAAGCTTACTGGTAAGCGTCAACCGGGTATTACCGCTACCGATATCGTGTTGGCGATTACCGAGTTCCTACGCAATGAACGCGTGGTTTCATCCTATCTCGAATTCTTTGGCGAAGGGGCGCGAGACCTAACCATTGGCGACCGCGCGACCATCTCAAACATGACGCCAGAATACGGTGCAACCGCTGGGATGTTCTACATTGATGAGCAGACCATTAATTACCTCAAACTGACAGGACGTGACGATCAACAGGTCGACTTGGTCGAGAAGTATGCTAAGCAAACCGGTCTGTGGGCGGATGATTTAGACACGGCAGTTTACGAGCGCGTGCTTGAGTTCGATTTGTCCCAAGTCGGGCGCAATCTGGCTGGACCATCAAATCCTCATCGTCGTTTACCTACTTCAGAGCTTGCTGAGCGCGGCGTTTCTGGCGAGTGGCAAGAGAATGAAGGCGAACTTCCGGATGGTGCGGTGATCATCGCAGCGATTACTTCTTGCACTAATACCAGTAACCCAAGAAACGTTGTGGCGGCCGGTTTGGTTGCTAAGAAAGCGAATGAGCTTGGCTTGGTGCGCAAACCTTGGGTGAAGTCTTCATTTGCACCGGGTTCTAAAGTGGCTCGATTATACCTTGAAGAATCTGGCTTACTCCCTGAACTAGAGAAACTTGGTTTTGGTATTGTCGCTTATGCGTGTACAACCTGTAACGGTATGAGTGGTGCACTTGACCCGAAAATCCAACAAGAGATCATCGACCGAGATCTGTATTCAACGGCGGTACTTTCTGGGAACCGCAACTTTGATGGTCGAATTCATCCTTATGCAAAACAAGCATTCTTGGCATCACCACCTTTGGTCGTTGCTTACGCGTTAGCTGGTACGATTCGTTTTGATATCGAACGTGACTCTTTAGGCACAGACAAAGATGGCAAGCCCGTTTATCTCAACGACTTGTGGCCAACGGATGAAGAAATTGATGCTGTGGTGGGTGAATACGTTAAGCCTGAGCAATTTAATCAAATCTACATTCAAATGTTCAAACTGAATGATGAGGCTCGCAATCCGAATCCGCTCTACGATTGGCGTCCGATGAGTACGTATATCCGAAGACCTCCCTACTGGCAAAAAGAGGGGGAGGGAGCACTGGCTGGTGAGCGGACTCTGTCTTCAATGCGTCCTCTCGCCGTTCTAGGCGATAACATTACGACCGACCACTTGTCGCCATCGAACGCAATTTTGGCAAGCAGCGCCGCAGGTGAATACCTTGCGAAGATGGGCGTGCCAGAAGAAGACTTCAACTCATACGCGACTCACCGAGGCGATCACTTAACCGCGCAGCGCGCCACTTTCGCCAACCCGAAATTGTTCAATGAAATGGTCAAGGAAAATGGCGAAGTCGTGCAAGGATCGCTGGCGAGAGTCGAACCTGAAGGCAAAGTGACACGCATGTGGGAAGCGATTGAGACTTACATGAATCGCAAGCAGCCGCTTATCGTGGTCGCAGGTGCGGATTATGGTCAAGGTTCGTCGCGAGATTGGGCGGCGAAAGGCGTTCGCTTGGCGGGGGTAGAAGCCATTGTTGCTGAAGGGTTTGAGCGTATTCACCGTACCAATTTAGTTGGCATGGGTGTATTGCCTCTGCAATTTAAAGATGGCGTGAACCGAAATACGCTCGAATTAGATGGCACTGAACTTTATGACGTTATCGGCGATATCACTCCTGGTGCTGATTTGGCATTGGTGATTACTCGTGCAAATGGCGACAAGGTTGATGTGCCGGTGACTTGTCGACTCGATACCGAAGATGAAGTTCACGTGTACAAAGCGGGCGGTGTGTTACAGCGCTTTGCTCAAGATTTCCTCTCGCAATAGATAGCGCAATAACGGAGCAAGATATGGATAGCAAGATGCAAAGCCAAATCAAAGTCCCGGCGACTTACATGCGCGGCGGTACGAGCAAAGGTGTGTTCTTCAACCTTGAAGATTTGCCACAGCCAGCGCAAGTCGCAGGTGAGGCAAGAGACAAACTGCTACTTCGTGTGATTGGTAGCCCTGACCCGTACGCCAAACAAATTGATGGCATGGGCGGCGCAACTTCCAGCACCAGTAAAACTGTGGTTGTGTCGCGCAGTCAGCGAGTCGATCACGACGTTGATTACCTGTTCGGGCAAGTATCGATAGATAAGCCGTTTGTTGATTGGAGTGGTAACTGTGGCAATCTTTCTGCTGCAGTCGGACCGTTCGCCATCCATGCAGGGTTGATCGACGAAGATCGTATTCCCGAAAAAGGCATCGTTACCGTTCGTGTATGGCAGGCAAATATTGGCAAAACCATATTGATTCATGTGCCAGTCGTAAATGGTTTCGTTCAAGAAACAGGGGAGTTTAAGCTTGATGGAGTGACGTTCCCAGCGGCAGAAATTCAAGTTGATTTTGTCGACCCTGCTGATGGTGAAGGCAGCATGTTTCCAACTGGCAATCTAGTAGACGATTTGGTCGTGCCAGATGTTGGGACGTTTAACGCCACTTTCATTAACGCAGGCATACCGACGATCTTCGTAGACGCAGAAGCGCTCGGCTACCAAGGCACTGAGCTTCAAAATGACATCAATAACGATGAATCAGTCCTTGCGAGGTTTGAGTCCATTCGTGCTCATGGCGCGTTAAAAATGGGGCTTATTGATTCGCTCGAAGAGGCTCAAACACGTCAACACACGCCTAAGATTGCGTTTGTTTCCCAGCCTAAATCCTATTTATCGTCGAGTGGTAAAACCGTAGAAGCAGGTGAGGTCGATATTCTCGTCCGGGCTTTATCTATGGGTAAACTTCACCACGCTATGATGGGAACCGCAGCGGTCGCCATTGCCTCGGCGGCATGCGTACCAGGTACTTTGGTCAATTTAGCGGCTGGTGGCGGAGAGAAAGAATCTGTGACGTTTGGGCATCCATCAGGGACGCTTAAGGTGGGGGCAAAAGCCAAACAAACAGAACAAGGTTGGGTGGTTGAGAAGGCCATCATGAGCCGCAGCGCGAGAATACTGATGGAGGGCTTTGTGCGTGTTCCCTCCAATGTCTTTGAATAGCACAATTGCATGGTAGTGATACTTAAGAGAAGCAATGTCAGGACATACTGGAGGAAGCAATATGTCTGCATATCAAAAAGAATACCTTTGGGCACAAAATGAACCGAAAAACTTTTGGCGTGCTCAAGCTGAAAACATCGATTGGTTTGAAGCGCCAAATACCATCTTACAAGCTGACGAACATGGGATTGAACGTTGGTTTCCTGATGGCGTGTTGAACACGTCATGGCTCGCGTTGGATTATCATTGTGAGCAAGGAAGAGGCGATAAAACCGCCTTGATTTATGATTCGCCAGTGACGGGTCAAAAACAAACTTACAGTTATCAAGCACTGCGCGACCAAGTGGCAAAAATCGCGGGCATGCTTTCTAACCAAGGCGTCACCAAAGGCGATCGTGTGGTCATCTACATTCCGATGATCCCAGAAGCGGCAATGGCGATGCTAGCTTGTGCTCGATTGGGTGCAATTCATTCGGTGGTGTTTGGCGGTTTTGCTCCGAATGAGCTCGCAGTTCGAATTGAAGACGCAGAACCCAAAGTCATCATGACGGCGTCTTGTGGCATCGAAATCAATAAGGTAATTCCATACAAACCAATGGTTGATAAAGCCATTATGGACAGCCGTTGGAAGCCAGAGAAAGTCTTTGTTCTTCAGCGCCCACAGTGCGAAGCGGAGCTTAATCTTGAGCGTGATTTAGATTGGCAGCAAGAATACGCGCAAGCTTTGCCTCATGCATGTGTCCCCGTGCTTGCGACAGATCCTCTTTATATTCTGTATACCTCTGGCACAACAGGGAAACCAAAAGGCGTGGTGCGTGACAATGGTGGCCATGCCGTAGCGATGAAATATTCGATGACGTCGATTTATAACATTCCTCAAGATGGTGTGTTCTGGGCTGCATCGGATGTAGGGTGGGTCGTAGGTCACTCTTACATTGTGTACGCGCCGCTTATTCATGGCTGTACAACTATTCTATTCGAAGGCAAACCGGTGAGAACACCAGACCCGGGTGCATTCTGGCGTGTTTGTGACGAATACAAAGTGGACGTGCTTTTCTCCGCGCCAACCGCTTTCCGTGCAATTAAGAAAGAAGACCCAGAAGGCGAGTTCATCAAGCAATACAACTTGTCCAACCTCGACTCTATCTTTATGGCAGGCGAGCGCCTTGATCCACCAACGCTAGAGTGGGTCGAAAGCAAAGCAGATAAGCCGGTCATTGACCACTGGTGGCAAACCGAGACTGGATGGGCGATCGCGGGCAATCCGACCGGTATCGAGATGATGCCGGTAAAAGCAGGCTCTGCTACCAAGCCGGTACCTGGTTATCAGGTCGAAATTCTCAACGAAATAGGCATGCCAGTAGGCGCAAATCAGCAAGGTTTTGTGGCATTGAAGCGCCCATTACCACCAAGCTGTTTACCAACTGTCTGGCGCAACCATGACCGCTTTGAAACCGGTTATCTAAGTCAATTTCCGGGTTACTACGTATCGGGAGATGGCGGTTACCTAGATGATGATGGCTACTTGTTTATCATGGGTCGTATTGATGACGTAATTAACGTTGCAGGTCACCGTCTGTCTACCGGCGAAATGGAAGAAATCGTGGGCGGTCACCCAGCGATTGCGGAATGCGCGGTGGTTGGTATCCATGATGAGTTAAAGGGTCAGCTACCACTTGGTTTCGTGGTTCTTAAAGATGGCGTGAAGGTTGATGATCTAACGCTAGAAGGTGAGTTGGTGGGCAAAGTACGCAACGAGATTGGTGCTGTGGCTTGCTTTAAACATGCGCTGGTTGTTGACCGTTTGCCAAAGACCCGCTCAGGTAAAATTCTACGAAGAACCATTCGTCAAATAGCCGATGGCGAGCAATACGTGGTGCCATCAACTATTGATGACCCATCCAGTCTTGGCGAAATCGAGCGAGTGCTTAAACGCGGTTAGCTAAGTACGATCTTAATTGAGTACGCTCTTAGGTTACCTAGGAGCAAGCTCAAACATCGAAGCCTCTTGCTTTGTCGACAAGAGGCTTTTGCATTCCTACTTGCCTAAATGCATGTTTAAACACACACTATATGGATTCTTATTTTTGGCTTAGTCCTTATGTCTACTTTTGTAATCAAACCAGCCCTTTTTGACGACCTTGAACAACTTAACGACCTAATGTTTGAGTTGCATGATGAGCACCACATTCAATCTCCGGAATTTTTCAAAACCGCAGAAGAAATCGAACAAGAGAAGAGTATTGCTCGCTATCTCGATAATCCTGAATGTTTGGTGTATGTCGCTAGAGTTGGGGATGAGATCATCGGCTTTGTATCTGGGCATTTCTGCGAGCTTATTTCTACGGTTAGCAAGCCAGTGATGATGGGAAGCGTTGATGAGCTGTACGTGTTACCCGAGTATCGTAAACAGGGCATTGCAAAAGCCTTGATTGAAAAGATTGAGGCGACGTTCGTTGATTACGGTGTACAACAAATGTTTGTTGAGGTTTGGGACTTTAACCAAACGGCGATTTCTCTCTATGAAAACCAAGGTTTTGGTCATCATATTCATTGGTTAAGAAAGTCGTTATCCAATCGTTAATTAATACGTCATTATGACGGTAAGTAAGTGATTCGTACTTACTATGGATGAAAGTGATAAGTTTGACAGTAGGTCTTTAATAATAGTTTTGTCGCAGCGTCTTGCGGCTCATGCTCATTCCAATTGGTGATGTTGTTTTTGTTTGCTTGTTTTGTAAGTGGCACATGAATAGTGCCTCATAAAACAAGAGGAAAATAACATTGAACCTATCAAAAACCTTACTTGCAACGGCGTTATTGCCAATGTTGGCAAGTGCAGATCAAGTCACGCAAACACAAAACAGTGAGATTCAGCCGGATATCGTGGGTGGCATCACGGCAAACCCTAACGATTGGAAATTTTATACACAGATAGTCAGCCGCAATGGTAATCGTTCTTTTTGTGGGGCGAGTTATATAGGGGATGGTTTCGTACTTACTGCTGCACACTGTGTGGACGGTGACGCACTGTAGTGGCATAGT
>NZ_JAHGAD010000023.1:0-38224 GCF_030248375.1 Vibrio sp. B181a | reverse complement strand
TCTCGATTCCTAAAGCGAAGCGTTCCCGAATCTCCTGGCGCAGCGTTCTTTTCTTCCAATAAAAAAACCGCTGACGAATCAGCGGTTTTTATCATTCAACGTTCAAGAAAAATTACTTTTTCTTTTTCACTGCTTTTTTGTTTGGAAGGTCAGTGATTGAGCCTTCAAATACTTCAGCAGCTAGACCCACAGACTCGTGTAGAGTTGGGTGAGCGTGGATAGTTAGTGCGATGTCTTCTGCATCACAACCCATCTCGATAGCTAGACCGATTTCACCAAGCAGTTCACCACCGTTAGTACCAACGATAGCACCACCGATTACGCGGTGAGTCTCTTTATCAAAGATAAGCTTAGTCATACCGTCTGCACAGTCAGATGCGATTGCACGACCTGATGCTGCCCATGGGAATGTTGCCACTTCGTAGTTGATGCCTTCTGCTTTCGCTTCTTTCTCAGTCTTACCAACCCATGCCACTTCTGGCTCAGTGTAAGCGATTGAAGGAATAACTTTAGGATCGAAGTAGTGTTTCTTACCAGAGATAACTTCTGCCGCTACGTGGCCTTCATGCACACCTTTGTGAGCAAGCATTGGTTGGCCAACTACGTCGCCGATCGCGTGGATGTGAGGAACGTTAGTGCGCATTTGCTTATCAACATTGATAAAGCCACGCTCGTCCACTTCGATACCCGCTTTTTCAGCATCAATTAGTGCGCCATTTGGTACACGACCGATAGCAACAAGAACTGCATCGTAACGCTCGGCTTCAGCAGGAGCTTTTTTGCCTTCCATTGAAACGTAGATGCCGTCTTCTTTCGCTTCAACTGCTGTCACTTTAGTTTCAAGCATTAGCTTGAACTTGTCTTTGATACGCTTAGTGAAGACTTTAACGATGTCTTTATCCGCAGCAGGGATAACTTGGTCAAACATCTCTACTACGTCTACTTTAGAACCTAGAGAGTGGTAAACCGTACCCATTTCTAGACCGATGATACCACCGCCCATGATAAGCAGCTTTTCTGGTACTTCTTTTAGCTCTAGCGCATCCGTTGAATCCCAAATACGTGGGTCTTCGTGCGGGATGAATGGCAGTTTGATTGGGCGAGAACCCGCAGCAATGATAGCGTTGTCGAAGTTAACCGTTGTTGACTCGCCTTCGCCTTCTACAAGGATAGAGTTAGGGCTTGTGAACTTACCGTAGCCGTTTACTACAGTAACGTTACGCATCTTAGCCATACCGCTAAGGCCGCCAGTTAGTTGGTTTACAACTTTCTCTTTCCAGATACGGATTTTGCTGATGTCAGTTTGTGGTTCGCCAAACACAACACCGTGTTCAGCCATCGCTTTCGCTTCTTCGATAACTTTAGAAACGTGAAGAAGTGCTTTAGATGGAATACAACCAACGTTTAGACATACACCGCCAAGAGTGCTGTAACGTTCAACTAGTACTGTTTCTAGACCTAGATCCGCACAACGGAATGCAGCTGAGTAACCAGCAGGACCAGAACCAAGTACAACAACTTGGGCTTTAATTTCTTTGCTCATTGTGACCTCTTGTAGTCATTATCCCTAACAGGCTGAGTAGATGTTCTTAAATTATTAGGCTTTCAAACGGTCAATATTTTACAGAGATGTTAACAGTGTGAAAGCAGCTTTAAGTTAGCCTGTGAGCTAGACAACAATTCATCTTTCAGTTTCTGAACGATGGAAGAAATTGTCGTCTAAAAATAGTCTTTTATATAAAGAATTAAGGTGACCCGAAAGCCACCTTAACTATTACTTTCTCAATTACAGTACTAGGCGACGAATGTCTGATAGTGCACCGTTTAGGAAAGTAATGAAGCGTGCACCTTCTGCACCATCGATCACACGGTGGTCGTATGATAGAGACAGTGGAAGTTGTAGGCGTGGTTCGAATTCTTTACCGTTCCACACAGGCTTCATTTCAGATTTTGATACACCTAGGATACCAACTTCTGGCGCGTTTACGATTGGTGTAAACGCTGTACCGCCAATACCGCCAAGGCTAGAGATTGTGAAACAACCGCCTTGCATGTCAGCGGCTGTTAGCTTACCAGCACGTGCTTTCTTAGAAACTGCCATTAGCTCTTCAGATAGCTCGTAGATGCCTTTCTTGTTCACGTCTTTAAATACAGGAACAACAAGACCGTTTGGCGTATCTACTGCAATACCTACGTTCACGTACTTCTTAAGAATGATGCTTTCGCCATCTTCAGAAAGTGAAGAGTTGAACGCTGGGAACGCTTCAAGTGCTTTAGCAACAGCTTTCATGATGAACACAAGAGGAGTGATCTTCATGCCAGTGTCTTTCTTAGCTTCGATTGCGTTCTGCTCTTTACGGAATGCTTCTAGCTCAGTGATGTCAGCGTTGTCCCACTGTGTAACGTGAGGGATCATTACCCAGTTACGGTGTAGGTTTGCACCAGAGATCTTCTTGATCTTAGAAAGCTTCTGAACTTCAGTTTCGCCGAACTTGCTGAAGTCAACTTTTGGCCAAGGTAGTAGACCAAGCGCTGCACCGTCGCCTTTGCCAGATGCTGCTGCACCTGCGCCAGACTCAAGACGCTTAAGTGCATCTTTAACGTAAGCTTGAACGTCTTCTTTTAGGATACGGCTCTTACGACCTGTACCTTTAACCTTAGATAGGTTAACGCCGAATTCACGAGCAAGACGACGAACAACTGGAGATGCGTGTGCGTAGTCGTTGTTTTCTTGGAAATCGTTCGCTGCAGGTGCCGCTTCAGCTTTTGCTGCTGGAGCAGGAGCCGCCGCAGGTGCTGGAGCTGCAGCTTGTGCAGGTGCTGCTACAGGAGCTGGAGCTGCGCCTTCAACAACGAAAGTCATGATTAGAGAGCCAGTCGTTACTTTATCGCCCGCTGCAATCTTGATTTCTTTTACAGTACCAGCGAATGGTGCAGGAACTTCCATAGAAGCTTTATCGCCTTCAACAGTGATTAGAGATTGCTCTTCTTCTACTGTGTCGCCAACCGCTACCATTACTTCAGTAACTTCAACTTCGTCACCGCCGATATCTGGAACGTTTACTTCTTTCTCAGCTGCTGCCGCTGGATCCGCCGCAGGTGCCGCTGGAGCTTCTACTGCTGCTGGAGCCGCTGCTGCGCCTGAACCTGCAGTTTCGAATACCATGATCAGAGAACCAGTTGTTACTTTATCGCCAGCAGCAACTTTGATCTCTTTTAGCGTACCAGCGAACGGTGCTGGAACTTCCATTGATGCTTTGTCGCCTTCAACCGTTAGAAGAGATTGCTCTTCTTCGATGCTGTCGCCAACTGCAACCATGATTTCAGTAACTTCTACTTCGTCGCCACCGATATCAGGAACGTGAACTTCTTTAAGCTCTGCCGCTGCTGCTGGAGCTGGAGCTGCTGCTGGAGCCGCTTCTGCTGCAGGAGCAGGTGCAGCAGCAGCTGCACCCTCGGCTTCGAAAATCATGATTAGAGAACCAGTCGTAACAGAATCACCTTCCGCTACTTTGATTTCTTTAACAATACCTGCTTGAGAGGCTGGAACTTCCATAGAAGCTTTGTCGCCTTCAACAGTGATCAGAGACTGCTCTTCTTCAACCTTGTCGCCAACGCTTACAAGAATTTCAGTAACTTCAACCTCATCCGCACCGATGTCAGGTACATTAATTTCGATTGCCATTGCTTATTTACCTTCTAGTTAAGCGCTGTATTAAGCGTATTGTGGGTTAGTTTTTTCAGTGTCGATGTTGAACTTAGCAATCGCTTCAACGACTACTGATTTCTCAACATCACCACGTTTCGCTAGCTCAGTAAGAGCTGCAACTACTACGTAGCCTGCGTTAACTTCGAAGTGACGACGTAGGTTCTCACGGCTGTCAGAACGGCCGTAACCATCAGTACCAAGTACTTTGTAAGACTCAGAAGGCATGAACGCACGAACTTGCTCAGAGTAGTTCTTCATGTAGTCAGTCGCTGCGATTGCTGGCTCAGTACCCATTACTTGTGCAATGTAAGGTACTTTCGCTTCTGCTTCTGGGTGAAGCATGTTGTAACGCTCTACGTCTTGACCGTCACGAGTTAGCTCGTTGAACGATGTTACAGAGAACACGTCAGATGCGATGCCGTACTCTTCGCTTAGGATAGTCGCTGCTTTACGTACTTCGTTCATGATAGTACCAGAGCCCATTAGCTGAACTTTAGACTTGTCACCAGCGTAAGACTCAAGCTTGTAGATACCCTTACGGATGCCTTCTTCAGCGCCTTCTGGCATTGCTGGCATTGCGTAGTTTTCGTTCATTACAGTTAGGTAGTAGAACACGTTCTCTTGGTTCTCACCGTACATGCGACGGATACCGTCTTGCATGATTACTGCAACTTCGTAAGCGAATGTTGGGTCGTAAGAGATACAGTTAGGAACTGTATTCGCCATGATGTGCGAGTGACCGTCTTCGTGCTGTAGACCTTCACCGTTTAGCGTTGTACGACCTGCAGTAGCACCTAGTAGGAAACCACGAGCTTGTTGGTCACCAGCCATCCACGCCATGTCGCCAACACGTTGGAAACCGAACATTGAGTAGTAGATGTAGAACGGGATCATTGGTAGATCGTTCGTGCTGTAAGAAGTCGCAGCTGCAACCCAAGAAGCCATTGAGCCTAGCTCGTTGATACCTTCTTGTAGAACCTGACCTGAAGTTGCTTCTTTGTAGTAAGAAACGATGTCGCGATCTTGAGGTGTGTAGTTCTGACCGTGCGGGTTGTAGATACCGATCTGACGGAACAGACCTTCCATACCGAATGTACGAGCTTCGTCACAGATGATAGGAACGATGTTCTTACCAATGTTCTTGTTCTTAAGCAGGATGTTAAGAGTACGAACGTAAGCCATTGTTGTAGAGATATCACGCTTCTGCTCGCTTAGTAGCGGAGCGAACTCTTCTAGCTCAGGTGTTTTGAATTCTTGAGTGAACTTAGGTAGACGCTGTGGCGTGTAACCTTTTAGTTCTTTACGACGAGCGTGTAGGTATTCGTATTCCGCTGAGCCTTCTTCAAGTTTCAGGTATGGAAGTTCTTTCACTGCTTCGTCAGTTAGGATGTCTTGAAGACCTAGGCGATCACGTAGGTGTAGTACGTGAGTCATGTCCATCTTCTTAACTTGGTGCGCGATGTTCTTACCTTCAGCCGCTTCACCCATGCCGTAACCTTTAACAGTCTTCGCTAGGATTACTGTTGGACGACCTTTAGTTTCTGCTGCGTTTTTGTAAGCTGCGTACAGCTTAGAAGACTCGTGACCACCACGCTTAAGTGCGAAGATTTCGTCGTCAGTCATGTCTGCAACTAGTGCAGCTGTCTCTGGGTACTTACCAAAGAAGTGTTCACGTACGTAAGCACCATCTTTAGATTTAAATGTTTGGTAGTCACCATCTACAGTTTCGTTCATCAGCTGTAGAAGCTTACCTGTTGTATCTTTAGCAAGTAGAGCATCCCAGTTGCTACCCCAGATAACTTTAACAACATTCCAGCCAGCGCCTTTAAATAGACCTTCTAGCTCTTGGATGATGCTACCGTTACCCATTACAGGGCCGTCTAGACGCTGTAGGTTACAGTTGATTAGGAATGTTAGGTTGTCCAGTTTCTCACGCGCAGCGAAAGATAGAGAACCACGTGATTCCGGCTCATCCATCTCACCGTCACCTAGGAACGCGTATACACGCTGTGCAGACGTGTCTTTTAGGCCACGACCGTCTAGGTACTTAAGGAAACGCGCTTGGTAGATCGCAGAAATTGGACCAAGACCCATAGATACTGTTGGGAACTGCCAGAACTCAGGCATCAGTTTAGGGTGCGGGTATGATGGGATACCTTTACCGTCTACTTCTTGACGGAAGTTATCTAGCTGCTCTTCAGTTAGACGACCTTCAACGAATGCACGAGAGTAGATACCCGGTGAGATGTGACCTTGGTAGTAAACTAGATCGCCACCGTCCGTCTCGTTTGGAGCACGGAAGAAGTGGTTGAAACAAACTTCATAGAACGCTGCTGCTGACTGGTAAGAAGCCATGTGACCACCAAGGTCTAGGTCTTTCTTAGAAGCACGCAATACGATCATGATTGCGTTCCAGCGAATAATCGAACGAATACGACGCTCAAGAGTTACATCACCAGGGTAAGCTGGTTCTTGTGCTGCTGGAATAGTGTTGATGTAGTTTGTGTTGATGCCAGTTGGCATATCAACGCCGTCTAGACGTGCTTTTTCTAGAACGGTTTCTAGTAGAAACTGTGCACGTTCTACACCTTCTTCACGAACAACGGATTCAAGGGCTTGTAGCCAATCTTGAGTTTCCAGTGCATCTACGTCATGCTTCATGTCAGACATGGCGATCTATCCTTCTGTTGGTTGGATCTACTTATTTAAGTAAGCGGTTCTTGTATTAAGAATCGTTACCTTGCTGAATTCGACGCAGAGAACGCTCTCGTCGAGACTCTTCTCGAGTCAAATCCAACAATGTTTCTTCAATATAAGCTAAATGTGAGTGAGACATTTCACGAGCCTTTTCAGGCTGACCAGAAACAATCGCATCCACGATATTAGCTCTGTGTTTACTTACTTTATCGACCACTTCATCGCGGCGATGTAAGAGCTTTAGATTCTGTAGAACATTTTGCTCAAGCAAAGGAGCAAGGCTACGAACAATATGAAGTAACACAACATTGTGTGCTGCTTCTGTTAGAGCAATAAGGAACTGCATCACTGCCGCCGCTTCTGCTTCAACGTTGTCGCCTTTTTGCTCTTCACTGATTTGATTCAAGCATGCTTGAATACGAGCAAAATCTTCATCGGTACCACGCAATGCTGCAAAGTACGCTGAAATACCTTCCATCGCATGGCGCGACTCAAGCAGGTCTAACTGCGTTTCGGAGTGAGATGACAATAGGTTCAACAAAGGGTCTGAGAAACTCTTCCAGATGTTTTCGCTAACGAATGTGCCACCGCCTTGACGACGAGTAAGCAGACGTTTTGCTTCTAAACGCTGAATGGCTTCACGGACAGATGGACGAGACACATCGAACTGCTTAGCGAGTTCGCGCTCTGGTGGCAATTGTTGCCCCGGAGAGAGTGTTCCTTCCACAATCAACCTTTCTAGCTCTTGTTCAATAACATCAGAGAGCTTTGGCTGACGAATCCTTTGATAAGCCATAATTTATTGTTCTTCTACTCTTGCAGGTAATTGGTAATACCAATTTTAAGTTGGTGCAGAAATTAACATAATTAAAACGTCACTGTCCAGCCAAAAGTTGACCTAAATCATAGAACGGACTTACAACCAACACTTTGATAACAATCGACCATTAAAACAGCAATAAAATTGGTATGACCAATTACATAAACAAAACAGATGGGAAGTCTGCGTGCTAGTAAATTTGATCAACAAAAACAAAAAATGACAAAATTATCTGTACAGTTATGCACCACCAGCCGTTTTAAACCTTCAAAATGTAGTTAACTTTTAACAAGCGCTCATATTTCTTGTATCAAAAAAAGGCATAACTGAGTGTATGCCTTATTTATTTCTGTTTTTTGAATTTACACTTTCGCTACAAGTTAGCTTTGTAATTGCTGTCTGTATTTGACCCAGTCAAAGCTTAGACCAGGATCCGCTTTTCTCAAGGGAGCAATGTACTGATGCCCTGTAATTCGAGGTAAAGTGATTTTCGGGTAGGTCTGCATGACCGCATGGGTCAAAGCAGTAAGTGATTGATATTGTTCTTCTGTATAGGCAACAAACTCAGTCCCCTCGAGCTCAACACCAATGGAATAATCATTGCAACGTTCACGACCAGCAAAGCTAGACTGCCCTGCATGCCATGCCCTATCAAGAAAAGAAACAAACTGGACTATTTCGCCATTACGCTTTATTAAACAATGTGCCGAAACGCCCATTTTGTGAATTACCTCAAAAAACGGATGGGCGTTAGGATCGAGGTTACCCGTGAAAAAGTCTTCTATATAAGAGCCACCAAACTGCCCTGGCGGCAAACTGATGTTATGAACCACCAGCAGAGAGATGTCTTCTTTGTCTGAACGAGCATCAAAAAATGGCGATGGGACGTGCATAGCCTCCGTCAACCAACCATTCTCGATTTTTAGGCACATATCAACCTCTCTACTTTGCAAATTAACTGCTGAAATTATTGACACCGGAGAGTATCATTCGTTGCCATCTCCCTTTCAAGACAAGATTTGCGATGAAGAACACACACAACAGCCAAGAACGCCTAGAATACCTTAAGCAACAGCTTCCATTAGAAATCACTCGCGCCGTAGCCGATACCCTAAAAGAAGATCTAGGTGGAGTATTGGATGCCGACAAAGACATCACCGCATCGCTTATCCCTGTTGACGCTGTTAACACAGCAACCATCATCACCCGTGAACACGGTGTGTTTTGTGGTCAAGCATGGGCAGATGAAGTATTCAAACAACTCGGTGGCAAAGTGACCATCGAGTGGCATGTCAAAGACGGTGACAAAGTTGAGCCTAACCAAACGCTTTGCACACTGACGGGCCCTGCTCGTGATTTGCTCACTGGCGAGCGCAACGCAATGAACTTTATTCAAACCCTTTCTGGTTGTGCGACTATCACTGCTGAATACGCAGAAAAAATTGCTCACACTGAGTGTCGTCTATTAGATACACGCAAGACCATTCCAGGTCTGCGTAGTGCCTTGAAATATGCCGTAGCATGCGGTGGTGGCTTTAACCATCGTATCGGTGTGTTCGATGCCTACCTTATTAAAGAAAACCACATCATCGCTTGTGGCGGTATCACTCAAGCGATTACCACCGCAAAACAGTTGAACCCAGGTAAGCCAGTTGAAGTAGAAACGGAAAGCTTGGATGAACTAAAAGCAGCGATCGAAGCGGGCGCCGACATCATTATGTTAGACAACTTCACCAAAGATATGATGCGTGAAGCAGTTGCCATCAATGCTGGCCGTGCTGCGCTAGAAAACTCTGGTAATGTAACCTTAGAGACTATCGCTGAATACGCAGAAACGGGCGTAGATTATATATCAGTAGGCGCTTTGACTAAGCACCTAAAAGCGATGGATCTTTCGATGCGCTTCAAGTAAACCAGTGTGAACAAACACAATTAACTCTCTTAATCTCATAAAGTTACACCTATCAAAAATCCAATAAAGAGCCATATGGCTCTTTATTTTTATCTGTTTAAAAAATAACACCACTCGCAAAACCTTGCACACAATATGCAACCAGAGTGCAAAGATCTTTATCTCACTCGAGAGCCACTTCGTTTCCAGTTTCCACTTGTTTCGACTCTTTTTACTCTTCTGCCCATGCATAAGCATTAACTAAATTTATCTTAAGGAAAGAAGATGAAAACGAATAAACAGAAGAAGCAGCAAGGTTTTACGCTGATTGAATTGATGATTGTCGTGGCAATTATTGGTGTCTTGTCTGCAGTAGCAATCCCTGCATATAAAGACTACGTAGCCAAGTCAGCAGTAACATCAGCTGTAGGAACTTTAAAATCACTACTCACTAATGCTGATTTATATACTCAGAACAATACCACTGCTACGACCGACTTGGGAGAAATCGGAGGTAACGCTACTATGAATGCCCTTGGTAATATTACCGCATCAATCCAAGGCGCAGGAGCTGTTTCAACAGCAGCATCAACAATTACCTTTACATTTGGTTCTGGAAATGCTGCTGCGGGCAACATTGTGTACTCAAGAACACCAGATGCACCTTGGAGTTGTACAAATAACACTAGCCCATCAGTGTCTATTGATAGCTGTCCATAATGCTAACCAACCTTTCAACGGTTCTTCGCCAAGCAGGAATACTGACTTTTTCCCAAGAAGAATCGTTGCTTGAGCAAGCAAAAGCTTCTGGCATTTCGATGCCGGAGGCTTTACTCAGTTCTGGCTTTTTCCAATCTCATGAATTGACAGAACACCTAAGCTCTGTATTCGGGCTTTCTTGCACTTCTCTTAACCAATACGAATACGCTTCGCTATGCCAAACGCTTGGCTTACGCGATCTCATCACTCGCCATAACGCTTTGCCACTTAATCGCACCTCTTCAACTTTGATTCTCGCGGTGGCTGACCCAACAAACCTTCAAGCAGAAGATGACTTTCGTTTTGCGACAGGTTTGCAAGTCGAACTTGTCCTCGCTGACTTTCGTGAGCTAACAGCAGCTATTCGGCGTTTATATGGTCGAACACTTGGGCAAGAAAAATCCGGTCTTAAAGAAATCAACCAAGATGAACTGGCGGGTTTGGTTGATATTGGTGAGGATGAAATTGAGAATATCGAAGATCTCAGCCAAGATGAATCGCCGGTCAGTCGCTATATCAACCAAATTTTACTCGATGCTGTCCGTAAAGGGGCTTCCGATATTCACTTCGAGCCTTACGAAAATATGTACCGCGTGCGCTTGCGTTGTGATGGCATTTTAATTGAAATTCAGCAGCCTCCGAGCCATTTAAGCCGTCGTATCTCCGCTCGGATAAAAATCTTATCTAAGCTTGATATCGCCGAGCGCCGCTTACCACAGGATGGGCGAATCAAGCTCAAATTAAACCAAGACACTGCAATTGATATGCGTGTCTCCACACTACCAACTCTTTTTGGGGAAAAGATTGTTCTGCGCTTGCTCGACAGCAGTTCTGCAGCATTAGATATCAATAAGCTCGGTTATAGCGACTCACAGAAACAACTTTATTTGAATGCCCTGCGCCGTCCACAAGGTATGATCCTGATGACAGGCCCAACAGGTAGCGGTAAAACGGTCTCGCTCTACACTGGATTGAGCATTCTTAATAAACCAGAGATCAATATCTCAACCGCAGAAGATCCCGTTGAGATTAACCTGCCCGGCATTAACCAAGTTCAAGTTCAGCCAAAGATCGGCTTTGGTTTTGCAGAGGCGCTTCGCTCTTTCTTACGTCAAGATCCTGATGTGGTTATGGTGGGCGAGATCCGAGATCTCGACACAGCAGAAATCGCGATCAAAGCATCACAGACTGGCCACTTAGTTCTCTCCACTTTGCACACGAACTCGGCTGCCGAGACTGTCATTCGCTTGTCTAATATGGGCGTAGAAAGCTTTAACCTCGCCTCCTCTCTCAGTTTGATCATCGCCCAGCGTTTGGCTAGAAAACTGTGTCCATATTGTAGACAACCTCAAGAGCCAAACAGCCAACTTCAACATATTGGAATCACCAGCACCGAACAGATCTTTCAAGCTAATCCCGACGGTTGTAACGAGTGTACCCATGGTTATTCAGGGCGAACCGGCATTTACGAAGTGATGAAGTTTGACGAATCCCTTTCAGAAGCACTCATCAAAGGCGCTTCAGTACACGAATTAGAAAAACTCGCCATTGCCAATGGTATGCAAACCCTACAAATGTCTGGCATCGAAAAACTCAAACAAGGCATTACCAGCTTCAGCGAATTGCAGCGCGTTCTCTACTTTTAACATTTACAAGAATTATTAGGCAGTCACTCAGTTTATGAAAACCATCGCTCCTCAACTCAAGAACTACCGTTGGAAAGGCATTAATAGCTCGGGTAAAAAAACCTCTGGAAACGTGCTCGCCATGACCGAAGTCGAGGTAAGAGAGCGCCTCGATGCTCAACACATCAAGATAAAGAAACTGAAGAAAGGCAGCATTTCTTTTATCACCAAGATCAGTCATCGCGTCAAAGGCAAAGACATCACGATATTTACTCGCCAAATTGCCACCATGCTAATGACGGGCGTACCGATTGTTCAGGCACTTAAGTTGGTTTCAGAGAACCACAAAAAAGCCGAGATGAAGTCGATTCTGATGAGTGTCACACGAGCGGTAGAGGCAGGGACACCGATGTCGAAAGCCATGCGCACTGCCAGTACACATTTTGATCCGCTTTATACAGACCTAATCGCGACTGGTGAGCAGTCCGGTAACCTATCTCAAGTCTTTGAGCGTTTGGCAACTTATCGAGAAAAGAGCGAGCAGTTGCGCGCAAAAGTGATTAAAGCGCTCATTTACCCAGCGATGGTGGTTTTAGTAGCGCTTGGGGTTTCCTATTTAATGCTGACTAGAGTTATCCCTGAGTTTGAAAAGATGTTTACAGGTTTTGGAGCCGACTTACCCGCCTTTACTCAGATGGTACTCAACCTCTCTGCTTGGACCCAAAACTGGGGGCCCTTTATTGGGCTGAGTTTTGTAAGCCTGCTCATTTCCGGCAAAATTATGTCGCAGCGATCCGATTCATTTCGCCTTTTAGCTGCGCGTTCGAGTTTAAGAGTCCCTATCTTGGGGCCAGTATTATCCAAAGCAGCCATTGCCAAGTTTAGCCGTACTTTAGCAACCAGCTTTAGTGCGGGTATTCCAATTCTCACCGCATTAAAAACCACCTCAAAAACCTCCGGTAACATGCACTATCAATTAGCAATTGAAGAGGTGTATCGAGACACTGCAGCTGGTATGCCAATGTATATTGCCATGCGTAACTGTAACGTTTTCCCTGAGCTAGTACTGCAAATGGTCATGATAGGTGAAGAGTCAGGTCGATTGGATGACATGCTCAACAAGATAGCCGCTATTTATGAGTTCGAAGTGGATAATACCGTTGATAATCTGAGTAAGATTTTAGAACCATTGATCATCGTCTTTCTTGGCGTGGTGGTTGGTGGTCTAGTCACAGCAATGTACTTACCAATCTTTAATTTGATGAGCGTATTAGGATAGAATGATCCTTTAGCAAATTAATACCATCAAAACAGCATCTTGCTTATTTGATTCATCGCTCAAGAGACAGATATGGAAGTATTCCAGTACTACCCATGGCTATTCGTTGTGTTTGCCACAATTTTCGGTTTGATTGTGGGTAGTTTCCTCAACGTGGTTATTTACCGTTTACCCAAGATCATGGAACTAGAATGGCGGCGTGAGTGCGCTGAATCCTTCCCTGAATATAAGATTGAACCATCCAAAGAGACGCTGACGTTAAGCGTACCGCGCTCATCTTGTCAGCAATGCGGAACTCCCATTCGTATCCGAGACAACATTCCGGTAATTAGCTGGCTATTGCTGAAAGGCAAGTGCCACAACTGCCAAGCGCCCATCAGTGCTCGCTACCCTCTTATTGAACTGCTTACTGCGTTTTGTTCGGGTTTTATCGCTTTTCATTTCGGTTTTAGCTACTTCACTGTCGCGCTGGTTTTCTTTACTTTTGTATTGATTGCTGCCACGTTTATCGATCTCGATACCATGTTGTTGCCAGACCAACTGACTCTACCATTGATGTGGACAGGTATCGCACTTGCTCTTGCTGGTATCAGTCCTGTCAGCCTACAAGATTCTATCATTGGTGCAATGGCAGGCTATCTGTGCCTTTGGAGTGTTTACTGGCTGTTTAAACTTCTAACAGGCAAAGAAGGCATGGGCTATGGTGACTTTAAACTCCTTGCGGCATTGGGCGCTTGGCTGGGTTGGCAATCTCTACCGATGATCATTTTGCTCTCTTCGGTGGTCGGCGTCATCTTTGGTCTTATCCAACTGCGCTTGCAAAAACAAGGTATCGAGAAAGCCTTTCCTTTCGGCCCTTACCTTGCGATTGCAGGATGGGTGAGCCTAATTTGGGGCCATCAAATCCTCAACTGGTACTTTACGTCGATTCTAGGAGTGTAAATGGCTTTCGTTATTGGCCTTACTGGTGGTATTGCAAGTGGCAAGACTACGGTGGCAAACCTATTCAAACAGCAGTTCAAGATCGACATTGTCGATGCTGATATCGTGGCTCGCGAAGTCGTGGAGCCAGGAACTCCAGGGCTAAATGCCATCATTGAGCACTTTGGTGCCGATATCGTCCGCGATGATCAAATGCTGGATAGAGCCAAGCTAAGAGAGAGAATTTTCTCTAATCCAGAAGAAAAGACTTGGTTAAACGGCTTATTGCACCCAATGATTCGTGAAAAGATGATCGAAGACTTGGAGCAAGTCACATCGGACTACGCGCTTTTAGTTGTACCTTTATTGATAGAGAATAAGCTTGATAGCTTATGTGATCGCGTTCTTGTCGTGGATGTTGACCCACAAACCCAGATCTCAAGAACCGTAAAACGCGACAACGTCAGCGAAGATCAAGCAAAAGCCATCTTGGCATCCCAAGCTTCTCGTGAGCAACGACTTGCTCTGGCCGATGATGTGGTGAAGAATAATCCAGATGACCCAGATCTTTTGCTTCAAATCACAGATTTACACGAAAAGTACCTAGCCATGTGTAAGAAAAATCTGCGAAAATAGGAATGAAACTCACCAAGGCTACTGTCGATGACCACGCACAAATTTGAACATCCGTTAAATGAAAAAACTCGCATCTACTTAAGAGTTGAGTCTTTGCTGCGTCAGGCTCACCTAGCCTCTGGTTTTGCTGATAACCACCAATATCAGCTTTTCTTCCGTGCGCTTTTCGATATGGTCGAAATCTTTGAGCAGATCCAGCTGAAAAGCGAATTGGCGAAAGATCTAGAGAAGCAGCGTTTAGCTTATCGCAACTGGCTAAATGTTGACGGTGTCGATCAACAGGCACTTGGCGAACTGCTTAATGAGATCGATGTCGTTCATAGCCAACTGATGACGGCTGAGCGTTTCGGTCAAGCGCTTAAGGAAGATCGTTTCTTAAGCTCAATCCGCCAGCGTTTTAACTTACCGGGTGGTTCATGTTGTTTCGACCTACCTGCTTTGCATTACTGGCTTCACTTACCGATTGAGCGTAAAAAGCACGATGCTGATCAGTGGCAAGCAAGCTTAAAGCCGCTCTCTGACGCCTTAGCTCTATGGCTGAAGCTGACTCGTGAAACGGGCCATTTTAAAGCCCAAATCGCTCGCGCAGGGTTCTTCCAAAGTGACGCGGATGAAGCCAATATCCTACGTTTACACATCCCAATGGAATACGGTGTTTACCCGATGATTTCGGGTCATAAGAACCGTTTTGCCATCAAATTCATGGCCTTTGAAAGTGGTCAAGCTTGCACGCAAGACGTCGAGTTTGAACTTGCGGTTTGTAGCTAAGCACAACACGCACTACTATTGCCTTAATACCTTTGAACACCGAATAAATAGGACGAATGACGATGTCTAAAATTACTGTCGTTCCATGCCCACAATGTGGTGCAGACGTTGAATGGGGCGAGCAAAGTCCTCACCGCCCTTTTTGTAGCAAGCAGTGCCAAATGATTGATTTTGGTGGATGGGCTGATGAAGAAAATACCATTGCTGGTGCTCCGGATATGTCGGACAGCGATGGTTGGTCTGAAGATCAGTACTAAAGAATTGAGAGGCTAGAGTCGAGATACGACAGCGCTACGCTTCGAAAATAAAGAGAAGGGTTGATGTGAGAACATCGGCCCTTTTTGTTTTTCGGGATTCGGTTCATGTTGTCTTTCTAAGGACAAGTTCTGTCAATACCTTCGAGACCAAATTTCTTGCACTAACCATCCAACCACACCTCTCGGCTCCTAAAGCGAAGCGCTCTCAAATCTCGAAGCGTAGCGTTCCCGATTCTCAAAGACGAAGTCCGTTCCCTCAGCACTGCGCCCTTTTTCGCATATAAAAAAACGGAGCCCAGATGGGCTCCGTTTACTATGAGAACGCTAGTTATAGCATTACTTCTTAGCAAGTTTCTCTTTGATACGAGCAGACTTACCAGAACGCTCACGTAGGTAGTACAACTTGGCACGACGTACTGCACCACGGCGTTTAACTTCGATGCTATCAACGATTGGAGAGTGTGTTTGGAACGTACGCTCAACACCTTCACCGTTAGAGATCTTACGTACAGTGAAAGCAGAGTGAAGACCACGGTTACGGATTGCGATTACAACGCCTTCGAAAGCCTGTAGACGCTCACGGTCACCTTCTTTAACTTTAACCTGAACTACAACAGTGTCACCTGGTGCAAATTTAGGTAGGTCTGATTTCATTTGCTCTTCTTCAAGAGCTTTGATGATGTTACTCATTTTTTAAATTCCTAGAATAAACTGATACTAAATAAATTAGGTTACTTTGCGTTATGTTCACTAATGAACTCAGCAAGTAATTGTTCCTGTTCGTCAGTCAGAGCTAGGTTTTCCAGGAGCTCTGGTCTTCTAAGCCAAGTTCGGCCCAGCGACTGTTTTAGTCGCCATTGACGAATGTCCTTGTGATTGCCTGACATCAGTACCGTTGGTACCTCTTTGTCATCCAATACTTCTGGACGCGTATAGTGAGGGCAATCTAACAAGCCATTTGCAAAAGAATCTTCTTCTGCTGACGCGAAATCCCCTAGTACACCCGGAACAAACCGAGAGACAGAATCGATCAACGTCATGGCTGGTATCTCACCACCCGTCATCACAAAATCACCAATCGACCATTCTTCGTCGACTTCAGATTGAATGATGCGCTCATCTACCCCTTCGTAACGACCACAAATCAGAAGTAAATTCTCATTCGTTGCCAGTTCTTCGACTCCTTTCTGGTCGAGCTTGCGACCTTGAGGAGAAAGGTAAATGACTTTCGTCTTACCCGGTGAGGCTGCTTTCGCGGTATGAATGGCATCGCGTAAAGGCTGAACCATCATTAACATACCAGGACCACCACCGTAAGGTCGGTCATCGACAGTGCGATGTTTGTCGTGAGTGAAATCACGAGGATTCCAAGTCTCAATCGACAAAAGACCTTTTTTAACCGCTTGACCTGTTACCCCAAAATCAGTAACAGAACGGAACATTTCAGGAAAAAGGCTAATAACGCCAACCCACATGTTTATCTCGCTCTGTAATTTGGAGATTAGAATCCAGGATCCCAGTCAACTTCGATCCGTTGAGCTTCGCGATCAACTTTGATGATCACTTGCTCTTCAAGGAACGGAATTAATCGTTCCTTCTGCCCGAAAGCATCTTTTAGATTTGCTTTAACAACCAGAACATCGTTTGAGCCAGTTTCTAGAATGTCAGATACGACACCTAGATCGTAACCTTTAGTGGTTACTACTTGCATCCCAAACAATTCACGCCAGTAGAACTCATCTTCTGACAATTCAGGCAGTACCGCAGGGTCAATAGCAATTTCAAAGTTGGTCAGTAAATGCGCGTCTTCGCGAATATCCAGACCTTCCAGCTTAGCCACCATACCTTTGTTATGGCGCTTCCAGCTTTCTACTTTGTACTCAACCCACGTACCCTTTTGGTTAATAAACCAAGGGCTGTAATCGAAAATGCTTTCAGCATTGTCTGTGTAGGAAAAAACTTTAAGCCAACCACGAATGCCGTAAGTAGCACCAAACTTGCCTACAACAATCTTTTCGTTGCTCATTGTTTCTTTACCTTTCATCGACATAAACTAGTTTCTACTTCTAAAGTAAAATTAAGCCGCTTTTTGAGCGTCTTTAACTAGCTTAGCAACGCGGTCAGATAGAGACGCGCCTTGGCCAACCCAGTGGTTAACGCGGTCTAGGTCTAGACGTAGACCTTCTTCTTGACCTTGTGCAGTTGGGTTAAAGAAACCAACTTTCTCGATGAAACGGCCAGTTGCAGCGTTGCGGCTGTCCGCTACTACGATTTGATAAAATGGACGCTTTTTAGCGCCGTGACGTGCCAAACGAATGGTTACCATGTCGTCCTCTTTGCTTTCTCAAAAATAAAATTAACCCCAATAATCGTCCAAAAAGCTGAACAACCTGGGGTCTCGTGCCAAAATAAAGCTCCGGAATTTTACTCTTATCCCGGAGCAATGCAAGGGGTTTAGTTACTTTTTCACCAACATAAATTGAAATTCAAGTTTGTGATGTAGCTAACACCCTGAAACTAAAGTCTAGGCAATCGTTTAACGACCAAATGGGTTGAAGCCACCGCCGCCACCCATACCGCCCATCATGCCTTGCATGTTACGCATCATGCCTTTCATGCCGCCCTTCTGCATTTTCTTCATCATCTTCTGCATTTGGGTGAACTGCTTCAGTAGACGATTAACGTCTTGAACCTGTACACCTGAACCTGCAGCGATACGCTTTTTACGCGAACCTTTGATGATTTCAGGACGTTGACGTTCTTTCATTGTCATTGAGCTGATGATCGCTTCCATTTGCTTGAACATCTTGTCATCGACTTTGTCTTTTACGTCTGATGGTAGCTGAGACATACCCGGTAGCTTATCTAGCATGCCCATCATGCCACCCATGTTTTGCATCTGACCTAGCTGTTCACGGAAGTCTTCAAGGTCAAAACCTTTCTTCTCTTTGAACTTCTTCGCTAGTTTCTCTGCTTTTTCTTGGTCAACATTGCGTTGTAGGTCTTCAATCAGTGACAGTACGTCACCCATACCGAGAATACGCGATGCAACACGATCAGGGTGGAACGGTTCTAGTGCGTCGGTCTTTTCACCCACACCTAGGAATTTGATTGGCTTACCCGTGATATGACGAACCGATAGCGCCGCACCACCACGTGCATCACCATCCACTTTAGTCAGAATCACACCAGTTAGCGGTAGCGCATCACCGAATGCTTTTGCTGTGTTCGCCGCATCTTGACCTGTCATTGCATCAACAACGAACAGCGTCTCAACCGGGTTAATCGCAGAGTGAAGATCTTTAATCTCACCCATCATTTCTTCATCGATAGCCAAACGACCCGCGGTATCGACAATCAATACGTCGTAGAATTTCTTCTTCGCGTGGTCAATTGCTGCGTTAGCAATATCAAGTGGCTTTTGATCTGGTGAAGATGGGAAGAAGTCGACACCGATGTCTGATGCTAGGGTTTCTAGCTGTTTGATCGCCGCAGGACGGTAAACGTCGGCAGACACAACCAAGACTTTCTTCTTATCGCGCTCTTTCAGAAGCTTAGATAGCTTACCTACCGATGTGGTTTTACCCGCACCTTGTAGACCTGCCATCAAAAGTACTGCTGGCGGCTGTGCTGCTAGGTTAAGCGCTTCGTTAGACTCACCCATTACCGCTTCAAGCTCAGCTTGAACGATCTTGATGAATTCTTGGCCCGGCGTTAGGGATTTAGAAACTTCTACGCCAACCGCTTTTTCTTTAACGCGGTTTACAAATTCACGTACAACAGGAAGCGCAACGTCCGCTTCCAATAGTGCCATGCGTACTTCACGTAGGGTTTCTTTAATGTTGTCTTCGGTCAGACGACCTTTGCCACTGATATTCTTCAGCGTTTTGGATAATCGATCCGTTAAATTCTCAAACATCTTTGTCTCTTCGCTAAAATGGCGATTAATTAGTGTGAGTATACCTTAGCCAACGTCACAGTCATACCCGAACACTGCTCTTATCCTTAACTTGAGGGCTAACTCGTTAATTTCAATATCTCATCTCTCGTGATTGATGAGGCATCGCCCATAGCCCCAAAGAGTAATGCAAGGTATAATTTTCACCATTGTGCACAATAACTCTTAAGATTCATGGATAGCTTAATTGCCATCGCAGCCGCCATTCTTTACGTTTTGGCAATTGCGACCATCATTCCCGGACTCTCTCAGCAGTCTGGAATCAAAGCGAAAACCGTATTTGCCAGCGCGGCATGTGCGTTGGTTTTTCACGCTTGGATTCTGAGTGATCTGATTTTCGACGGTTCAGGACAAAACCTCAGCATTCTTAATGTTGCCTCTTTGATCAGCTTTATTATCTCGCTGGTAATGAGTGTGGCGATGCTAAAGAACCGCCTATGGTTCCTTCTTCCTGTGGTTTATAGCTTTGCTGCCATCAATTTAACTGCTGCTACGTTCTTACCAAGCACCTTTATTAAGCATTTAGAAAACGACCCTAAGCTACTTATTCACATTTCTTTTGCGTTGTTCTCCTACGCGACTTTAACCATTGGTGCGCTTTACGCACTGCAATTGGCGTGGCTCGATCACAAGCTTAAAGCGAAGAAGTCATTAGCAATCAACCCGAACTTGCCACCTTTAATGATGGTTGAGCGCCAACTGTTCAAGATTATCTTGATTGGTAATTTGCTACTGACAGGCACTCTATTGACTGGCTTTGTCTTCGTGCAAGACATGTTTGCCCAGGGTAAAGCACACAAAGGAATTCTTTCTTTCATCGCTTGGATTGTGTACTCGATTCTGCTTTGGGGACACTACCAGAAAGGCTGGCGTGGTAAGAAGGTTACCTGGTTTGCCGTTGCGGGAGCGACATTGTTAACCTTGGCATACTTCGGTAGTCGCTTTGTGAAAGAGATCATTTTAAGTTGATGTTCTCCATCTGTAAAATTGCAATTAATAAGGAGCCTTGTGCTCCTTATCCTTTATATTGATGGGCAAATAAAATAGAGTACCCCTTATTCCATTGACTTAATGGCCAAGCTCGGTCATAAATTAACCAAACACATACAAGGAACAGCAGCGTTTTGGACGACATATCTACGGGTATCTTATTTGCGCTACTCGCGTGTCTTATCGTCATATCAGGTTACTTCTCCGGTTCAGAAACAGGGATGATGTCTTTGAACCGCTACCGCTTAAAGCACTTAGCCAATAATGGGCATAAAGGGGCCAAGCGAGTCGAAAAACTACTAGACCGCCCAGATCGCCTGATTGGTCTTATCCTTATCGGCAACAACCTCGTGAATATCCTAGCTTCTGCCATCGCAACCATTCTTGGTATGCGTTTGTATGGTGATTTAGGTGTCGCGATAGCAACAGGTGCACTCACCATGGTTGTCTTGGTGTTTGCCGAAGTCACGCCAAAAACTATCGCATCGCTTTACCCAGAGCGTGTTTCTTACGCAAGTAGTATCCTTCTTACTATTCTGATGAAGATACTGTCACCACTGGTGATGCTGGTGAACTTCATTACCAATGGCTTTATTCGTTTGATTGGCGTGAAAGCGGATCACACCACTGAAGATCACTTAAGCTCAGAAGAACTGCGTACCGTGGTCAACGAAGCGGGCGGCCTTATTCCTCGTCGCCACCAAGACATGCTGGTTTCGATTTTGGATCTGGAGCACGTCACCGTGAACGACATCATGGTGCCACGTAATGAGATCACGGGGATCGACATCAATGACGATTGGAAATCTATCGTCCGTCAGCTGACTCACTCTCCTCATGGCCGTATTGTGCTGTACCGTGATCAGATTGATGAAGTGGTTGGCATGCTGCGCCTTCGTGAAGCGTACCGCTTGATGCTAGAAAAGAACGAATTCAACAAGGAAACTCTACTGCGTGCTGCCGATGAGGTGTATTACATCCCAGAGGGCACACCTCTGAACGTGCAAATGTTGAAGTTCCAACGCAACAAACAGCGTATCGGTTTGATTGTCGATGAGTATGGCGACATTAACGGTCTAGTGACGTTGGAAGATATCTTGGAAGAGATCGTTGGCGAATTTACCACTTCTATCGCACCAAGTTTATCGGAAGAAATTACTCCGCAAGGTGATGGCAGCTTCTTGATTGAAGGCAGCGCCAACATTCGTGATATCAACAAAGGTTTGAAGTGGAAACTACCAACCGACGGCCCACGAACTTTGAATGGTCTGATTCTGGAGCATTTAGAAGATATTCCAGAAAGCCACTTAAGCGTTCAAGTCGCTGGGCATCCAATGGAAATTGTCGATATTGAAGAGAACCGAATCAAGCTGGTGAAGGTGTATCCAAAGCTGAAAAAGAGCAGTTAAGTACACCACCTCCAATATTCCAATCAACAAAAAAGAGCCTGACATTGTCAGGCTCTTTTGTTTTCAGCTGTCGAAACTAAAAGCTAAGTTAGTCGATACGTAGCTCTTTCAGCATTGACTCTGGCAGTGCCAATTCATCATTCTTATTCACCGCCACACCCGCTTCTAGAATGTTCTTCGCAATTTGCTTCGCTTCATCCAGAGAGTGCATCGCTGCTGTACCACATTGGTATTCGTTCAGCTCAGGGATCTTGTTTTGGCTTTCTACTTTTAGCACATCTTCCATCGCTGCAATCCAAGCGTCAGCCACTTGCTGCTCTGAAGGCGTACCAATCAAGCTCATGTAGAAACCAGTACGGCAACCCATTGGTGAGATATCAATGATCTCAACGCTGTCACCATTTAGGTGATTACGCATAAAGCCTGCGTACAAGTGCTCTAATGTATGAATTCCTTTCTCAGAAAGGATGTCTTTGTTTGGAGCAGTGAAACGTAGGTCGAATACCGTGATGGTGTCTCCTTTTGGAGTTTGCATCGTTTTAGCCACACGAACCGCTGGTGCATTCATGCGCGTGTGGTCTACGGTAAAGCTGTCTAATAAAGGCATTACATCTCTCCTGATTGTAATCACCAACACTCTCAAGTATTGGTCGTTATTTTTGTTCATTCCCTCACCTAAAAGTCAATTAGATGAGCTAAAAGAACCAGCCGCTGTTGTCTTCTAATTCCTGACGACATTGTTTAAGCTGCCAGCCATATGTCTTTGCGGTTTGCTCTACGCGTCTTGCAACCTTAATCAAGCTTGGTTTGCTGTTATAAGTTCCACGTTTGTAACCGCCACGCCCCTCGTGATAGGCAAGGTACTGGTTGTAAGGATCCCACAACGAGATGCTCAGTTGGCGACGAGTTTCATGGGTATACCAACCGACAAACATCATGGAGTCGTCAAAGTTAGTACGTGAACCGCCTTGTCCCGTTGCATCTTGGAAATCATCCCAAGCAGGATCTTGAGCCTGGGCATAGCCGTATGCGCTGCTTACACGCCCCCATGGAATAAAGCCAAGAATATAATCTTTTGGTGGTCGAGCGTCGTGGCGAAAGCTACTTTCTTGCTTAATGATCGCCATGGCCACGTTGATTGGCGTGCCCCACTCTTCTTCCATATCTTTGGCATCTTCATACCAACCAGATTTTTCTCGGAATATTTCACATAGGTTGTCTTGTTGCTTTGGGGGCGCAGTCGCACAACCGGCTAACATCACGCTCCCAAGCACAGACACAACTAACGGCTTAATGTCCAATCCCTGTCCTTACTACTGATTATTGTTTTAGATAAGCAAAGTAATCTTCTAAGAAATCATCGAAAGATAACGTATCACTTTGCTCTGCTTGTTTTTGCTTCTCTACCGATGTCGCAACTTCCGTTTCCATAGCGTCAGCTGAATATTGCTCATAGCTGTGTGCTAGGTTTTCTTCACGGAACTTCATACCAAGCGCACAACCCACTTTACCTAAACCGCCGTGCTCTTTTGTTAATTCAAGCAGTTGGCCAGAAATGGTCAGCTCTGGTTCATCAATCCAAGATTCTAGTTTGTCGCAAACCGCTTGGTACGCATTACCACCAGCCGCACTATCCATTTCAACCGCAATCTGGCGAAGATCAGAGAACACTCGGTGTGCCCAATCTTGCAGAGATAGACGCTCGCCTTGGCAACCGATTTGCAGCATCAAGCCTTTCTCACGACCAGAGACAATCACCTTGTTCCAGTTGTCACGCCAGCATTCAAGCTCACAGTTGTCCATTGGGTCTGAGTCAGAAAGCGCTGCCCACGTTAGGAATAAATCAAGGAAACGTACTTGCTCTTCACTCACGCCAACGGCACTGAATGGGTTCACATCTAACGAGCGAACTTCAATGTATTCCACACCGCCACGCTGCAAGGCTTCAGAAGGTTTTTCACCGCTCTTCGTTACGCGCTTCGGACGAATTGGAGCGTAAAGTTCATTCTCAATTTGCAGAATGTTTGAGTTCAGCTGACGGTACTCACCATCCACTTTCACGCCAATCTCTGCAAACTCTTCAGATGGACGTCGAATCGCATCACTTAAACCATCAAGATACTGGTCGATAGAATTAAAGCCAATCTTAAGCACGCTTTGAGCGCTGTTGGTGTAACCGAGATCACTTAGACGCAGAGAGGTCGCTTTTGGTAGGAATAAAGTCCCGCCAATTTTTTCAAATGGTAGATCGGTTTCACGACCTTGAATGAACGAGCCACACAGTGCCGGTGACGCACCAAAGAAGTACGGGATCATCCAGCCAAAGCGGTAGTAGTTACGAATCAGCGCAAAGTACGCGTCTGATTTCGTGTCTTGGCGTGCTTCTTCATCTTGCTCACCATGCAAGGCGTCCCAAAATGACTCAGGGAAAGAGAAGTTAAAATGCACGCCCGAGATAATTTGCATCAAGCTACCGTAACGGCGTTTTAGGCCCTCACGGTAAAGCGTTTTCATTTTTGCTGAGTTTGATGAGCCATACTGAGCGAGCTGAATATCATCCTCGCTACCCACGTAACATGGCATTGAAAGTGGCCACATTTTCTCTTCACCCATTTTGGTTTGAGTGAAGTGATGAATGTCTTTCAACTGCCCCATTAATTCAGGGATCTCGTGTGATACTGGCGTAATAAATTCCAGTAGAGACTCAGAAAAGTCGGTCGTGATCCATTTGTTTGTGAACGCTGAGCCCAAACCCTCTGGATGAGGTGTTGTAGCTAGGTGTCCATCCTGACGATAGCGCAAAGTTTCTCGCTCAACACCGCGTCCAAACTGCTTAAATACTTCTGGGTTTGATGCAACTTGTTTTAGTCGCGCAGCAAAATCAGTCAAAATGAGGTTCGCTTATATTGGGAGCAGGACACTCGCCAAGCGTGGCAAGTGAAAGCTAAGTTATTGATATATAATCCATCTAGATAAATAACCCATCAAAAAGTCATTTATCTAGTTAGAAACGAATAGCGGAGAGTCTCCTCTCCGCTATTAAATGTGTACTCTATCGAATGATTTCAAGCTCTTCCACGTCTTTCCCTAACTTTTCTAGTTGAGGGCGAAGGGATTTCGCATCCCCGACAACGACTATCTGATAGTCATTCGGGTCGAACCATTTTTCAGCTAGAGCGTTGAGCGTCTGCTTATCGACAGTCTCAACAATAGCGTTGCGTTGCTGTAAGTAATCTTTATCTAGGTTGTATTTCAAAATATCACTGATGAGTTTGCCTTTCTGTGTTGGCGTCTCGTATTTCAGTGCATCTTTTTGACCGACCGCTTGGCGCATAAATTTCAATTCATCGTCAGTCATGCCTGATTGTGAGAACTCGTTCAACTCATTCTCCATCTCGATGATAGACGCAACCGTCGAATCTGCACGCACTTGCGCCGTAAAGACAACAGAACCTGTTTCTACGTTGCCGGAGAAATAACCATAGGCACCATAAGTGTAGCCTTTGTCTTCGCGAAGGTTTTGGTTGATACGGCTATTAAAGTTACCCGCTAAGTTAAAGTTTGCCAGCTGCCCCAAGTAGAAATCACCCGTAGCATCGTAAGGCATACCTTGACGAACCATCATGACGACACTCTGTGGTGCGCCTGGCTTATCAACCAAATGTACTTTTTGCGAACCCAATGGCGCGATAGCTTGTGGCGCATACAATGGTGCAGCTTCGTCTTCCCAGTTCGCCCAGAAAGACAACTGCTTCTCTACATCCACTTTATTGATGTCACCAACCGCAATGATCTGGGCACTTTGTGGCGTGTAGTGCTTCGAATAGAAGTCACGCACATCATCCAGCGTCAGAGCCTTCAATCCTGCTTTGGTGCCATCTTTTGGACGCGCAAAGATAGAATCGCCATACAGCACTTGGCGACTTGCCTGCGATGCCATCCAGCTTGGTTTTTGATGTTCATACACCAAACCTTCTAGAGCTTGAGCTTTTACGCGGTCGAAGTCTTCTTGCTTAAATGCTGGCGATAGCAACATTTCTTCGACAATCTTTAGCGTTGGCGCTAGGTTTTTCTCCAGAGAAGAAACGCTGATGTCTGTGGTATACCCCGTCGCATCAACAGCAATCACACTGCCTAACTTGTCTAGCTCTGCTTGAATTTCTTCAGCTGAATGTTTTGTCGTGCCTTCTTGCAGCATCGCCGCGGTCAACTGAGCAAGACCCTCTTTACCTTTCTCAACGAAACGTGTCCCTGCAGGTAAGCTAAACTGCATGGTCACTGTTGGTGTCTCGCTGCTCATGGTCCCCAGTAACTCAGAGCCATTCTTGAAGTGGATGTCGTACAACTTCGGCATGGTTGCTTCTACTGGGGCACCAACAGGCGGCTGCACAGAACGGTCGAAGTTATCCGTCGCTCGGCGGTACGCCAATTGGTCATCAGTAATCTTTTCGTACTCAGGTAATGTGCGTTTTGGCGTTACGAAGGTTGCAGGCTTCACAGCTAACTCTGTCTTACCCTTTGGTACAACGCTCAGCGTTACCTTATTCTTGCCTTGAATGAAGTCACTGTATGCTTTTTCTACGGATTCAGGCGTCACCGCACGAAGCTGTTCAAGTTGCTCTTCAATCAGATCCGGTTTACCAAAGAATGTTTGATTCGACGCCAGTTGCGTTACTTTACCTTTCACACTTTCTAGAGCAAAAATCGCATCAGCTTCCGTTTTGCCTTTCAATTGTTCAAGGCGATCTTTGGTTACGCCGTCTTTGGCAAACTTATCCAGCGATGCCATCAACTCATCATACAACTTAGTAAGATCGCCTTTGTCACCAGAATCTCCCATCGCGTAAACATAGAAGTTGCACGACAGCTCAGCACAATCATGGAACGATCCTGCATCGACTGCTTTCTGGGTTTTAACTAAGTCTTGATAAAGCACACTGTTAGTACCACTGCCTAGTACACTTGATAGCGTATCTAGCGACGTTTGATTTGCTTCACCGTTGTAGGTTGTCGGCCATGCCACCATGACCATAGGTTGCTGAATACGGTCTTCTAAGGTGATGAATTTGCTTTCTGCTAGTTTCGCAGGCTGCTTCGGTGCATTTTCTACTTCAGGGCCACGAGGGATAGAGCCGAAGTATTTATTCACCCACGCCAGCGTCTGTTCAACATTGATATCGCCACCAATGGTCAATACCGCGTTGTTTGGACCATACCAACGTAGGAAGAAAGCTTTCAGATCGTTCACATCAACGCGATCAAGATCTTCAACATAACCGATGGTCTGCCATGAATATGGGTGACCTTCAGGGTACAGCGCTTCAGCCATACGTTCCCACATCAAACCATACGGACGGTTATCGTAACGTTGGGCACGTTCGTTCTTCACAGTAGAGCGTTGGATCTCAAACTTACGCTGCGATACCGCATCCAACAAGAAGCCCATACGATCCGACTCTAACCACAGCATTTTCTCTAGCTGGTTAGCTGGTACGGTTTCGAAGTAGTTAGTGCGGTCACGGTTAGTGGTGCCGTTTAGTGTGCCACCCGCTTCCGTAATAATTTTGAAGTGCTCTTGATCCCCCACATTCTCAGAGCCTTGGAACATCATGTGCTCAAAGAAATGAGCAAAACCTGACTTACCAATTTCTTCACGTGCTGAACCTACGTGGTAAGTCACATCAACGTGAACCAATGGGTCTGAATCTTCCGGTGCCAGAATCACCGTAAGACCGTTATCGAGTTGATATTTCTGGTATGGGATTTTCACTTTGCCTTCTTCCGCTTTCGATGACTCGACGAAAGTAACTCCATCAGGCAGTGATGATACAGGGGAGTTTGATGCACAGCCCGTGATCACTAATAGTGAGCACGCGCTTACCCAAAACATTCTCATGCGCTTTCCTTAAAATAAACCGAGATAGATGGCGGCCAACAAGCTATACCTTGCGGCTTTGCCTAAAAATATAAGAACCAAACACGGCAGAAATTTCATCCTTAACCATCCTGCCGCTAAACATAGCGGGTCACCAATCACTGGTAACCAGCTAAAAAACAATCCCCAATACCCATATTTGGATAACCACTTCAATGCGGTATGAGCGTGCTTCTCATCTTGGGTTTTATTTGGAATCCACAAACCAAGCCAATAGTTAGTAAGACCGCCAAGGGTATTACCAATGGTGGCAACAATAATGATGGAAGAAACTGAGTATTGGTTTAACGATAAGGTGGCAATCAATCCAGCCTCAGAGCCACCAGGTAATAATGTGGCGCTGAGAAAGCCTGTCATGAACAACACCCATAATGCGGAGTCAGAAAACCAGAGTGCTAAGTTTTCAAAGGCAGCATTAAATGCCTCTAACATGTCATATCAAGCAAGACCTTGCCTCGCGTCCGCCCCGACTCAACTTGTTTGTGAGCTTCAACAACCTCATTCATCGGATAAACCTGCTGTATTTCAGTTTTCAGCAATCCAACCCCAACCATGTAAAGTAGGGTATCTAATTGCTCACGTTCAGGCTCGACTAACATACCGCTGGCTTCAAAACCCAATAGTTTAGCTTTTTCACAAATCAGCTCTGCGGTAATGGTAGGCACCGTAATGACACGAGCGTTATCAGTCAGACATTTGAGGGCATCTAAAGCAGCATCGCCACCAACAAGATCAATCAAAACATCCACATCTTCAACACGTTCTGACACTGGGGCAAATTGATAGTTCACTGCGTGAGCGCCAAGTGTGGCGAGGTAGTCTAAATTTCGTTCACTACAAGTGGTAAACACTTCTGCTTTCGTCGCTACTGCAATTTGTACCGCTATATGACCAACACCACCCGCACCAGCAAGAATTAAAACGCGGTCACCTTCCGTCACATTGGCTTTGCTTAAGGCTTGAGCCGCCGTTTGCCCAGCTAAGGGTAGCGCCGCTGCTGCTTCTAATGTAACGGTATTCGGTACATGACTCAGCTCCGATTCGGGAACACAAACATACTGACTATAGCCACCACCTCGAACTGGGAAGCCAATAAACCCGGCCACCTCATCACCTTCATTAAAGCGCGATGTCCCCTCTCCACATGACTCGACTTTGCCAGAGATGTCATAACCGGGAACCCAAGGTAAGTTATCTTTGTTTTGCGCGGCAGCCCAGCCGAGTCCTGCTCGTGTTTTTACATCAATAGGATTGACGCCTGAATAAGCCACTTTAACGAGGATTTCCCCTGCTTGAGGCGTCGGCGTTGACGCAGTTTGAATTGCAAGAACTTCCACGTTGCCGAACTCGGTAATCGCTATCTGTTTGTGTTCCATAACCCATTCCCTGACAGAAAACAAAAAGGGATGCGAAAAGCATCCCTTTGACTATAAACCATTTTGTTTGCCGAAGTTAATCGCCAATTTGTAAATTGGTGGATAATTCTCTGTCATTGATTATCAACCAATTGACTCAGGATTACTGACTACCCTACGAGTGCCAGCAAGATACCTGCCGCCACAGCCGAACCTAGTACGCCAGCTACATTTGGTCCCATTGCGTGCATCAGTAGGAAGTTTTGCGGGTTCGCTTCTAGGCCAACCTTGTTCACAACACGTGCCGCCATTGGTACCGCAGAAACCCCAGCCGCACCGATAAGTGGGTTGATGTCTTCTTTCGAGAACTTGTTCAGGAGCTTCGCCATCAGAACACCTGCACCAGTACCGATACTGAAAGCTACTGCACCTAACCCTAAGATACCTAGCGTTTCTATATTCAAGAACTGTTCGGCTTGTAGCTTAGAGCCAACCCCAAGACCCAAGAAGATGGTCACGATGTTGATCAGCTCGTTTTGCGCCGTTTTAGATAAGCGATCCACGACGCCTGCTTCACGCATCAAGTTACCCAAGCAGAACATACCAACCAAAGGCGTTGCCGAAGGTAAGAACAGAATCGTCATTAGTAGTACAGCAAGTGGGAACAATACTTTCTCCCATTTGCCCACGTGACGAAGCTGAGCCATCTTGATTTGACGCTCTTCTTTGGTTGTTAGAGCTTTCATGATTGGCGGCTGAATGATCGGCACCAAAGCCATGTAGCTGTATGCTGCAACTGCAATCGCGCCTAGCAAATCCGGAGACAGTTTACTCGCTAAGAAGATTGCTGTCGGACCGTCTGCACCACCGATGATCGCGATAGACGATGCATCCGCCATAGAGAACTCCATACCCGGTACATAGTTCAGTAAGATCGCGCCAAATAGCGTCGCAAAAATACCAAACTGTGCCGCAGCACCCAGCCACAAGGTCTTCGGGTTTGCAATCAAAGCACCAAAGTCTGTCATTGCACCGACACCCATAAAGATCAGCAGCGGGAATACACCCGATTCAATCCCGATGTAGTAGACGTAGTACAGCAAACCGCCCGGATCGGTAAAGCCAGCGTTTGGAATGTTCGCTAAGATGGCACCAAAGCCAATTGGTAATAACAGTAAGGGCTCAAAGCCTTTTTTAATCGCCAAAAACAGCAAGGCACAGCCAACCAGCATCATACAGATTTGGCCAAACTCGAAGTTAGCGATCCCTGTTTCTGACCATAGGGTCATCAATCCGTCCATGATACTCCCTTACGCTAGACTTAACAGTGGCGAACCAACCGTAACGGCATCACCTTCTTTCACGTTCAGTTCTTGAACTACCCCACCACGTGCTGCACGAACTTCAGTTTCCATCTTCATCGCTTCTAAGATAAGGAGAACGTCACCTTCCACAACTTCAGCACCCGGTTGAACATTCACTTTAAAGATGTTGCCCGCAAGAGGGGCTGGCACCGCTTCAGCGGCACTATTTGCAGGTGCGCTCGGCGCTGCTGGTTGAGCAGGTACAGTTGCTGTATTTGGCGTCACAGAAGTTAATTGACCTTGAGGGCCTACCTCCACAGCATACACTTGGCCATCAACGCGCACGCTGTAAGTTTCAACGCCACCAGATACAGGTTGTGCTGCAGGTGCTGCAGCAGGCTTCGCAGCTTCTAGCGTTGGGGCTGGTTCGAAGGCATCTGGATTACCACGATTTTTCAGGAACTTCAGGCCAACTTGAGGGAACAGTGCGTAAGTAAGCACATCATCAACACGTTCACTTGCGAGCTTAATGCCTTCAGATTGCGCTTTCTCCATCAAATCAACCGTTAGGGTTTCCATTTCCGCTTCAAGCAAATCTGCAGGGCGGCATGTAATTGCTTCTTTACCATCCAACACTTTCGCTTGAAGTGCTGTATTAACAGGAGCAGGCGCTGCACCGTATTCACCCTTCAAAACACCAGCGGTTTCTTTGGTGATGCTCTTATAACGCTCACCTGTCAACACGTTAATTACCGCTTGAGTACCAACGATCTGAGACGTCGGTGTTACCAGCGGTATAAAGCCAAGATCTTCACGTACACGAGGGATCTCTTCCAGTACCTCATCAATACGATCCGCAGCACCTTGCTCTTTTAGTTGACCTTCCATGTTGGTCAACATGCCACCCGGAACTTGAGCGATCAAAATGCGTGAATCCACACCTTTTAGCTGACCTTCCCACTTGGCGTATTTCTTACGTACTTCACGGAAGTAAGCCGCGATAGGCTCGATTTGGTCGAGTTTCAGATTAGTATCACGCTCTGTGCCTTGCAGCATCGCAACCACTGTCTCAGTAGGCGTATGGCCGTATGTACAACTCATAGACGAAATCGCAGTATCAAGAATATCGATACCCGCTTCCACCGCTTTCACTGCAGTCGCCGTAGAAAGCCCTGTGGTTGCATGGCAGTGAAGCGCAAGAGGCACATCACAAGATGCTTTGATGCGCGTGATCAGCTCTTCTGCTTCGTACGGCTTAAGTAGGCCAGACATGTCTTTAATACACAGAGAGTGGCAACCCAGATCTTCAAGGCGTTTAGCCAGATCAACCCAAGTATCCGTGTTATGCACCGGACTGGTGGTGTAAGACAAGGTACCTTGTGCGTGAGCACCCACATCTACTGCAGCTTTTACCGCCTTTTGGAAGTTACGTACGTCATTCATTGCATCAAAGATGCGGAACACGTCCATACCATTGGCATGAGCACGCTCAACAAACTTCTCTACTACGTCGTCAGCATAATGACGGTATCCTAAAAGGTTTTGACCACGTAGTAGCATTTGCATTGGTGTGTTTGGCATCGCTTTTTTTAATTCGCGTAGGCGCTCCCAAGGGTCTTCTCCCAAGAAACGGATACACGCATCAAATGTTGCACCACCCCAGGTCTCTAAAGACCAGTAACCAACCTTATCTAACTCAGCTGCGATAGGCAGCATATCTTCGATACGCATACGCGTAGCAAACAGGGATTGATGGGCGTCACGAAGGACCACATCAGTGATAGCGAGTGGTTTAGACATGCTCTTAAACTCCTTTTTAATCCTATCTTTCGGCTACTTCGCGACAGAGGCGCGATGTTTATGAATCGCAGCCGAGATCGCCGCCACTACTTGTGGACTAACAGCTGAAGAGGTTGGTTGAATGTTGGTATTTGTTTTCGGTGCTGCGATCGGCGCAGGTACTTCTTCCGGTACCAATTTCGACAATAGCCGAACGAGATAAACTAGAATGGTGAGGAAAATAAATACGACCGCCATCCCTGTTAGCATCAGGGTGGCCGCATCTACTAGCAGGCTTCCTATATTCGTCATGTTGCTTCCTTTCTTTGTCATCCTGACAATGTGCAGGACTCTAATAGCGTCAAATCCCGACCAATGGATTATCTCGATTGGTTAAATTTTGTCAATTTTGTTTAAGGAAGCTTTTAATTAATCTTTAATATTGATTATTTATTCACTACCCAGATCACAATTCGAGAGAAAATCATCGTTGAACATAAGAATGTTTAACTTATAACCACACTAAATTAAAGTGATTATAAAAACTGCGATTGGTATTTCAAAAAATCAATCTAAATTAAGGAGGAAAATAAAATAAAAACAGAAACCTATATCAATTTAACCAAACTAAAACAACTGGTTTACAATTTATTTCTTAAGTAATCACACCAAAAGTAAAATGCGAATAAGGTGATACGAGCAAAGGTTTGCCCCTCGGGTTGTTAAACTAGCCGCTCTTGAATGAGCTTATGATTATTTACGCATTCTTTTTTGAGTACTTATTGTGCGGTTAACCCCCCGTTCATCCGCACTATCTTGATAGCATCATGACGGCAATGTACATCCAGTTTCTTGTACAACTTATAGATATGGCTTTTCACCGTACTCTCTGACAAAAACAACTGTGAAGCGATCTGCTGGTTTGATATTCCATAAGCCAGCAACTCTAAAATTTGCCTCTCACGACTGGTTAGCGAATCATGTTGGCATTCCATCGAAACATTCGAGTGTCGGTAGTTGTTGATTAACGTTTCTAAATACACCCTTGGTAACCACAATCCTCCTTGAAATATATATTCCACACTCTCACCTATGTGGGACACAGAAGCACTTTGTAGCAAAATGCCTTTAAGTAGCTTCCATCGCAACAATTCATTTTCAACGCTCTCGCTTGGTACGTTGTGAATCATTAGCGGCCAACCGAATAAATCAAAATCCGGGAGCAAGCCTCTGGATTCAAGTCGCCTCATAAAGTCATAGTCAATAAGCACAAGATCGATACTCATGGTATGACTGCGAAAGACGGCCTCTTCTGGTAAACACGTTCTGACTTTTACATCAGGTGCGATTGATAATTGCCCCTCTATTAAACTGGTTTGAAGATTATTCTCCGCTAGAAGGAGAAGATGCTTGGTTCCCATAGTATCCACCACTGTTTGCTGACACCTTTACTACCTACCTCCATGTGCCAGTGTTTTCTGATCACCACATTGATGATCAATAAAATCATCAATAGAGAAAATATAGCAGTTCAGGCTGACTTTACGGGCACACCTACGACGTAAAATAACCAAAAGGGTTGAGCATTTTTAAATGTAGAGTCGACACCTTTCCACCCAACCTAATTTAACTGCTTGTTCTTACTGACACCTTCAATTCAGGGGTCTAAACATCGACTTAACCGCTGAGATTTTAGGCTGAGTCATCTGATGAGCAAAAACCTACTTTTTCAGCCTTATTAGTCAGATATTTTCATACTTGAAGCACCCTAATGAGAGCTATTCTCACTAAGTTGATGATAAAAATTAGCTTTTATCAGTAAGCCAACTATCTTCTATTCTTCATTTAACTCACTACTGGTAGTTTTCTCATTCATAAGAAACGCCCCCAAAAAACCTTACATATAATTCTCTCGCTTCCGCAGTTAAGGAGGCAGCAAGAAGTTTACGTGCAGTCATTTTTAATTAGGAAATATCAGGAAATGGAGTAATCAACATGACTCTTAACAAAACAGGGCTTGCTATCGCAATGTCAGCGATTCTTTTTAGTGGTTCAGTATTAGCTGCTAACGGTATTGATGATGGCGATGACAATAAGCAATGGACGAACAGCGCAAACACGGCAACACAAACCACTACACAAACGAACAGCAGCACAAATGACGCCAGCAGTGCTGATGCAAATACAAATCGTAGTTACAACAACAACAGTACGAATAATGCGAACGACAGTTCTGATTCAAGCATGAACACGACTCGGAGTAACAACGACAACAGTGATAACAGCGACAGTAGCAATGCAAGTACTAACGGTAGCTACAACAACAGTAGTACCAATAATGCGAATGACAATTCAGATTCAAGCATGAACACCACGCGTAGTAACAACGACAACAGTGACCACAACGCGAGCACCAACCAAAGCAATAATGACAACAGCAGTAGCTATGCGAACGATAACTCCAACTCAAGTACGAATGGCAGTTACAACGACAACAGCGATAACCGTGACCAAGCAGACTACCGAGATCAATCAGATAACCGTGACCAAAGCGATAGCAGCGACAACAGCAGTAGTTACGCAAACGACAACTCTGATTCCAGCATGAACACTACACGTAGTAATAACGACAATAGTGATTCAAGCACAACCACTCGTCGCAGTAACAACGATAACAGTGATTCAAGCGTTAATGACAGCAACAACGACAATAGTGACAACCGAAGTTACGCTGACAATAACTCGGACAATCGTGATCAAAGTGATAATCGTGATCAAAGCGATAACCGAAGCTACGCGAACGACAACAGCGATAGCAGCACAAACGATAGCTACAACGACAACAGTGACTCAAGCACAACTAACACGGACAGCTTCAACCAAATCAACATGGATACAGATATGGTCGTAGCAAACTCGGAAGTGATGGGGCAAGTTCACTCAGCATCGGTCACTTACGATGCAGGAGAGAAAGACGCAAAAGTGAAAGTTGAAAACGTGAATAACCTTGGCGGTTTAGATAGTGCTGCGGGTATTACAACTGTGGCACAAAATGCCGGAGCGAACTCACTGATTCAACAGTCTGTTGCTACCAATGCCAGTGTGTTTACTGGTGGTGAGTAAAGGAAGCTAGGAGAAAGCGATGCGTTTGGCACTGTGTACCTTGGGTATGATAGTTGCTTTTTCCACACACGCGGAAAACATAACGTTATCTGATGAAAGTGTCAGTCTAGAAACAATGAATGAAGCACGAGGTGGCCAGAATGTTGAGCTAGACCTTGTTTATGCAGAATCAGATGTAGATGGCATTTCTTCAGATAACGTAGCGACCAATACCGTGAGCGGAAACAACATACTCTCACCAGGAGCGTTCGCAGACAGTTCAGGGATATCGAGCGTGATTCAGAATACTGGTAACAACGTTCTAATCCAGAACTCAACCGTCGTTAACCTGACACTCAAGTAAATATTGATATGAAAGTTTGGCAAAACTTACCTTGGCTGTTGCTGGCTCTGTCAGCTTCAGCCAATTCATTGGAGTTTCTCCCTCATCGGGGACATTTTTCTGTGCCTGTTAAAAGCTACAAAGAAATCGTATTTGGTGATGTATTTCGTCAACAGTATGATTTCAGTTGCGGTTCAGCAGCACTGGCCTCTCTATTGACCTATCACTATCAAACCCCTTCTTCAGAACAAGATATTTTTAAAAGCATGTACGACAAGGGAGATAAAAAGAAGATCAAAGAGAAAGGCTTTTCACTACTAGACATGAAAGTTTACCTCGATTCCATTGGACTTAACTCAGACGGCTTTCAAGTAGGATTAGAAAAGATTCGCAATGTAGGGGTCCCAGGGATCACACTCGTCAATTTTGATGGTTACATGCACTTCGTGGTGATCAGAGGAATGAACGCAGACTCCGTAATCTTAGGCGATCCATCTCGGGGCACCATGATCATGAAATACGAAGAGTTCCAGAAATACTATCAAGGGATTGTGCTTCTAATCCGTAACGAAGCTGAAGTTGGTCGATCTGGTTTTATTACTGACGATAAGTTTGCTATTTATCATTCCTCTCCCCTAGAAAGCGGTGTGCAAAGAGATTCTCTCGGTGTGTTTAGCATTACGCTCCCCGTCGCTGGAGAGAACTAGATGAGGTGTGGTTATGAGGCTATCTAAGTGGATTCTGACATGCGGTGTTTTGACTTCGACACTTTCTCTAGCGAATGAAGTGGATCTAACGGGGTTAACCCCACTTCCACCGAATTCGTTGTCCGAACTTCGTGGTGGCTTTCAAGTCACTGACGATTACATCATCAACATCGGATTAAGTATTACCACCACAATCAATGGACAAGATATCCTAAATACCACCATTGCCAATTTAGTTATTGAGAATGGCCACCTTACCAATATTAGCGGCAGCAATAGCTCAGATGGTCTAGGTAACCCTCTCGATCAAGGCATCGTCAACATCATTCAATTTGGCGAAGGCAACTTTATAAGTGATAACCGCGCAAACTCACCAGATGTGACGAACCCGAATCAACCAAATATCATTAGCTCAGAATTCATCAATTCCAGCATCATCAACATCATTCAAAACACCACAGACAACAGTGTGATTGGTTTAAGTACACTGGTCGACATCGATGCGCAAGTGAGTGGCGTAATGCAACAAATTCGTGCAAACCAGCAACTAGAAGACGCACTGTTGAATCACCTCCAATAATTGCCCACAAGAAGCGCTTGTACAAAAAGGGGCTGTCATCACAACAACCCTTAAATTCCTCTGTATTCATCTACTACAGATTAAATGGCACACGAATCGTTAATTGAAAATCTGGGGTATCTTCGGTTAATCCAGCTTGCGCACTTACGTTGAGAGATGCTTTAGGGCTAAAGGCATAATTAACACCAAACGTCAGTGCATCCAATTGAAGTAACTTCGCGTCATCAGCCGAGCTGCCGTTCAATTTACTTTTCAAAATCGTTTTGTGGCTTACCCCTAACGAAAAAGACAAGTCTGGATTGACGGCAAAGCCCATCCCTCCCGCTAACGCAATGGTATCACCAAGATCAACGTCTGCTTTGGTATCTCCAACAGTAACATTCTCTTCCAAGTTATAGATGTAGCTCAGGCTTGCATACAGCACCGCTGGGTCTGTTGGGTAGATCATTGAAATGTTGGGTTCAAAACTCCAAAAACCAGATCCCGTCGGCACATCACTAAAGGAATTACTGCCTTCGTCTATAGAAACATCGTAAGGCGAACGCCCAGTATCGGATTTGACTCTTAAACCACCGACCCAATAAGGTGCACTATCAAAATTAAACTGGTGGCGAATCGCAAGCTCAACATCTCCCATCCCGCCACCATCGATTGTTGTATTGACCACGTCAGCATTCGAACCGTCCTGAATAGGGCGCGTTGCAATCTGGTCGTTTCGATAAACGTAGGGCAACCGAACCTCCAATTCCGTAGCGTTGGTCAAACCATAGCGAGCGGTTAAGCCAACCGTAACTGTAGTTCTATCAGCATCACTGACCTCAATTCGTCCCACGATCAATGTTGGTAACACGGTATAACCAACCACAGAGACTTTATTTGAAGAGTTTTGCGTGTAGCTAAGTGATGTATCGAATGACCACTGTCCTCGCGGCGTGAGCACTCCTGGGCGGTCTATAACATCACTGACGGTCTGAGCCCGTTGAGGAATATCATCGCCTTCCGAGCTATTTGCGGTTTGAGCTACACATACCAACCCAAGAGTGCAGCCAATCAGAGTCTTCCCTAACATCGAGTAATCCTTTCTTGTGGCGGTTATAAACGATTAGGTTAGATCTGAAGGTTTAGCAATGAGTTGATGGCAAGAAGTCGCACAATCTTAAAACAGAAACGCTGGAATGACTGAGGACAGTATCGATAAGAAAGGGGCCAGTTAGCAGATACAAAAAAGCCTCGCATAAGCGAGGCTTTTTCTAAAGAGTGGCGCGTCCTGGAGGATTCGAACCTCCGACCGCCTGGTTCGTAGCCAGGTACTCTATCCAGCTGAGCTAAGGACGCACAGTTTTCGATATCGGTATTCCCAATATCAGGATGTCTATAAAAGAAACCCTAAAGAGTGGCGC
>NZ_JAHGAD010000022.1:0-202647 GCF_030248375.1 Vibrio sp. B181a | reverse complement strand
TTCCATATTAAAGAATTTGCTTGGCGACCATAGCGATTTGGACCCACCTGACTTCCATTCCGAACTCAGAAGTGAAACGAATTAGCGCCGATGGTAGTGTGGGGCTTCCCCATGTGAGAGTAGGACATCGCCAGGCTTTAATATCGCTTTTAGATAGATCTAAAGGCAAAACTAAAACCTAGCACTATATAAGTAAGACTAAGTTTTAGTAACAATTTGTGGAGAGATGGCTGAGTGGTTGAAAGCACCGGTCTTGAAAACCGGCATACGTTAATAGCGTATCTAGGGTTCAAATCCCTATCTCTCCGCCACTATTAAGAAGCCTCGCTAGAAATAGCGAGGCTTTTTTCATTTCTGATGTTTGAGAATTAGAAGGGATTTTTATCAAGTCCCAGTTAGTCGTAACCCCAGACTAGGCGTACCAGAAATCGGACAATACATAGAAGGCCTGTTGAGAAATCAGTGTGCTTTCGTCGTTTTTAGCATTTGAAAGTTATCTAAGGTTTCATCTTCTAATAAGTTGAAAACTGCGCATGTTGCACTGTCCCTCGCCGTTTAAATAGATTTCAACCAAAACACAACTTACTGAATTTAAAATACAAAAAAGCCCAAGCTAGCTGCTTGGGCTTTTCAATATCCGTTGCTTAATAGAGTTATTAGAACTCTTTTGGAGCAAAACCTGTCATTACGTCTAGGCGCAGTTCTTTACCCACTTTAGTCAATGGGTGAACGATAACTAGGCCGCGTACGCGCTTTTTAAGCTTGCCGATATCTGCTTGCTCTGCTTTAGTGATTTCACGAGAGAATGGCATATCAAGCAGGCTCTTACGCTCTTTGTTCAGTTCGTATGTTTGCTTGTGCTTAAGTTGATTTAGTTTCTTGGTTAGATCGTCAACTTCATTCGTGAACTTAGTAATCATTTCATGATCACCACGAGAACGTGCCGCATCCAGTTTGCGTTGGCAAGTATCTAAACGGTTGTGCAGCTTTTGAATATCGGTTTTTATGCTCATGGTAATTGGACTCAAATTTTTAATGGTCGAGGAGTATAGCATAGCTGAAATTCAACGCTCTACTATACTGCTCGATCTATTGATTTAGTTGATCAGTTCATTACCTGACGGGTTGCCGCTAAAGAAAGCATCCACGTTGCTTAGAGTCACGGACGCGATGTTATTCAGAGCTTCATGAGTCAAGAATGCTTGGTGGCCAGTGAACAATACGTTGTGGCATGCAGATAAGCGGCGGAATACGTCATCAACAATTACGTCATTTGATTTGTCTTGGAAGAATAAGTCTTTCTCATTGTCATAGACGTCCAAACCAAGTGCACCAATCTTGCCTTGTTTCAATGCTTCGATGGCCGCCACGGAGTCTAGTAACTCGCCACGGCTGGTATTGATGATCATTACGCCATCTTTCATTTGCGAGAAGGAATTCTCGTTGAGGAGGTGATAGTTTTCTTCGCTCATCGGGCAGTGTAAAGAAATAACATCGGCCTCTGCATAGATTTCTTCAAGAGAGCAGTAGCGTGCGCCCATTTCCAACGCAAGTGGGTTTTCATATGGGTCATAGCATAGTATTTCCATGCCCAAACCTTTAAAGATACGCATGGTTGCGATACCAATTTTGCCGGTACCGACGACGCCTACGGTTTTGCCATGGAAGTTAAAACCTACTAAGCCTTCCAAGTTGAAGTTAGCATCACGAGTACGTTGGTATGCTTTATGTAGGCGTCTGTTTAAACACATCATCATCCCGACGGTGTGCTCTGCGACCGCCTCTGGCGAATAAGCAGGGACGCGCACCACTTGCAGCCCGAATTCTTTTGCTGCTTTTAAATCTACCTTATCAAAGCCTGCACAACGCATGGCGATCAGTTTAGTGCCACCGAGAGAAAGCTGTTTAAGTACTGGAGCTGACAAATCGTCATTTACAAATGCGCACACCACTTCGCAGCCTTGTGCCATTTTGGCAGTCTTAGAGGTCAATCGAAAATCATGAAAATGGAATTCGAAGTCACGATGATTTTTGATTTTGTTAAAAGACGCTTCGTCATAGGATTTTGCACTGAAAAAAGCGATGTTGAGCATAATACCCTCTCTATTTGTGCTGGATTTATAAAGTAATATCCTTATAAAGTAATCCAAGTTCGTTACAAAGAGTAGCGAAATTTGCACACATTCAGTTTGCTTTAGAATCACCATCTGACTAGCATGGGCTCTCTTTTTTGTTTTCCCTATGAGTGGGTGAGTTAGGCGTTCTGGCGATGTCAGTAAAATGGTTGTCTTTAATCTTGTGTTGTACGTTTGTGTCCGGTGCTCAGGCTGCGGTTGACTTGGTCAAAGTTGATAAGTCAAAACGCAGAATGTATCTGATGGACAATGGCGAAGTGGTTAAAGAATATCGGATTGCGTTAGGGGCTAATCCGAAAGGACACAAGCAAGAAGAGGGTGACAATAGAACGCCGGAAGGGGATTACACGCTAGATTACGTGATTAACGACTCCGCTTTCTATCGCTCCGTTCATATCAGTTACCCAGATGCAATTGATCGTTTGGAGGCGCATCGAAGAGGAGTTTCTCCTGGTGGTGCGATTAAAATTCACGGCCTAAAAAATGGAGAGACTCAAGCTCCACAGTTTATTCAGAGCTTTGACTGGACCAATGGTTGTATCGCCATTACCAATGAAGAGATGGATGAATTTATCAGGCTCGTCAAAATGGGAACTCCGATTACTATCGAGTGGTAGTGGAGCTCCATTTCCGACTTTATTTTTAAGGCATAAAACGGCTTGGGTGATCACTAAAGATACCATCCAATGCAGGTAGGTGTTTTAGCTTGTTGGGGTTGTTCACGGTATAACACATCACCTTATAACCCGCTTGTTGCAGCTTCTTGATTTGACGAGAACGCACCCAGTTAATATTGAGGTTGCAGCTGTAAGCATTAACTTCTTCCAATAACAATCGGTCCTTACGAGTAAAAAACTCGCTCAAAACACCTAGCCTATAGCCTTCACAGTGCTTGTGTAGTGCCCTGATAACCTCGTGACTAAAGCTTGATAAAAGGATGTGGTCTTTAGCTAATGGGCCTTCTAGTAGAGTATGAGTGACCATCTTGGCAACATCTTCCGCTGAATGATGATCGACTTTCACTTCGATATTCAGGTTTAGGCCATTTGCCGCGGCGAGTTCTAGTAGCTCTGTTAGAGTCATGATGGATTCGTTGGCAAATTCATTGCTAAACCAACGACCAAAATCTAACGCCTTGAGCTCAGCGAAGGTCATTTGATCAATACGACCTTTGCCGTTACTGCAACGGTTCACGGTATGATCGTGGCAAACTACTAGTACGTTGTCTTTGGTTGGCTGCACGTCAACTTCTACCCAAGTCAGTCCCATATCAATAGCAGCTTGAACGCTGACTTTTGTGTTTTCCGGGTATTTACCTGCCACACCTCGGTGACCTATCAGTAGCGTTTTCATATACGTCTATTCTCAATAAGAAACTGCAAAGAATTGTACTCTTTTTTACGGCTGATCAAAGCGTTCAAATGTATGAGGAATTTTATTGGCTCGTATTGATCCCGATAAATTCATCAAGGCGATCATACAAGCAAGATACGGGTTGTTCGCTGAAGACAAAATGCCGCTCACAAGATTTCTGCAAACGTCTTATGCGTTACTTAAATCGTTGAAAGTTTTGTCAAAGTAACGAGTTTAACGTACTGATTTTTTATGGCGTTATGTAGGACGAATCGGATACGGAGAAACTTACTGAAAGGCGGGCCTTTTTTGAGCCATTTACCGAAATAAAAACCACAAAAACTATGGTTGTTTAATTTGCAAATGAGTAATAGAATGCGAACCATTTTTATTTAATGGTGGTTGGTGATGTCTCGAGTTTTGATCGTTGATGATGACGTTCCGTTGTGCGAACTGTTAGAAACTGTGCTGCAAGAAGAAGGCTATACGGTCTCATCGGTACACTGCGGTGAAAGTGCACTGCAGTACATGGAAAAAACACCAGTTGATCTCGTTCTCCTTGATGTAATGCTACCAAACTTAAACGGGATGCAAGTTGCTCGTCGCATTTGCCAACGTTTTGCCACGCCGATTTTGATGCTGACCGCGCTCAATGATGAGAACTCAATGCTAGATGGCTATCAAGCGGGAGCTGACCAGTACATCGGTAAGCCATTTAACGTTGCAGAACTGTTGATGCGTATAAAAGCAATTCTTCGCCGCGTAGGGTTAGAGCGCCAGAGGCAAGCTATGTGTAATACGGTTCAAAGTATCAGCGGCCAGTTGAACAGTTTGCCTCTGACTGGCACGGAAGCGGAACTACTTTGCTACTTGGTGAAAAACCAAGGTGTTGTCATCTCTAAAGCTGAACTACAGACCCAAGTTTTGAAGAAAGAGCTCAGCCCTTTTGATCGCAATCTAGATATGCACATCAGCAATATTCGTCGAAAATTAGTGGAAGCTGGCTTGTCCAAACAGCATATAAAAACGTTTCGTGGGAAAGGCTACAGCTACCTTGAAGCGGTAACGAGTTAATGAAGTTCGTTTGCCCATCCTACATCGCTAAGCGCAGAGACAGTCTTGCCTTTCAGCTCTTTAGTTATATGACGGCTATTGTCATTAGCATTTTGGCTGTTCAAGCGGTTGCAGAACAAGCTTTGGTGAAAGCCATGCTTAAAGTGCCAGCAAGTGTAAAAGTTGAAATGCTAGAGCTCGCTCATCAGGCAAATATCCTTATTGAGGAAGGCGACATGGATGAACTGGCGGACTGGGCAAATGCACAACACTTCTATCTATTCGTGCTCGACGAAAACCAACATCCGTTGACGCACCGCATGATGCACCCTCACTTTGAGTTCAAATTAAAATTCAAAAGAAGCTTGGACGAGCAACTAGAAGGCCGAGTAAGTCGCCCAATATTTAGCATCCCTTTGGTTGGCAATAACAGCTTGATGATCCAATTGCCACACCAACTACATCCGGCACACGATTTCATTCTTTATTTTTCTATTCTAAAGGTTGTGATTGCTGGAGTGATATTGGCACTGTTTTCATTGCTGATGGCGCGTAATCTACAGCAGCCTTTGGACCGGTTGAGAGAAGCGAGCAAGAAGCTTTCTAATGGTGACTTTAATGTCAGTGTGGTAGACGAGTTGAAATCGAATACACGAGAGTTTAATGAACTCGCGCGAGATTTTGACCACATGACCAAAGAGATCCACTCATTGGCGGAGAAGCAGCGCCGGTTAATTCGTGATGTTTCCCATGAATTGCGTACGCCTCTTGCTCGACAAAATCTCGTACTGCATCTATTGCGAAAGCGTGTCGGTGACAGTGAACAGAGCTTAGTGAATCGAATGGAAGAAGAAGCCAATGAACTTAACCACTTGATTGGCGAGATTCTGGAATTCAGCCGATTAGAGAATGCTCGTTACGACACAGAGCTAAAGCGCAGTGATCTCGAGGTCTTGCTTGCTCCTCAAGTGGAACGATGCAAGATAGATTTAAAAGCTCGCCAAAGTCTTTCATTTGTCTCAGATGCGACAAGGGCTAAGGCTCAATGTGATGACACTTTAGTGGTGCGATGCTTAAACAATCTGATTGGTAATGCGATTAAGTATGCAGGGGACTCTGCTCAAATAGAAGTTCGCTTATCGAATAAAGCTTCTGATACACAGAGTTACTTGGCGGTAACGATTTCTGACAACGGTCCTGGTATTCCACAAAATAAGTTGTCAGATATATTCGACCCATTCACTCGCCTAGATGCCTCTCGTGACAAGAAGTTAGGGGGTTATGGTTTAGGGCTAGCGATAGTCAAAGAGTCGATGAGAATGATGGGGGGCAAGGCTGTCGCATCAAATCGACCTGAAGGTGGACTTGCCGTTACTTTGCTGTTTCGGCAGTAAGCGAAATCATGCTCACGAGTAATAATGTGACTCGCATCTAGTTCATGAATCAAATTGAACACGGCCTCTTTACAAATCTTTACGAATGCAAAGAATGTAAATTTAATGCAAATGGTAATAGTTGTCATTTATATTCACTGCCGAAATAAATACAAGGGAATCACATCATAGAGTGTGCGACCCGAAAATAGTCGGAGTGAAAGGATATGTTTACTAAGAGCCAATTGGCATTAGTGATCGGTGCGGTGCTAGCAGCGCCTGCAGTGGCAGAAGTTCAAACAACAGATGAACACCTAGTAGTAGAAGGCCGTGAGTTTGGTTACAAAGCGGATACCAACAGCACAGCAATGCGTATGGAAATGACGCAGCTGGAAACTCCAGGGCAGGTTGCTGTGATCGATGAAGCAGTCATCGATGAGCAGCGTGCAAGCACACTAGGTGAGGTTCTACAAAATGACGCAAGTGTTAGCGCAGGTGGTACGAGCCGTAACCGTGAGCGTTTCTCACTACGTGGTTTTGAACTAAGCAGCTCGGACGGCTTCCTACGTGATGGACGTCAGCACTGGTCTCACTACCGTCAACCAATTGAGCTTTTAGAGCGAGTTGAAGTTCTTAAAGGACCTTCAGGCCTACTTTACGGTAAGTCTGAGCCGGGTGGCCTTGTGAACATGGTTTCGAAGAAGCCAACAACAGAAACACAAGCAAGCTTGAGCCAAGATATTGGTTCAAATGATCACTCACGCACAGTATTAGATGTGAGTGGCGCACTGAATGAAGAAGAAACGCTGCGTGCGCGTGCGATTCTTGCCAAAGAGAGCTACGGCTCATGGCGTGAATACGGTGATGGCACTGAGCCACAGACTGACCGCGTAGTAGGTGGCCTGGTTGTGGAATATGACATCACGGAAGATATTATGGTGTCGGCTCATTATGACCGTACTAAAGATGACGGTAGTGTTGATTCAGGTGCTTACATTGTGGACGGTAAACCAGTCCGTGGTGACAAGTACATCTGGGATGCACAATGGTCAAACATTGACAACGATGTAGAAAACTACGGCATCGATATCAATGCACAAGTGACAGATAGCGTAAATGTGAAAGCTGGCTATAACCGTCAAGACTTTAAGCGCTTTGATGTGGAATCTTACCCGAAATTCGATATGTACGAAGAAGACGGTACGATCAAGCACAAGGGTAACGAGCGTTCAGACCACTGGGTATTTGATACTGCTTACGTAGATGTGACGACAGATTTCTCTTTGTTTGGTACAGACAACACCTTCTTAGTCGGCGCAAACTACCTAGATTACAGTTACGACCGTTTTATGGCTTTCCATGACGGTGAGTATGTTCCTGCGGGTGAAACGGTCGCGAAGCCTCAGCCAACGAGCTCTAAAAAATGGCCGACTAGCGAATACGACACTTGGGGTATTTACGCGCAAAACATGATGACAATTAACGATTACTGGCAGGTACTTGCTGGTGTTCGTTATGATGAGAAACGCAGTGATGAACTGACAGAAAGTCAGGTTTCACCGAAGCTAGGTGTGATTTTCCACCCAGCAAGTAACGGCTCGATTTACGTTCAATACTCTGAGAGCTTTATGCCTCAAGGTACAGTAAATAGCACGGACTACACTAACGATGGTGAAGAGCTAGATGCAGAACGCGGTATCTCGTACGAAGTGGGTACCAAGTGGGAGCTATTTGATGAGCGTCTATACGTTACGGGTGCGCTATTCGATATCACCCTTGAAAACATCGCGCTAGATGTGGAAGACGGTGTTAATGCTGGCGGCGATGTGATGTACAAGAAGACGCAAGATGGCGAACAAGTGCACCGTGGTGCAGAAATCCTAGCGCAGGGCTTTGTAACTGAAGAGCTTTCACTAACGGCTTCTGCTATGTACCTAGATGCTGAAATCACTGAAAGTGCAGATTACAAAGGCAACCGTCCGGCAGACGTTCCTGAGTTTTCAGCAAGTGTTTGGTCAAGCTACAAAGTTCAGAACAACACCAACGTGAACCTAGGTTTGATTTATGAAGGTGAGCGCTACGGTGACGCGGCGAACACATTTAAGAAAGATGGGTATGCACGTATTGATATGGGCGTGTCGTACACACACAAGTATGATGAGAACTTGGATATCGTAACTCGATTCAATGTTGAGAACCTGTTTGATACTGATTACCTAGCAGGTGGCGGTAGCACCAACAGTAAGCAAGATGGCGCGAGTGGCGTAGTGATTGGCGAAGGCCGAAACTACATGGCGACTATCCAGTTCAAGTACTGATAACAATCTGATTTTTAAAGGGGAAGAGTGGTCTTCCCCTTTAGTCGTTTTTGGAAAACAGAAATATAACTCGTATGAATCTAATGAAATCAAGTATCGCTCTGTTGATCTCATCGGTTTTGATTCCCGTTCAGGCGGAAAATCTTAACGATGCACAAGCAGTGCAGGGTAAAACCAACCAAGCGTCGGCAGTGAGCCAAAAGCGCATTGATGCAAGTGCAGAGAAATCTTTGTCTTTAGAAGCTGAAATTGAGCAGCTGCAAGAAGAAGTCAGCAACTTGAAGATTTATCGCGATCACCTGTCAAATCTTGTCGATAGCCAAAATGACGAAGTCGCAAGTTTGAACGAGCAGATTGAGCAGATTGCTCAGACTCGTCAAGGCGTAGTGCCTTTGATGTATCACATGCTTGATGGCCTTAAAACGATTGTGGCGAATGATAAACCTATCCGCAAAGCACAACGTGAAGAGCGTATTGAAAAACTTGATGCCATGATGACCCGAGCTGACGTTGCGGATGCTGAAAAATTCCGCCGAATTCTAGAAGCGTACCAAATTGAAATGGACTACGGCACTAAGATTGGTGTTTACCAAGGTAAGATCGCTTTGGACAGCAACGACCAAGTTGAAGCCGATATTCTCTACTTAGGCCGTGTGTCACTTATTGCGCGTAGCCTGTCTGGTGAGCATTTCTGGAGTTGGTCTCAGCAACAAAAAGCATGGCAAGCCGTTGGAACGGAACAGAAAGCAGAACTCGATAACGCATTTGCTATGGCGAACAAACAGATAGCACCGAGCATGCTTACTTTGCCTGTGTCTCTAAACGTTGCGGAGGGCAAATAAATGATGAAGAAATGGCTATCAGTCGCATTGATTTCGAGTACTGCGCTTCTATCGCACACCACACATGCAAGCGACACATTACTGCAAAAAGCACAACAAGAAAATCGCCAACAGCAGTCACACAACGTGGCTCGTGAGTCTGGCTTTAAGCAAACCCAACAAGAGCTGCAAGCAATGAAAAACAAGCTTGTGGCAGAGCGAGCAGCGCTGCAAGCAGAAGCTGACACCCTCGGTGTGACATTCAGTGAAAATGAAGCTGAACTGGTTCAGCTAGAAGAAAAACTACGCCTTGAAACTGGCAGTTTAGGTGAGTTGTTTGGCGTTGTTCGTCAAAACGCAAAAGAGCTGGAAGCAGAACTTAAGCACTCTGTTACTGGTGTAGACGCAAACTCATACCAGCAAAATATCGATGATATCGTTGCCGCTAAATCACTACCAACGTTGCCGCAGCTTGAATCGATGTGGCGCAGCATGGAAGAGCAAGTTAAAGCAAGCGGTGAGCTGGCGAACGTATCATTCTCGTTGCTCGATGGTGACGGTCGTGAGCAAACGGTTGATGGTGTCCGCCTTGGCTCAATGGCACTGTTGGACGACGCAGGTTACGTGAAGTGGAATGGGCAGCGCGGTGATGCGGTTAATTACCTGCGCCAACCAGAAAATGGTCCAACGGCAAGCAGCGTAAAGGCTGGCGAAATCGATGCAGTGGTGATTGACCCATCTCGTGGCATTCTACTTGAGCAACTAGCAAACTCCCCAACGATGGCAGATCGCCTGAACGCAGGTGGTGTGGTTGGTAAGATCATTCTTGGCTTGTTAGCGATTGGTTTGGTCATCGCGTTGGTTCGTGGTGTGTCACTAATGATTGCTCGTCAGAAAATCGCCAAACAGCTTAAGAACCCAGCTCAACCAGAAGATAACCCACTCGGTCGTATCTTAGCGGTTTACCAAAAAGATAAACATCGTAGCGTTGAAGCGTTAGAGCTTCGTCTGTTGGAAGCGGTAGTAGATGAGCAGACTCACCTAGAAAAAGGTTTGTCGATGCTGAAGTTGCTTGCAGCACTGGCACCGATGCTAGGTCTACTGGGTACAGTAACAGGCATGATCGAAACTTTCCAAGTGATCACTCAGTTTGGTAACGGTGACCCGAAAGTGATGGCTGGCGGTATCTCAATGGCACTTGTTACCACTGTACTTGGTCTTGTTGCGGCAATGCCATTGCTTCTTGCTCATAACGTATTGAGCTCTCAAGCAGAGAACATTCGCAATATCCTTGAGAAGCAAGGGATTGGCCTTGTGGCAGAGCAAGCTGAGCGTGATATGCCAAAAGGTCAAAAAGCACCGAATACTGTAGCGGAGAACGCAGCGTAATGGAGCAGATCCTACTCAACACATTGGGTTTGATCAGTGAGGATTGGGCCTCAACCTTGATGCGTTTTATGCAGCAAGGTGGCCAAATCCTATGGTGGTTGGCAGCCGTTGTTGCGGTGTGCTGGTTACTGGTTATGGAGCGTGTACTTTACCTAACAACGGAATTTCCAAAGGTGAAGAAACAGCTTTGTGCGCAGTGGTCAGCAAGAGCCGATCATCACTCTTGGTACGCGCATCAAATCCGTGAAGGATGGATTGCCAAAGCGCACATTGAACTGCGTCAAAACCTATCAACGATTAAAGTTCTTGTGGCCATTTGTCCAATGCTAGGTCTATTAGGAACGGTAACAGGTATGATTACGGTTTTTGATGTGATGGCGACACAAGGCAGCAGCAATCCAAAATTGATGGCTTCTGGTATTTCACTTGCGACGCTGCCAACCATGGCAGGAATGGTTGCAGCACTTGCCGGCATGTTTGTGCATGCGCGCTTAAGCAAAGTGTGTGAACGCAAAGCCCTCCAGTTAGAACAATCTTTAAGGAGTCAGAAGTGAGACTCGGACGTAGAACCAATCGACAGGATGAAGCACAGATCGACTTAACCTCGATGCTGGATATTGTCTTCATCATGTTGATCTTCTTCATTGTGACTAGCTCATTTGTGCGTGAGTCTGGTGTGGAAGTGAATCGCCCTCAAGCATCGAATGTCGTTAGTCAAAAAGATGCGGGTATTTTTATTGCGGTAACCGCAGCAAATGACGTGTACATCGATAAACGTTTGGTGGACATCGAGCGTGTGGAAGCCACCATTGAGCACCTATTGCTTGAGCAGCCAGACGCATCACTTGTCATTCAAGCTGATGAGCATGCCTACAACGGTACGGTAGTTAAAGTGATGGATGCGGCGAAGGGCGCTGGTGTGAAGAACATTGCTTTGGCGGCGGAGAAACCTTAATGGGCAGGCTGTTACTCGCACTACCAGCATCAATAATGATTGCGGTGAGCCTGTTTAGCTTTATGGCGTGGATGGTCGATAAGGGCAATCAACGTGCACCTAAACCTTCGGAGGCGGTGCGCTTTGATATGGTGATGGTAGAGAATGATGCTGATGTTCAACGTCGTCAACGCTCTGTACCTGAGCAGCCTGAACCACCAAAATCGCCAGAGCCGATGGATCTGTCTCAAGCGGAAACCCAAGTAGAGCCAATGAGCCAAGTAACGCCAATCAGCGCATTGGGTTTGAATACTGCGCTGGATGGTATCGCGATCAGTGCGCCGAACTTAAAAGGCACCATGGGCAGCCAACAGGCGATAATGCTTTACAGCCCAGAGCCTCGTTATCCAAGCAAAGCCCTAAAACGTAAAATGGAAGGTTATGTAGTGATGCGCTTTACAATTGATGCGACAGGCCGCCCTAAAGACGTTGAAGTGATTGATGCTAAACCTAAGAGAGTGTTCGAGAAAGACGCTATTCGTGCATTGAAGAAGTCGAAGTACCAACCTAAAGTCGAAAACGGTGTCGCGGTTGAGCGCTTTGGGCAAACCAGAAGAGTGGAGTTCAAGTTACCCAAATGATGAAGCAATTCTTTATCGGAGCGGTGTTAAGCCTGAGTGCTTTTACCACTGTCGCGAATGAACTCAGTCAGTACACGGCGACTCGTGTTCAGCGTGCTCACAACCTGGCGCAAGAAGAAAAGCTGCAAGAAGCCATTTCCACGCTCGAAGGTCTCGACTTATCTCGTGAGTATGATCAAGCGTTTGTTGCTCGCATGCTCGGTATTTTCTACTGGCAAAATGAGCAAGTTAAGCCTGCCATCAAACAACTGGAGATCGCTGTGAATAGCGGTCTTTTGAAAGACGAGCAAGCTTGGCAAACACGTAAGATGTTGGCGGATATGTTGCTCAACGAGCAGCAATTTTCTAAAGCTCTGCCTCATTACTACGACTTGAGTAGAGCAGTACCTAAAACGCAAAAAGCACACGATATTTGGTTGCGTATCGCACAGTCTCATTACCAGTTAAGTCAATGGAACAAAGTGCTTTCTGCTATGGCTCGATACGAGAAATTGGGCCAGCCAGATGAGATGGCTCCGTTGTCAATCAAATTGTCTGCAGAGCTTGAACTGAAACAGTGGGGGCCTGCAACTGGCACGATCAAACGCTTGATTGCGATTGAGCCTGAGCGTGTGGAATGGTGGCGTCAGCTTGTTGCTCTGTATTTACGTGTTGATGATGACAAGCGTGCGCTGGATTCTCTCGCTCTTGCTAAATTACAAGGCGTCGCGTTGAACCAAGATGACTTAAGACTTCTTGCTCAGCTTTATGGCAAGCGCGGCATCCCAGAGCGAGCTGCGAAAGTGTTGGGCGAGCTCGATGACATTAACTCAGATAGCAAACTGAAAGCTCAACAAGCGACTTTTTGGCAGATGGCTAAGGAGTGGGATAAGTCGATAGCAAGTTGGCGAGTGGCTGCAAAGTTGGATCGTCAATACTACTGGAATTTGTCTCAACTGCTTGTTCAAGAAGGTCAATACAAAGACGCGCTGGTTGTTTTGGATAAGGTTTCTGGGCGTAAAGCCGATGTGGCATTAGTTAAGACTCGCGCTTACTACAAGCTGAAACGCCTAGAAGATGCACTAGCGAATGCCAAACGTGCAAACGAGATTGAACCATCAACCCAAGCCGAGAGCTGGGTGAAATACTTGTCTCAACTACGCAAAGCAAAAACGAGCCAGAATAGCTAAGCTCAATTGCAAACAGGCCATGTGTTAATGCTCGAAAGACCCGGGGTAACTCTCGGGTCTTTTTGTTTGTAAATATTGAGTCTGGTTCGATCTCTTTTTAAATATCATAACGTTATATTACCTTCATCCAGCGTTAAGACTGGAACGTCAGTTTTTCTTATAAGGACAATACAATGATTCTCGATTCTGCTATCTGGCTATGGTTACCACTTATTCTCGCGATAGGTGCGGTATTTTTGCGGCAAAGGGCGGTTGCTCTGGCTTTACTTGGACTGACGTTGCTGAGTGCACTGTTTATTGGTCGGATAGAGTTGATCGCATTCGTAAGTACTTTGGTGGTTTTGGGTGTTGCGTATCGATTGCCCATGTTGGCGTCGAACCAAAAAATGAAGCTCGTTTATTATTTGGGCTGGAGCGTTGTGATCATTTGGTGTGTGATGCTCTTTGTGCACCTCATTCCGGGTTTCAATAATCTGCAAGTTCTCAACAAAGTGACGGCAGGCCCACTGAGCGCACCTTTCTCGATGTATCTGAATTTAGATAAGCCACTGGCTCTTTTTGCTCTCTTTCTCGCTTATCCTTTTTTGCTGGGGAGTGAGGCTAAAGGCAGAGTAAAACCTGCATTGCTGGTGATGATTCCGTTACTTTCGCTGCTGCCTATTGCCGCTATGCTTGATACATTAAAGCCGGAGCTGAGTTTGCCATCATGGTGGTGGCTATTTGCGTTGAACAACCTAATACTCACTTGTGTGGCTGAAGAAGCGCTGTTCCGAGGGTTTGTACAGCAATCATTATCCCGCCGTTTTGATTGGCGACTAGGTTTGGTTATCGCTAGCATTTTGTTCGGCTTAGCTCACTTTGCTGGTGGTCCTCTACTTATGGCATTCGCAACGCTAGCGGGACTAGGCTACGGGCTGATATTTCATTTCACTGGTCGCTTGTGGTGCGCGGTGTTAGCCCATTTCTTATTTAACTTCTGCCATTTGGTGTTCTTCACTTATCCCATTTTAGCTCGATAAGCTTCTCTTCATGTGCTCCCGTCGTTTCTGTCGGGAGCCTGACTCTGCCTCTAAACGTAAACAATGTAAATTAAATGCCAATACGAATGATTATCACCTAAATTACTCCCTCATTTACTGGTGATGATTGTTTTTTATGTTGCTCAAAAGCAAAGGTGTGCAAACTTGGGCACGCCGTCTGCACATTTACATTTCGATGGCTCTTTTATTGGTGACGCTATTCTTTGCGTTAACTGGTATCACATTAAATCGCCCAGAACTGTTCGAGCGCAGCGAACCCATCATTCAGCAACACACGCTGACCATTCCGAATGAACAACTCTTTGCTAACGAGGGAAGCTTCCAACCTAATCGCTCTGCCCTGTTGAGTTTCTTAACGCAAGAAACAGACTTACGAGGCACGCCATCAGCACTTGATGTGTACACCGAGGTTGAGGACGGTGAGCTGCTCATTGGTGAGCTTTCTTTGGATTTCAAAGGTCCAGGTTACAACGCGACAGTATTCGTTGATATGACGACCGGTGAAGCTGAAGTTGAAAGCACCAACTACGGCACTGTTGCGCTATTAAACGACCTACATAAAGGCCGAAACAGCGGAGAGGTTTGGAAGTGGTTTATTGATATCACTGCCTTGCTGATGGTCTTTTTTGTTTTGACTGGTGTGTGTCTGCTACTTCCAAAGAAAAAGACTTTTAGAACCTCAATGCAGTGGATGTCTTTTGGCACTGTGTTGTCACTTATTATTTATTTTGCTGCTGTGCCATAGCGGCCTATTCAGAGAAACCCCGATGTTAAAAAAAGGCCGATCTTTTTGTCACCACTCCTTTTGCAAAATGGCTTTGATTGCAGCTTTAGCTCCTTTGCCTCTATTGGCTGCGCCTTTACCTGACAGCGCAAAAGTCGATTTTGAATTTGAGTTACCAAAAATTGATACCTCAATGTACGCACGCCCTTATGTGGCACTTTGGATTGAGGATGAGAAACGCAAACCAGTGAAAACCATCCAGCTTTGGGTCGGTAAAGATGAATGGCTGAAAGATCTTCGTAGCTGGTGGCGCAAAGTAGGTCGTTACGATCGTGAACTGGTTGATGCGGTGACATCAGCAACTCGCCCGGCAGGTCAATATCGCTTTGTTTGGGATGGTACCAACGATGACGGTCAGCGCCTTGAGCAAGGTGATTACACGCTCCATGTGGAAGTGGTGCGCGAGCATGGTGGTCGTAACTACCTGCGTCAAAAAATTCAGTTAGCGGACAAAGAAGCACGCTACCAAATCAAACCAACGGAAGAGACGGGCGTAATCACCGTCAATTACCAAGTTAAGTGATAGAGAAGGAATAATAATGAAAACCAAAATGAAAGCGGTGGCACTAGCAAGCGTAATGGCGATGGGTTTAGCTGCGGCGACAACGGCACAAGCGCACCCTCGTTGGGTTCTTCCTTCTCATTTCACGGTATCAAAAGAAGGCGGTGATTGGCTGACGTTCGACGTAACCGCATCTCACGGGACGTTTGTTTTTGATAAACCAGCAGGCAGCGAGCAAGCATTCGTGATTATGCCTGATGGCCGTTCTGAGCGTCCTAACTTTGTTGTGCGTGGCAAACGCCGCTCGATGTTTGACTTCTATTTCGAAGAGGAAGGCACACACAAGGTTGCGATCAACAATCAACCTAGCTATTACACCCAGTATAAAGCAGGCCGTCGTGACACGGTTAAATGGGCAAAAGCGAGTAAAGCTGACCGTGCGAGCGTTATTCCGGAAAAAGCACGCGATGTGGTGACTCAGCTAAGCTACACCCGCGCAGAAAGCTACGTAACAGTGGGCATGCCAACAGAAAAAGCACTTGAGATTGAAGGTAAGTTGCTTGAGATGAAGCCGCTTACGCACCCATCAGACATCATTGAAGGTGAAGAAGTGATCTTCCAATTTTTCTTCAATGGGGAACCTCAACAAGGTGTGACTGCAGAAATTACTCGTGAAGGTACGCTTTACCGCAACCATCAAGAGCAAATCGACGCAGTGAGTGATAAAGACGGCAAAATTACATTCACGCCGGAAGTGGCGGGCCGTTACCTAATGAAAGCCAACTACAAAGGTGAGCTGAAAAATGACCCACTAGCAGACAAAGCCAGTGCGAATGTTCATCTGACTTTTGAAACGCAACTTAACTAATCAAAGCTTGGCTCAGTGACACACTGAGCCATTTTGGATACACCATGAAAAACCTTTCAATTCTTAAAGTCTCAGCTATTTTAGCTGGTTTTATTTCCTTTCAAGCAGCGGCGCATTTTCCATTGATGAGTTGCCATCTAGAGCAAGAAAAAGTGATCTGCGAAGCAGGCTACTCTGATGGTTCAACTGCAGTAGATTACGATGTTGAGATGTACGATTACGATGACAACTTGATTGCCAAAGTAACCACAGACAAGCGTTCGATTGCTGAATTTACTCACCCTCAAACGGACTTCTACCTTGTCTTCGATGCTGGTCATGAAAACCCAGTAGAAGTGGATGTGGTTGAGTTAAAAGAGAAATGATTACGCAGAAAGTTCGCCCAGATAATGGCAGTCGCGAAGGCAAGTGGGTTGCACTGACCATTGCTGGCATTCTTGCCATATCAACGCTTTTGCTGCCTTATCATCAAACCGAATCAGAACATACTGAAGCACTGGCACATCAAGTATTGATTACCGATCTTGAACAAGAAGAACTTGCAATGATTGCTGAGCTCAAACTTGCTCATGAGGAAATCCGTGATCTTTATATTGATGAAGGTCAATGGCCAGAAATCAGTGAGCTGGAAGAGTTTTGGGTTGCTCCATTTGTTAAAGACCAAAGCTGGCAGCGTAAAGGCTCTCATCATTGGCAAAAGCTGGATACGGGTCTTTACATTGGTGTGAGACAAGGTGAAAAGGGCTCGGCTTCGATGCTGCTAGACAGTCGTCATGAGCAAGCCGATATTTGGCTCTCTACATCAGCTTCAGCGGAACAGGTGAGTCACCTTATCCAGCAAGAGGAGCGAGAGCAAAATGGCTGGTACCAGGTTGTCTTAATGCCTTCATCCACTGCTACGCATGCCCACTAAGTCGTTATGATCAATCAATATTTCGATCAACAAGTCATCACGTTCAATAAGTAACCATCAATATGATAACAACTATCAAGAAACGCGCCTTCTTACGTCGAATTCTAACGGCATGTACTTTACTGGCCGTATCCACTTCAACCTTCGCAGAGAAGCTGAACATAGGTATTACCTTGCAGCCTTACTACAGCTATGTCAAAGCGGTGGTCGGAGACAAAGCGGAGATCATTCCGTTGGTCGATGCAGGCTTTAATCCTCATAACTACTTGCCACAGCCGAATGATCTTAAGCGTTTGAACCAAATGGATGTGATTGTCGTGAATGGGATTGGCCATGACGATTTTGCACTAAAAGTGATCCAAGCGGCTCAACGTGATGACCTAGTGGTGATAGAAGCAAACAAAGAAGTACCGCTGTTACCAGCAATGGGGCAATCAGTCGGCAAAGGCGCGGTGAATCCACATACGTTTGTTGGCCTATCGACTACGATTCAAAAGGTTTACACCATTGCGAGTGAACTGAGCAAACTTGACCCAGAAAATGCCGCTTTTTACCGTAAAAATGCGCGAAAGTACGCAAAAGCGTTTCGCCTTCTAAAGCGTGATGCCATGCTGTCACTTGGGCAGTTAGATACGGCAGGCATGAAGGTTGCGACCACGCACAATGCTTACGGTTATATCTTGCAAGAGTTCGGTGTCGATGTTGCAGCGGTGATTGAACCAGCACACGGTGTTGAGCCAAGTGCTAGCCAACTTCAAGAAACCATCGAGAAGATCCGTCAATCTGGCATTGATGTGCTGTTTTACGAACTCAATATGCCTAACCGCTTTGTCGATACGATCGAAGAAGCGACTGGCGTACAGCTTTACCGTTTTTCTCATATGACCCATGGCGAGTATGAAGCCAATAAGGTTGAAGTTGAAATGCGTGAAAACGTCGCGACGCTTATTGAAGCGATGAAGTTCGTCGCAAGCAAACACGCGCAGGAGAAAGCGTGATGCTAGGACCTTCTATTTCTATTGACGGGGTAAGCCTGAAATATGGTGACAACCTCATTCTGCAAGGTATTCAAACCCAGTTCGAGGCAGGACAATGCCACGTCATTATGGGGCCTAACGGTGGTGGTAAGACATCCCTGTTGCGTTCAGTATTGGGCTTAACGCCTTTTACGGGTGATATCTCGGTAAATTGGCCAGATCCAAAGCAGACGCAACAAGCGGGACAAATTGGTTATGTGCCTCAAAAGGCTATGTTTGAAACCAGTCTGCCACTGACAGTGATGGACTTTGTGTTGCTGAATCAAACACGCGTTCCGCTGTTTTGGCGACGTAAGTCTAAGCAAACTCAACAAGCACTGGCTCAGTTAGAGCGTGTGGGGATGGCAGCGCGCAGTGACCGTCGCATGGGACAACTATCAGGTGGTGAACAACAGCGGGTATTGTTTGCTCAAGCTTTGCTAGACGACCCAAGTTTGCTTGTCCTAGATGAGCCAACAACAGGCATGGATGAGCAAGGGGTTCGTTACCTAGAGGGTTTGATTCATGAAGTGGTTGCAGAGGGGAAAACAGTTCTCGCTGTACATCATGATGTAACGGCTGTGCGTCGTTTGGATGCCCAAGTCCATGTTGTGAATCGTCAGATAGTCGCGTCAGGACATCACTCTGAAGTGTTAAGCCCAGAGCGAATTGAGTCTCTGTTTAAGCACTACACCGCGAAAGTGGAGGCTGCGTAATGGATTGGTTAAGAGAACTGGCTCTGCATTGCGTTGAAGCGGGTTGGTTAAGCGACAGTTTTGCTTATGCGTTTATGGTTAACGCGATTGTCGCTGCGCTAATTCTGGGTCCTTTGTTGGGCGGTTTGGGCACGTTGGTGATTGCCAAGCGTTTGGCGTTCTTTTCTGAAGCCGTCGGTCACGCAGCTCTGACTGGTATTGCGATTGGTGTCCTGCTGGGCGAGCCACCAGAGAATCCATTTATTGGACTGTTTAGTTTCTGCATGATCTTCGCTTTATTGCTGCATTTCGTGCGAAATCGAACCAATGTTCCATACGATACACTCGTTGGTGTATTCCTTGCGCTGGCTTTGGCAGTTGGTGCTGCCTTGCTGATGTATGTGGCACGAAAAATCAATATCCACATGTTAGAGAACGTTCTGTTTGGCTCGATCCTGACGGTGACAGACAGAGATATTACGATTTTGGCAGTGAGTTGCTTGATCATTTTATTGCTGCTGATCCCGACATTTAACCGCATTTTGTTGACTTGCGTCAGCCCAGATATTGCTCGTGTCCGAGGCTTTAATACCAGCTTCTATGATTACCTGTTCGTTATGATGATCACGCTTGTCACCATTGCGGCAGTGAAGATCATTGGTGCCGTGTTAGTAGGCGCGTTGCTACTTATCCCAGGGGCTACAGCACGTCTACTCACTAAGCGAATGGGTAGCTTTGTGTTGCTCTCATCCTTACTCGCGACCATCGCGTGCTTGGTGGGGACGGTCTTACCGATGGAGTTGGAACTGCCGGTGCCATCTGGCGCTTCGATCATTATCGTTTCTGCCATTTTCTTCTTAACCGCAACGATGTACCGCATCGTACGTAAAGCTTAGTCAGGTATCTAAATATGAACACGAAAAAGCTAATCATCGGGTTGGGCTTAATAGCAACGAGCGCATATACGCCACTTACTGTTGCCAAAGACATTCTCACCAGTACTCCTGTCACTTACATGCTGTCACAGCAGTTGATGCAAGGGACAGGGATTGAAACCAGTTACTTACCACCTAAGCGATATGGCATTGAGCGTTTAGTTAACTGGTTTGGGAGCAAGGGTCAGCAACAAGTGATTAAAGCGGGTCAGGATGCAACGGTGGCGATCACGTTGGGGGCTATTTGGCATCAAGATCCTACCTTTGTTTACGCTCGACAGGGGAATGTTCGCCTAATTGAAATTGATGCTTCCCAAGCTATTTCGCCAAGGGCGCAAGGGGTTGCGGCGTTGAAACTAGAAAACGGTGAGACGTCTAAATTTGCGTGGATGAACCCGACGAACTTGATTCGGATGGCTGCCATCGTTGGTGAGGATCTGCAAAAAGTGTATCCTCAGTATCAAACTCAGATAGAGAAGAACCAACAAGCTCTAATGCTAGATGTGCGTGAACTGATCAATCAGCAACAAGACGTTATTTTCGAAAAAGAGATCGATTCGGTGGTATTGTTGGGTGAATCGTTAGAAGATTTCGCATCAGGTAATCAATTGTTTGTTGTTGACCGCCAATTTAAACCTGAATTGGAATGGTCCGAAGCAGAGAAACTATCTTTAAAAGCTCAATTTGAGGAAGATGAAACTCTGTGGCTGCTCACCAGCAAACGTCCGTCAAAAACGTTAATTTCATTGGTTTCACAGGATCGCATACTGCAAATTGATGTTATTGACCGATGGGGTAATAAAGGTATCAAAACTGAGAAGCCACTCGCACGCTGGCAGTTGTAACACGAAAAACACCACGAAATTTATGAAGGGAACTGAAAAGTTCCCTTTTTTTATGTGAGCTAGATCAAAAAATAATCACAAATACTACCTGTTGCATAAGAAAGTATTTGTTTCATTTATATTTCATTACTACCTTGTTACCTGTTCGTTGCGATTGATATGTTTTATTTTGCTGTCGGGGCGAACCAATACAAACAACTATATGGATGTTAACAATGAAAATGAAAACTCTAGCCGTTGCAGTGGCGGCACTAGCATGTGGTTCTCAAGCTTTCGCAGCAGAAGTTTACAACAGCGATGGCACATCTCTTTCTATCGGCGGCCACGTTTCTGTGGGCGTTGGTGAGTATTTTGAGGAAGATGTACGCATTCATGACGTATCTCCTCGCATCAACGTTGGTGGTAAACATGACATCGGTAACGGTGTGACAGTTGACGCTAAAGGCGAATGGTCTATCAAACTACTAGACGGTGGTGCAAGCTCGTTCAACACTCGTTTGGGCTACATTGGAGCGACACATGAGCAGTTTGGTCGCGTTGTTGCTGGCACACAATGGTCACCGTACTACGACGTAGCAGGTGTTGCGGATATGCCAATCGCGTTTGCCAACGACTTCTTGTACGCAGATCAATACAACCTTGGTTCAGCTCGTGCAGAGCGCATGCTTAGCTACCGTAAGGGTTTTGAGTTTGGTGAAGGCTTTGGTCTAAACCTAGGTCTAGGCTGGCAAGGTGAGCATGATCAATATGACAATCGTGGTCAGATTGCTCTAAGCACTGAACTAGCAGGCTTTGGGCTTGGTTACGTATATAGTGGTGGTGATGTTGAGTTTGGCACTAAGTCAGAATCAGCGACTTCTCATGTATTTTCAGCGAACTACGGTAAATATGGCTCAGGCCTATATGCAGCCGTAGTTTATGGCATGAACGATTATTTCTTCGATTATGATGGTATGACCTACGAAGAAACGATTCAGCTTGAAGGTCTATTAGCGTACGGCGTAAACGATTGGACATTCAGCGTGAACTACGAGTCCGTTGAAGATGATAAAGCAAGTAAAACACTTTACAGCCAAGCAGCACTACAAGCGGAATACACAGTAACACCAGCTTTCGTTACTTTTGCGGGCTACCAGTTTGACCTAGGCAATGACATTGGTGACAAAGAGAACGATTGGTGGACAATCGGTGCTCGTTACTACTTCTAATAAATAGGACAGTTTCTACTGCCTAAACACATTTATTGTGTTAACGCCTACTCGCGGTGAGTAGGCGTTTTTCTTTCTATTGAGTTAATCCGAGTCATATAGCAAAGTATCCAGATTGAAAAATGCCCGCATAAAAGCGGGCATTGTTTTCAGTGACTTATGATAGGTAGCGTATCAAGCTTATTTCGTTTCCAACAGATCGAGGAAGAAAGCGTACTCAAGCGCGTCTTCTTTTAATCGTTTGAATCGACCAGAAGCGCCACCGTGGCCTGCTTCCATATCGGTTTTGAACAACAAGACGTTATCGTCTGTCTTCATTTCACGAAGTTTGGCTACCCACTTCATTGGCTCAAAGTATTGCACCTGTGAATCGTGCAAACCCGTTGTCACTAACATGTTCGGGTAGTTTTGAGCTTTCACATTATCGTACGGTGAGTAGCTCAGCATGTAGTCGTAGTAGGTTTTGTCATTTGGGTTACCCCATTCATCGTACTCGTTGGTGGTAAGAGGAATCGACTCATCCAGCATGGTTGTTACAACGTCGACAAAAGGCACATGCGCACCAATACCACGGTACAGCTCTGGTGCTTGGTTGATGATTGCACCCATCAGTAGACCGCCCGCAGAGCCACCAACAGCAAACACTTTATCTTTGGCACCGTAGCCTTCTTCAACCAGTCCTTTGGTTACGTCGATGAAGTCATTGAAGGTGTTTTGCTTAGTCAGCTTTTTGCCATCTTCATACCAAGGACGCCCTAGCATTTCCGAACCACGAATATGCGCGATTGCGTACACGAATCCGCGATCAAGTAAGCTCAAACGAGTTGAACGGAATGTTGGCTCGATAGTGGAGCCGTATGAGCCGTAACCGTACTGGTAGATTGGATTGGTGCCGTCTTTCTTGAAGAGGTCTTTACGGTAAACCAATGAAACTGGCACTTGTTTACCATCACGAGCAGTCACCATGATTCGCTCTGACTGGTAGTTATCGGCATCAAAATCACCCAGCACTGGTGTTTGTTTCATGATTTCTGATTCACCTGTATTCAGGTCGAAATCATAGTAAGTACCCGGTGTAGTCAGGCTGCTGTAGTAGATACGAACTTTTGAGTTATCTAATTCGTAGTTGCCTGTCAGGTAAGCCGCAAACGCGGTGTCATTAAATTCAAGTGGGAACTCTTTGCCCGTCGATAGTTGGCGAACCTTGACGGTGGATAAGCCGTTTGTGCGTTGCTCGTAAACAAGGTGGTCGTCGAACAAGTCGAAATCGACCAGCTGAGTGTTATCGTCGGCAGGAATGACATCAACCCATTCAGAGCGGTCATGCATCTCTTCTGCTTTCACTTTCATCAAACGGAAGTTTACAGCTTGGTAGTTAGTGTAGACGTAGTACCAATCTCCCAGTTTGGCGATGCTGTACTCAATGCCAGTTTCTCGAGGGTAGAAAGCTTCGGCCTTAGCGTTCGGGTTGTTAGCATCAATCACAGATACGCCACTTGTCTCTGTGCTTGAGTGCCAAATGTAAACTTGCTCACCGTCTTTACTCTTACTCAAGAAGGTGTAGTAAGCGCTATCGGTTTCTTCGTAGATCAGCTCATCGCTTGTTTGAGGTGTGCCCAAGACATGGCGGTAAACTTGATAACCCAACAGTGTTTGCGGGTCTTTCTTGATGTAGTAGAAGGCTTGGTTATCGTTTTGCCATGCGATTGCGCTTGAGGCACCTTCAATTTCATCTTTTAGATATTCACCCGTCGTGAGGTCTTTGATCTTGATGGTGTAAATACGGCGGCTCAGCGTATCTTCACCGTAAGCCAGCATGTTTTCATTTGGGCTCACGTATAGGCCGCCAATGCTAAAGAACTCATGCTCTTTTGCCAGCTCGTTAACATCTAGAATGACTTGCTTGTCTGTACCGGCAAAGTCTTTTGCACGCAGGTGTACTTCGTATTCGTTATCGCCCGTCACTTCATTTGAGTAGTAGTAACTGCCTTTACGAACTGGAACAGAATTGTCATCTTTCGCAATACGACCTTTGATCTCTTCAAACAGCTGTTCTTGCAGTGCTTCGGTGTGTTTTAAAACAGTTTCTGCGTACTGATTCTCTTGCTCAAGGTGTTGTAAGATTTCTGGATCTTGGCGCTCATCATCACGCATCCAGTAGTAATTATCGATTCGTGTATCACCATGAATATTCATTGCATGAGGGACTTTTTTAGCAACGGGTGCTTGGATTTGTTGAGCAACGAGTTGCGATTGGGAGTAATGGTTCATGGTTGGTAATCCTTGATTGCTGCATCCGGCGACTAGCGCGACCGATACGGCCAACGTGGTTAAAGTGAAACGCATCTGTGTATCCTTATTGTGTACTCTTCTCGTGTTGCTTCGCCATTCATTTATAGTGTGAGTAAAAGTACGTTTGTGTTCTTCCAGTGAATGTATTTATATCGAATGGCCAACGAATAACTTCTGTATAAGCAACTGTTCTTTTTAGCAAAGATTGGATGGGATGTTAAATGCAATTGCTGGTGGATGAGAGCTAAAGGGTAAGATGTGTGCAACAAAAAAGGGACACACTTTGCAGCATGTCCCTTTTCTTTATCTTGGTGGGGATGAGAGTCAGATTTTAGATCGCCAGTGGCATTTCGTTTGAATGGTCGTGCTTGCGATTAACCCAACGTAGACCAAGCATGGCGATGATCGACATTGCCATCATCAAACAACCAAGTGGCATTTGATCTTGTGCTGGGAAGAACGAAGCCAATAACGTCGCGATACCCGCACCTAGGTTCTGCATGCCACCTAAAATCGCACCGCCAGTACCTGCATGGTATGGAAATGGTGAAAGTGCACCGGTTGTTGCCGCTGGGAACAAAATGCCAGCGCCCAAGAAGTAAATGGTTGCACCACCAATCAGGGTCAATGCCGTTGTTAGACCAAACAGACCAGGAATTAACACGACAGCAGAGCCAACTAAGATCGCCACTAGACCAACGTTCAGAGCACGGCGTTCAGAGCGACGTTGTGCGATGTAACTTGATAAACCTGCACCGACTAGGTAACCCGGAATCGGCAAGACAAACAGCAAGCTTACTGTGGTTGCCGGTAAACCAAGTACGCCACCTAGTAGTACACCAGCTGCAGCTTCAAATACTGCAACGCCTGCGAACGTAGCAACCAACACCAATAAGAAGCCTTGGAAGCGTTTGTCTGAAAGCACGAACTTGTAGCTCTTCGCCACAGATTCATGTTTGCGACGCTCTTTCGGCAAAGTTTCCATCATGCTTGTCATCATGGTGATCACTACTGCGATACCAAACAGAGCAAGGAATAAGTAGCTAGAGCGCCAACCGAAAGCTTCAGTTAGGTAACCGCCTAGTACAGGGGCCATCAATGGCGAGAAAATTACACACATGCTGATCAAGCTGTTTGCACGGTGCAGTTCTGCGCCTTCAAAACAGTCACGAGTCAGTGTGCGAGACATCGCACCGCCACAACCGATACCCAAACCTTGGATGAAGCTACCGGCTAGGAACCATTCGTACTCATGAGCAAATAGCGCAACCAAAGTACCAAGAATGTAGATGATCAAACCCGCAACGATTATTGGTTTGCGACCAAGGCGATCAGACAGTGTGCCGTACACAAACTGCGACAGACCGTAAGGGATCAGGTAACACGCCATCACAGCTTGAAGTGACGACGCTGATACCAAGAACTCACCCGCCATATGACCAATAGAAGGCACGTACATCGTTTGAGTCATTTGACCTACGGCAGTCAGAATTGCGATTAAAAAGGTAAGTTTCGCTAATGGAAACGAGGCGGACATTTGCGTATCTCTCCAGAAATTTAAGGCGTAAAAGGCCTTAGCGCTCCATATAGGAGAGCCAACTAAACAAAGTGATTAGGGAATCTAGGCGCGAGATATTAGAGCTTGAGTGCTGACTTAGCAATCAAAAAGTGTGAAGTTGAGCAAGATAAAAATCTATGATTTGAATTAGAAAATCTAATCTATTTTTGTTGGGGGTTGAAAACGAAAAAGGGAGCCGAAGCTCCCTTTGAAATCTTGCGTTTGTTTAGAACAACTTTCGTTACTCACGACCTGAAGCGTAGGCGTAAAGCAACTCAAGTGCGATAGTCGCGCCAGCCAAGGCCGTCACATCGCTGTGGTCGTAAGGAGGAGAGACTTCCACCACGTCCATACCTACGATGTTCATGCCTGCGAAACCACGAATGATCTTCAGAATTTTATCTGAGTTCAGGCCACCACAAACTGGTGTACCTGTACCCGGTGCAAACGCAGGATCCAGACAGTCGATGTCAAATGTGACATACACAGGCTTATCCGCAACCGTGCGACGGATTTCTGCCAGAATCTCTTCTACCGACATGTCGTTCGCTTGCATCGCGTTGATCACATTGAAGCCGTGATCTTGTTGGTCATATTCAGTACGAATACCAATTTGAACTGAGTTCTTCGCAGAGATCAGGCCTTCTTTTGGCGCATGGTAGAACATAGTACCGTGGTCGTAAGAACTGCCATTTGCGTAAGTGTCTGTGTGCGCATCGAAGTGAATCAGTGCCATTTGACCATGGTGCTTCGCGTAAGCACGTAGGATTGGTAGCGTGATAAAGTGGTCACCACCCAAGCCTAGCATTGTCTTACCGCTCTTTAGAATTTCACTTGTTGCCGCTTCTAGGCGGTAAGTGAAATCTTCCGCATCACCACAATCGAACACAAGGTCACCTGCGTCGATAACTTTCAATTTATCAAATACGTTGAAGTCCCAAGGGAACTTCTTGCCTTCCCAAGCAAGGTTTACTGACGCACGACGGATCGCATCTGGACCCATACGTGCACCAGGACGACCAGAAGTCGCCATGTCCAGAGGAACCCCTAGCACTACAACGTCTGCGTCTGCCGATACTGGATTTTTGATGTACGGTCGACGTAGAAACGACATAGAGTTGGAGTAAAGCGAATAATCGGTTTTAGTAAACAAATCATTCATATCAGAAGTCCTCTAAATAGGTGTAGCCTGCCAAACCTTGTTCTAGTTCAGCTAGGATTTGTTCTTGTTCACTGGCTTCAACACGTGCTGAAACCAATTGTTTGTAATTGTCACGAATCGCATCTACGTCGATATGAACGTAGCGCATCATGTCTTCTACGCTATCACCTTCGTTGATGTAGCTGATCTCAAATTGACCTTCTTCATCAACATTGACTACTGCACTGTGGGTATCACCAAATAGGTTGTGCATGTCACCAAGGATCTCTTGGTATGCGCCTACTAGGAAAAAGCCCATTAGGTACGGTTTGTCGTTGCTCCATGCTGGTACTGGTAGTGTGCTCTCAATGCCTTGGCCATCAACGTAATGGTCAATTGCGCCATCGGAGTCACAAGTGATGTCCAACATCACCGCACGACGCTCTTCCACATCACCAAGACCAGAAAGCGGCAGAACAGGGAATACCTGATCAATACCCCATGCATCTGGCAGGGATTGGAAAAGAGAGAAGTTCACGAAGAACTTGTCTGCAAGACGTTCGCTCAACTCATCCAAAATAGGACGGTGGAAACGGTTCTTGGTACTCATTTGACGACTTAGCTCGAAGTAAATGCGCAGCGACAGTTGCTCTGCCCACGCACGTTGTTCAAGGTTCAGTACGCCAGTAGCGAATTGTGAATGAACCTCAGCCAAATCGCTTTGGGTATCGTTGTAAATTTCAATTAATGCACGCGCATCCGTACCATCTTGCAGGTTCTCCCAGTTTCGCCACATGTTTTGTAGCAAGAACGGAGCATCTACCGCTGGCTCGAATACTTCTTCCGGTTGATACGTTTCTGTGCCAATAACGTTAGAAATCAACACTGCGTGGTGCGCAGTTAGAGAGCGACCCGATTCAGAGATGATCACTGGCATCGGTTGTTCGTACTGCTGACACACATCACCTACCGTATTCACGATGTTGCGTGCGTATTCTGCAAGGCCGTAGTTCATCGAGTTCGAAGATTGGCTACGTGTGCCGTCGTAGTCTACTGCTAAACCGCCGCCAACATCGAAGTAATCAATGTTTGCACCCATGGCACGTAATTCACAGTAGAAACGTGCTGATTCGTTTACACCATTACGTACGTCACGGATGTTTGCCATCTGTGAGCCAAGGTGGAAGTGAACCAATTGCATGGTGTCCAGTTTGTCTTCGCGTTTTAGACGATCAATCACACTCAATACTTGAGACGCAGATAGGCCGAACTTTGATTTCTCACCGCCGCTTGCTTGCCATTTACCCGCACCTTGAGATGCAAGGCGGATACGCAAGCCAAGACGTGGTGTTACGCCCAAGCTTTTTGCTTCTTCAAGTACTAGATCAAGCTCAGATAGCTTCTCTAGTACGATAAATACTTTGTGACCTAGCTTTTCACCGATCAGTGCTAGACGCACATATTCACGGTCTTTGTAGCCATTACACACGATCACGGAGCTGCCTTGTTGAGCCAGTGCAAGTACTGCCAATAGCTCTGGCTTACTGCCTGCTTCAAGACCCAGCTGTTTGTTTTCTAGCTGTGCTTGGCTTGCTAAGATCTCATCAACCACTTCACGCTGTTGGTTTACTTTAATTGGGTACACCAACAGGTATTTGTTTGGATATTGGTATTCTTCAATCGCTTGGTTGAAAGCTTGGCAAATGCCATGCACGCGTTGGTGCACGATTTGCGGGAAGCGCACTAATACAGGCAGGTTCAGCTGCTTAGCTTCTAGCTCATTAACAATCGCACTGAAAGGGATTTGGTGTGCACGGTCACTACGAGGAGATACGTATACCTCGCCTTGGTCATCAATTCCGTAGAAGCCTTGGCTCCAGTAGTGAACGTTGTAGTCCGCGCGGATGCGGTCTAATTTAGTTGCTTTTTCCAACTCGATTCTCACAAAAATGTATTTAAGCCCTCATAGGAAGTAGAGGAGAAAATACAAAAAAGCAAATCATGAGGCGCTAACCTCATACCCTGACACGAACTCCGTGTGCGCGCATTAACGGATAAAACTCAACCAGAGTCTAATGATTAAAATTTGTTCTTTCGATTAATAATTATTGTCGAACTGCGGTGTAAACATTTATTTAACAGAGTGTCCACTCTACTGTTATAGTTGGTCTGACCAGTAAGGATTTGGTCGATAAGAAATAAGAACAAAGACTCAACAAAACAAGGACATGTTTTGCAGCTGCACAGAATTCAGGGATACATCCAAACCATGTATCTTGCCGAGTACCCAGACAAATTAATGCTGCTTGATGGCGCCAGTCGAGCGGATATCCCTCATCTTAAAGATTTTATCGAGCACCAACTCCATCGCCCGTTTGCAGACCTAAAACTGGTGGTCGTCACCCACATGCACCCAGACCACGCTGGTGCAGCGCACAAGTTACGAGATCTCACTGGTTGTCAGCTTCTGGCAGCAAAACGAGATACACATTGGTATGGCGGTTTTGACGGTTGGCTAATGCATCTTACGGATTTGATTTTGGCACGTTGGATGGCGAACCGAATGCGCAAACCCAAGCGCAACTTATGGTATTCGCGAAAACTAAAGCCAGATATTGAGCTGGTGGATGGAGAGATGATTCCCGGTTTTGCTGATTGGCAGATATTGGAAACACCGGGGCATACCGACAGGGATTTATCGGTTTATCACGCCGAACAGAGTGTGTTGTATGTAGCGGATTTAATGGTGCAGGTAAAAAGCCATTTGATCGCGCCATTTCCTATCTTTCATCCCAACCAATATCGTAGTTCGTTAAAGCGCGTTTTTGAGATGAAACCAAGCTGTTTATTGGCGGCACATGGGGGAGAGGTTGAGTTTGATGAAGACGCGTATCAACACATCATCAATACCGCACCGGTTAGACCCATTACCCATTGGCGAGTAACGAAGATAAAGCTTAAAGGATTAATGCGTTCTGTTCTGAAAAGGAAGAACGATAGATAGGAGAAGGGCAGCTAGAAAATCAGAGAAGAGCCAGATGAGCGACCACGGAGTTCGCTCATCTGAAGCTACGGGGATTATGGAGCCAATAAGTGAGATTGGCTCGGGTCTACCAGAACTTTGTCTGCCATACCCTGACGACCTAACAACATCATGTAAGTCATCTTTTCACGGTTAGTTAGCGTGATGTCGATTGGCCACTCTTGGTCGCCCATGCGTAGCATCGTTGTGATCACGCAGCGGTGTTCGAAAGTACCGTTTGATGATTTCACTTTGCGGTTCGCCTTCAGTGGAGCTTTACAGCGAACGACTTGCTCTAAGTGGTAAACATCTGGGTGTAGATCGAACTCTACGTATGACTGACCGTCTTGTTCAGTGCACTCTAGGTTATCTACGTGCAGAGAAGAAGTCTGTGCGCCTGTATCAATACGCGCTTCAAGGTGAGTAATCCCTAACTCAGGTAAGCAAATTGCTTCGGCGTTCCCAATGATCATTTTCTGATTCATAGTGTCATCCTAGCGATGAGTGATAAAGAGAGCCCAGTTTATAGGCTCTCACTCAAACAATTATCAGCCTTTACCGCGTGTACGGTTAGCGTTTGGTTTTGCGTTCTTCTCGATGAAGTCGAAGATCATGCCTGCAACGTCTTTTTCTGTTGCGTTTTCGATGCCTTCAAGACCAGGAGAAGAGTTCACTTCCATCACAACAGGGCCGTTTTTCGATTGAAGAATATCAACACCACATAGGTTTAGACCCATGACTTTTGCTGCGTTGATCGCGGTTGCGCGCTCTTCTTTGGTTAGTTTTACTAGCTCAGCAGAACCACCACGGTGAAGGTTAGAACGGAACTCACCTTCTTTAGCTTGACGCTTCATTGCTGCGATAACTTTGTTACCTACAACGAAGCAGCGGATATCAGCACCATTTGCTTCTTCAATGAACTCTTGCACCATGATGTTCGCTTTTAGACCCATGAATGCTTCGATTACGCTTTCTGCCGCTTTTGTTGTTTCAGCAAGTACAACGCCGATACCTTGAGTACCTTCAAGTAGCTTGATAACCAAAGGTGCACCGCCAACGTTTTTGATCACGTCCTGAATGTTGTCAGGATGGTGAGCAAAACCTGTGCGAGGTAGACCAATGCCTTTGCGCGATAGCAGCTGCATAGAGCGTAGCTTGTCACGAGAGCGGCTGATTGCTACTGACTCGTTTACACAGAATGTGCCCATCATTTCAAATTGACGTACAACCGCTGTACCGTAGAAAGTGATAGATGCACCGATGCGTGGAATAACCGCGTCATACTTTGGCAATTCTTCACCCTTGTAACGAATCTTAGGGTTGTTACTCGTAATATCCATATAACAGTGCAGAGTATCGATAACATCAACTTGATGTCCGCGCTCTTCACCCGCCTGCTTTAGGCGCATGGTTGAATATAGATTCTCATTACGAGAAAGAATAGCAATACGCATGGCAATTCCTTAGTAAGTCAGTACCAAATTAAAAATATAAACATAGAGTATAGTGAGTGGGTTTAATTGATGTGACAGCATCCACTCGCTTCAACGATTTAGAATTGTGGTTGGACAACCACGTCGTCAGAGGTGCGCACCTTAGGGCGTTTTCTCACTATATGAAAACGAAAAAATATCGTCGACACGACAAAAATAATTTATTGAACTCTCACGCCTTACTGCGTGCGACTGTCAAGGGTGAGAAAAAGAAAATTGAACCAAAAATTCATCACTTTTCGAAGTAGGAAAACTGAAAAAAGCGGCCATTTGACCGCTTACTTCTCTTGGCATTGAGAGTTATTTGGAAAGAGTTCAGCCGTTTAGGTGGCTATTTTTATTGATTTGCAACGCTACTCATTACATTCAGTAAGACCTGTTTGATGGTTTGGTAGCGCAGTGGCAATGTGCGGCTGCGTTTTCTCACCAAAAATAAATCTTCATACACCGGTTGTTTTAACTCGGCGACATACAACTCTTCTTTTAACGAAAAGCTCTCCACCGCACTGCGCGGTAAAACGGTAAAGCCGAGTCCTTTGCTCACTGGCAATAAGATCTGGCTTAACTGGTTCACGTACCCTGAGAGTGGCATGTCACTGACTTTGATCTCTTTTAATAAGGGTTCTGCGCATTGATCGAAAAAGAGCGTCATGTAATGTTCGGCGTCTGGGTGTCCAATCACACCACAGTTTTTTAGTAGTTCCGGTGTGAGCGTTTTTCCTTGGTAGGATTTAGGCAAGATCAAACATAATGTCTCTCGCCCAATTTGCTCGCTTTGGAACACGCTTTTATTCGGTGAGTAAGTCACGATGCCCAAATCAATTCGCCCTTCTGCAACCCCATTAAGAATAGATTGGTTAGGCGCTGCTTCTAGGTGAATCGATAAGCCTTTATGTCGTTTTTGCCTTTCAAGTAGTGGATCAAACAGCATCAAAGCAAGTGCGCCAGAACAGGCGAGTTTGCAGTATCCTGCGTGTGGGTCATCAAAGCTTAAGTCTTCTAGTAGGCTTTTCTCTTTTTCTTCTAGTTCTAGCGCGTAGGTATACACCATGCGACCTTGTTCAGTGAGCTCGAAGCTTTTGTTCTCGCGTTTAATCAATGGGTGCTGACAAGCTTGCTCAAGCTTTTTTATGTGCTGACTGACACCGGGCTGGGTCATGTAGAGCTTTTCTGCCGTCTGAGTAAAGTGACCGACTTCGACAAGAGTTTTGAATGTATGTAACCAAACAGGATTCAGCATAGGACGTCGTTTGCTAGAGAAATTGCTGAAATAATAGCATGATGCATAGCGGAACGCAGAATGGCAGATAAATGACAGGCAAAATAAAACCCCGCCTGGTTTCCCAGACGGGGCTTATTCTTTTTCGCAGCAATCCGGCTACTAATAGGTGCTCCCTGCATCTATCCTTGATTGTGGCTAAATCCTTTAACCGAGTTCCTTGTTCATCGCCTTCCTAGCGGTGTCCATTCTTGCCTATCATCCTGACGGGCGAACTCTGTCCTAGAGTTTAACTACATCCTTGCTGATAACTCATCCTAAGCTACCAAATCTTCATCCTGAAGATACCCAATCCTTTAGGCTTTTTTCCTGTTCCCGCCAACATCCTGTCGACACATTTAGTATTGTTGTTTTGCTGATTACTCTCAATCAGCTAGATAAAAAAACTTTGGCAGTGAATATTGCTTAAAAAAGGATAGTTATTAATTTTCAGATGGTTAGGTTGATTGTTCGATTTATTCTTAGTCAAAAATGGTCGTTTTACTTACATTGCTTGTAAGAGATCTCGCACAAGACTCCGAGTCAATGTACGAAGTGGCGTCTTTTTCGCCTTGTTTAAGAGTTTGCTCAAGATCACAGCTCGAACGGTAGCCATAAGATTTAGCGACAGTTTCAGATGATATCCCCATCTCTTTTACTGCAAATATGGCCCATTCATCGCGAGTTTTTCGAATGATTTGTCGTAGTTTGGTTTTTAAGTTACTCATAGCCGCTCCTTAATTAGCTTGTCTTTACGAGGCAAGAATAAGGATCGAAGTGAGGCCAAGTTGATAGTATGCCGCTCAATATCAATACTATTGAGGCGTAATGAAGAATCGACCTGTATTATTGATACTATTTACGCGTAGAGCAATATTATCTAGCTGGGTGATGAATGGCGTACATTGAAAAAATACCTCAGAGACCAGGCTTTTCTTGGCGTTATCGTCGAATTGATGAGTCAACAAAGCAGTCTGATTTACACTTTCATGATGATGTGTATGAGTTGGTTATTCATCGTCATTTTGATGGAGTGTTAAATGTCGGCCATTGCGAGATGGATATCGAACATAATCAGATGTTGTTGATTGCCCCTGGCGTTCCGCATTCTTTTTGCTCTACGTCTTCGAAAGACAATTGTGAGACACACGTGGTTTGGTTTAAGCGTGAGTGGATTTCCAATCTCATGTTTTATTGCACGGAGCTACGTAAACTGGACCCGTTATTAAAAGCGGCCAATAAAGGTGTGGTCTTTTCTGAGGGAACGGCCCAACAAGTGGTGGACTTGATGCATGAGCTGATGAAAGTTCCTGCAATCGAACAACTTGCTCGTTTTATTCACGTTCTCTCTTTGCTTGCTCATGATGAAGCCGCAAAAACACTGATGACGCATTCTTACCTCTCGCTGAGTGAACATGAGCAACAAGAAAGAGAGCGGGTTGCTAAGGTCAATGCGTACCTTGAGCAGCACTTTGCTCGTAAAATAAGCCTTGCCGACTTAGCGAACGATTTATCGCTTAGTGAAAGTGCCGTGACTCGATTATTTCAAAAGCACTTTAAAGAACCCTTTAGCCAGCGCTTGATGAAGCTACGTATTAATCACGCAGCGGACTTACTGCAATCGACAGAGTTACCGATTGGGATAGTGTTTGAACGAGTAGGGTATCGAAACCAAGCCTTGTTTAATCGCCATTTTAAGACTTATAAAGGGCTTACTCCGAGAGATTACCGCCAACACTATCAGCAGCGGATTCAGCCTTAGCCAGAGTTAATGAGCATTATAGCTGAGCGCTGAACGGGAATTAATGTGCAACTGGTATATTATTTGCTAGGTTATTCAAGAATCATTATTAAGATTCAATGACAGATGAAATAGGGAACTTGATTGCCATTAATTTGTCATATTCAGTGGATAGGTTAACCCTTGCCATACGATAAAACACAGTCGAACTGTTCAAAAATTGACTGCAACACGGCATGTTTTGTCATTATGTTGTGAAATCAATCACGGTTAATTTATTCGTTCCCCGATAGATTGAAGGGGAAACAACCTTAGACAATAAGCTCATGATGAGCGCTACCTATATAGATGAGGGAGATTGCTATGAAAAAGATGAGAAGAGCACAGTTGCATCGTGTACGTATTCAATACTGGAAAGACACAAAAACTGACGCTACCAAAAAAGCATAGTTAACCACACTCGTGACACTGAGCTGGCAATGGACGAATTACCTTCCATAACATGCCAGCTCTAAAATTATCTGGCACATCCATACTTTCCAAGACTCTAAGCTTCCCGCTTTCCTGAACAAAGCTTCCAAAACAACCAAACGTTCCACTCTTTCTAGATTCAACATTTCAGCAAAAAACCATAGCCTTAAATGCAAAAAAGCCAGTCCGAAGACCAGCTTTCTTATTACTTGTTCAACTCTGCTTATTACAGAGTGATTCCGTAATTACAGGTAGTTTGCGTCAACCAAGTCGCCAGCTTTTGCGCTGCTTACTTCTGGGCGAGCTTGTAGCCAAGCTAGAACCTGTGCTTTTTGTTCTTCAGTTGCGCTTTCGTAACGCTCTGTTGAACATAGGAAGCCTTCAAACAGTTCTAGACCGCCGCCGCCAAAGCATAGGTTTAGACCATCAATGTAGTCGATAAACTCATCAACGAATGCATCGTAACGGTCGAAGTCGTTGATGTCTGTTTCACAGCTGATTTCAAAACCTAGGATTGCGAATTCACCTAGGAATAGCTTTTTGCGTAGACGACGATTTTTGTTATCGATTTTATCTAGTTTCATGATTATCTCTCGTGGATGATTTGAGTACACCTTATACCCCCAAAACAGGCTTTGCCCAAGCAAAATCGGGAGTACATAGAATAGATGGGTGCTTTATAACATTTTCTAAACACAAAGTTCATAAAGATAGACTACTTCTGTCACTTTTCTCTTCCAAACTTCCTCTCGCTTGATAATTAACAAACTTATAATTCAACCTAACACTGGGAAAGCAACACCATGAGTAAGGAAACCTTCGACGCGACGCGTTACAACCAGAGTAATAACAAGCCTTTTGAAGAAGTACTGGAAGCGAGTCTATCTCGACGCAGTATCCTAAAAGGTGGCCTAGGTATCAGTGCGATGACCGCTTTTGGTGCGTTTGGCTTATCTGGGTGCAACGATTCTAGCTCTGGCACTTCAGCTGGCAATGGGTCTAACGTGTCTAGCGCAGTATTGAATTTTGATTCTATTCCGGGCTCTCTGACGGATGCAGTTTCGATTCCGCAAGGTTATGTCGCACAAGTTTTGGTACCTTGGGGCACACCTCTAAATGCACAAGGTAATGCTTGGAAAGACGATGGCAGCAATACGAGTGCTGATCAGCTCAATGCGCTTGGTATGCATCATGACGGCATGCATTTCTTCTCACTAAATGACAGTGATACTGATGGTTTGTTGTGTATTAACCACGAGTACATTGATACTTCAGCATTGCATCCTAGCGGTCCAACCGTTGCGGGCGGTGTGCGTACTATCGTCGACGAAGTTCGTAAAGAAATTAACGCGCACGGTGTATCCGTGGTTCGCGTTCAACTGGAAGACAACATGTGGAAACTGGTGGATACCGACCCACTAAACCGCCGTTACACTGGCGCGACAGTTATGGACTTATCTGGTCCTGTGGCAAATACAGAATTGGCTGTGACTCGCTTCTCTCAAGATGGCAGCCAAGCACGTGGCACACTAAACAACTGTGGTAATGGTTTCTCGCCTTGGGGCACGTACCTAACGTGTGAAGAGAACTGGCCGGGTTATTTTGTTAACGCAGGTGTTCGCACTGAAGAGCAAGATCGTATTGGTGTAGATGATGAACGCACTCGCTACTTATGGGAAACGTTGGCGGGCAACGCTGAAGAACGTTTGGACGAGTTTACGCGCTTCAATGTTGAGCCTACGGGCGCAAGTGCATTAGATGATTACCGTAATGAAGCGAACGGCCATGGTTACATCGTTGAGATCGACCCTTACACGCAAAACTCACGTGCTAAGAAGCGTACTGCACTAGGTCGCTTCCGTCACGAGGGCTGTACATTCGGCAAGCTTGAAGAAGGCAAACCTGTGGTCTTTTACTCAGGCCACGACTCTCGCTTTGAGTACCTATACAAATTTGAGTCAGCGGCAGCGTGGGATCCAGCAGATGCTAATCCAGCAAACCGTTTGGCGACGGGCGATAAGTATATGGATGAAGGCACACTGTATGTGGCGCGCTTCAACGAAGACAGCTCTGGTACTTGGTTGCCACTGACACTAGATAGCACGACAGTTTCTGGTGGCACTTTGGCAGATAGCTTCAATTCGTTGGCAGAAATCATCCTGAATACGGCGGGCGCAGCCGACCTTGTTGGTGCGACGCCAATGGATCGCCCTGAGTGGTGTACCGTTGACCCATTCACAGGCTCGGTTTACCTGACGCTAACGAACAACACCAAGCGTACAGAGGAAACTAACCCTGCAAACCCACGTTTAAACAACAAGTTTGGTCACGTAATCCGTTGGGATGAAGGCGAAGCAGCAACAGACTTCACGTGGGATATCTTCGTGTTTGGCTCTCCAGCAAACGGTGATGCGGACACTAACCGTTCGAGTTTGACCGAGCTCAACCAGTTTGCGAGCCCAGACGGCTTGGCGTTTGATCCTCGTGGCATTCTGTGGATTCAAACGGATAACGGTGCAGATGAAGTGACGTCTTACACTAATGACCAAATGCTTGCGGTTGTACCTTCAAAGCTGACGGATGAAAACGGCACACAAGAAGTGATCGGCGCAGAAAACCAAGCTGAGCTGAAGCGTTTCTTTGTTGGTCCTAACGGCTGTGAAGTGACGGGCTTTACCATCAGCCCAGATTACAAGTCTTTGTTCGTGAACATTCAGCACCCAGGTAACTGGCCTTATAGCGACAATGCTGCGGAAGAGACACCTGCAGGGATGACACTGCGCCCACGTGCCGCAACGGTGGTGATTCGCCGTGAAGACGGTGGTGAAATTGGTGTGTAGCCACTAGGTTGTACGACTGAATATCGGGAATAAGAAAAGCCCTGCGTTTGCAGGGCTTTGTTGTTTCTGATGAGTTTCTTATTAAGACTAGCTTTTGAGAGAACCGCCTGCAGTGCGAATCACATCTTGATACCAGAAGAAGCTCTTCTTACGTTTACGCTCTAACGTACCTTGGCCATCGTTGTGGCGATCAACGTAGATGTAACCGTAACGTTTGCTCATTTCAGCAGTTGAGTTCGCGACCAAATCGATTGGTCCCCAGCTCGTGAAGCCCATCAACTCAACACCATCAAGGATCGCTTCGTGTGCTTGCACAAGGTGGTCGTTCAAGTAAGCGATGCGGTAATCATCTTGAATCTCACCGTTTTCATCGATTTCATCACGCGCACCTAAGCCGTTTTCTACGACGAATAGTGGCTTTTGGTAGCGATCGTGTAGGAAATTAAGCAGAACGCGCAGGCCTTTTGGATCGATCAACCAACCCCATTGGCTCTTCTCAAGATATGGGTTTGGCACGCTATCGACGATGTTACCTACTTCTTTCTGTTTCGGATCCGCACTTGCACAGCCACTTGCGTAGTAGCTGAATGAGATGAAGTCGACACTTGCTGATGCGATCTCTTCTAGGTCACCGGCTTCCATCTGAATTTCAATGCTATTTTCGCGGAAGTAACGCTTCATGTAGCCAGGGTACTGACCACGAGTTTGTACATCACCGAAGAACAACCATTTGTTGTTTTCGTGCATTGCTGCCAGCACGTCATCAGGGTTACAGGTATATGGGTAGTTGATCGCGCCAAGCAGCATGTTACCAATCTTGCCGTTTGGTACGATTTGCTGACACAGTTTTACCGCTTTCGCATTTGCCACTAGCTGGTGGTGAATCGCTTGGTAAATCTCTTGTTCGCTAGCGTCTTCTTGTAAACCAACACCGGTAAATGGCGCATGCAGAGACATATTGATTTCGTTGAACGTTAACCACAGCTTCACTTTGTCTTTGTAGCGTTCAAGCACGGTGCGAGCATAACGCTCGAAGAATTCGATCACGCGACGATCGCCCCAACCACCGTAGTTCTCGACCAGTGCGTAAGGCATTTCGTAGTGAGATAAGGTCACGAAAGGTTGGATATCGTGCTTCGCCAGTTCATCAAAAATTTTATCGTAGAACGCTAAACCTTCTTCGTTAGGTTCAAGTTCGTCGCCGTTCGGGAAGATGCGGCTCCATGCCAAAGACAGACGCAGGCAGTTAAAGCCCATTTCTTTGAATAGCGCAATGTCTTCTGGATAGCGATTGTAGAAGTCGATCGCCACGTCTTTGATGCCCGGCGTACGTTCTTCACGGGTTTGATGCGGACTCAAAATACCGTTTGGCAGCATGTCTGACGTCGATAACCCTTTACCCCCAAGGTTGTACGACCCCTCTACTTGGTTTGCAGCAATAGCACCGCCCCAAAGAAAATGTTCAGGAAACGTAATCATGTTTCTCACTCTTTATTGTTTTGCAGTATGTGTTTCTGTGTTTGAGAATAGTGTAGGTCAAGGCGGGATTCTTGTATCGAGATCGTGTTTTTCTCAAACGGTGGGAGATGCCGAGTTCTGATGATGATTTTGTAATCAATACCGACTTAAGCTGATTTGAACAATAAAGTGAAAGTCAGTCCATTTTGTTCATTCTTATGCACGGTAACTTGTCCATTCATATCACGCATGTTGTTGGCCGTAATCGCCAAACCCAGTCCTAGTCCCTCACCAATTTTCTTTGAGGTTTGGAAGGGTTCAAACATCGATTCGAGCATCTCATCCGACACGCCACAGCCATTGTCACTCACCGTTAGTTCTACCTGATTTGCCGTTGGATTGACGATCAAGTTGAGCTGAGGATTAGTGGTGTTGCCCATCGCATCCAATGCGTTCGATACTAGGTTGCCAAGCACCTGCAGCAGTCGTTGTTCTTCTCCCATGATCTTGGTTAAATTTCGAGGAACACGGATCCGCACATCCACCTTGTCTAGTTGAGATTGGTAAACACGCAATGTTTCTTCGAGTGCAGAGGTAAGGGAAATCGCTTGTAAACGTTCTGGTTTGTTGTAAGCGAACGTTTTTAGCTGACTGGTCATGCTTGCCATGCGATCAATCAGTTTCTGTATCAAGACGTTATTGGCTTTCATCATGTCGGTTTCACCGCGTTCAGCCAATAGCTCATTAGTGGTGAGCAGAGTACGCAAGCCCGTTAGTGGCTGATTAAGTTCATGAGTGATCGCGCTCGACATACGACCTAAGGCTGCCATTTTGCTCGATTCAATTAACTGGCTTTGTGCTTCTTTCAGCGCTTGAGTTCGCTCTTCTACACGTTGTGCCAGTTCTTGGTTGACCTGTTGTAGTGATTGCTCGGCTTTTTTCCGCTTACTGATGTCTATGATCGTTGCAAGAAAATACTGCTCGCCATGCCAAGGGAAACTGGTCAGGGAGAACAGAACTGGGAAGACGCTGCCATCACTCCTTTTGGCGATGGTTTCGACCGTGCTGATCTCTGCTAGCTCTTTATGTTTAGGTAGATCTTTAAGTAACTTGAGAGTGGTGGAATTTGGGTTACCGGCATCAAATAGCTCCCAAGCAAAAGTGTGTCGATTAACACTCTCTGGCAAACAAAACAAACGCTTCGCCATCGGGTTGAGGTCAAACAGTTGCCCTTGTTCGTCAATCAATAACAAACCAACGTGAGTCTTATTGATCATTTGCTTCAAGCGGCGTTGGGACTCTTCCAAAAGGGCTTGAATCCGTTGTTGGTTGATGTGTTTTTGGCGACGTTGCAAGCCAATGATGACAAGCAAGACGATCAATAGGAGCAGCGCCGCTACGCTCCAACCAATCACATTGATAGTTTGTTGAATCGGTTTGGAAGGGGTGAGGTAACTGACGTACCAATTCAAGTCATCCAGCTTCACGGTATGTGCAAAATAGCGTTGATGGTTGAGTGTCCATGCTCTGATATTGGTGTTGTCGTATAAGCGCTGAGTTTCTAACTGGACTGTGTTGTTCGGTTCGTTAAACCAGTCTGCGTTATAGACTGGGCTGCTCGATAGGAAGAAACGCTGCTGGCGATTTTGCAATGTGATGATGTCTTGACTGGTAATGGTTTGCTCAGTCAATAGGCTCAGGTTGATTTGTACTACCACAATGCCAGCGATATCTAAGCCGTCATAGATAGGAGCGGCCAAATAATACAGTGGGCTGGAGCCTTTGGTTTTGTTCACCAAGGAGACACCGCCGCCTTGGTTGTGAATTTGTTCCACAATCGCTTTTCGGTCAGACAGGCTGAAGCGCTCTTCGATTAAGCTCGATACCAACACTTCGCCAGAGTTAGACAGGATCAGCCAACCTTCTGTGTTAGCGGCTTTATCCAGTTGAGTCAGTTGGGTTTGTAGCGGCTCGTAATAAGTTAGATTCCCTTTTACAAACGCGATGGTTTCCGGGTTATTGGTAACAAGGTATGGCAGGTGATAGAAGCGTTTTAGAGCTCGGCGAACTTCACCGATATAGTCGAGCAACTTTTGTTGAGCTTCGTTTTGAGTCTCGACACTCAACCATTGACGAGCAACCTCTCGACTGGCGATATAGCAAGACAGAATCAGCATGGATGCAAGTGCGACTATAAGCCATGTTTTGCCAATTCTTCTACGCTGCATACCGACCCCATACTGGTATTGATCTTTTTCGACGATGAAAGAGTGCGCCTAACCGGTTGGATGTTAAAGACTTGTAAGCAAGAAGTGAGATCTAGCTCCTTTTCTCCACAGTGGTTTTTGCTACCGTTAGCACACCACGATGAATTCCTATACTTATAAATCAGGCAGTAACGTATGGCTTTTAACGACTCCCCTAAAATTGCACTTATCGAAGACGACGATATTGTTCGTCAGGCAACTAGCCAATGGTTACAGCTGGCGGGATTTGATGTATCGGCATTCAGTCTGGGGGAAGAGGGCAAAGCCGCCATTCTTAGCCAAGAATTTGATGCCATTGTGAGTGATGTTCGCCTACCAGACATCGACGGTTTATCGATACTAGAAAGCCTGATTGCCAACCATATTCAAACCCCGATTATTTTGATCACTGGCCACGGTGATGTCGATATGGCCGTTGGTGCTTTACAACGCGGTGCGTTTGATTTTATTGAGAAGCCTTTCCAGCCAGAGCGTCTATCTCAACGCGTGACTGAGGCCGTTGAGAGTTATCGCGCACAAACTTCTACTCAAGATCGTCAAGAGTATCTTTCTAGCATTAGCGGCTTAGAACAAGTGTTGGTTGGGCGAAGTAAAGTGATGCAAAAACTGAGGGAGCAAGTTGCCAAGCTAGCGCGAATTGATACTAACGTGATCATTTATGGTGAAACAGGTTGTGGTAAAGAGCTGGTGGCCACCAGTTTGCATAATGAGAGCCAACGGAGAGCCCATCACTTTGTGCCCATCAACTGTGGCGCAATTCCTGAAACACTGTTCGAGAGCGAATTATTTGGCCATGAAGCTGGTGCATTTACCGGCGCGGCCAAAAAGCGCATTGGTAAACTTGAATACGCAGATAAGGGCACCTTGTTTTTTGATGAAGTAGAAAGCATGCCTCTGTCAATGCAAGTGAAAGTATTGCGCGCTCTTCAAGAACACACCATAGAGCGAGTAGGTGGCAACCAACAAATCTCTGTTGATTTACGGGTGATCGCTGCGGCGAAAGAAGATCTCAATGATCATGACGATTTTCGTCAGGATTTATATTATCGCCTTAATGTGGCGCAGATCTATCTACCGCCACTGAGAGAGCGTGAAGAAGACGCATTGATCTTATTCGAACATTTCACATTGAAGAACAACCCAAACTGCCGACCTGTGAGTGAAGCCGATAGAAAAGCCATTCTTGCTTATGCGTGGCCGGGCAATGTGCGGGAACTAAGAAACGTGGCCATAAGGTTCGCGTTAGACAACACAATTTCGGTTATGGAAATTCTCTCTAGTCGCCCTTCCTCGACAAACGAAGAAACGCAAGCAGGGGTGCCGTTGGTTATTCAGCTGCATAATTTTGAACGCAAGGTGCTACATGATTCGTTAGTTCGAAACCAAGGAAGAATTACGGATGTGATGGTCGAATTAGATTTACCACGCCGAACCCTCAACCAAAAGATGCAGAAGTTTGGGCTGAATCGCTCTGATTACACATAGAAAAAACGGCTTCACTTAGGAAGCCGTTTTTTGTTGAGGTACTTATTTGTTAAGGTACTCGCCAATCTAGGCTTGGTTTGCCAATTCGGCGCGTTGTTGGCTTGCCTTGCGGGTAAATACTACGCCCACAACCACCATAGCGATCGTCGGAACAATCCAACTTGCAAAGTAGTGGTACAGTGGCATGTTGCTGTCTAACCATTGGTTTGCCGCTTCTGGCATGTAACCTAGGATGTGCAGCGCATCAACACAACCAAACACTAGAGCAGTGAACGCCGTCGCTACCACCATGAACTGTGACATCTTGTTGCGCACGGGTGCCATGATCATCAATGCAATCGCCACTGGGTGAAGCACCACAACCGCAGGCAATGTGATAGCCAATAGTTGCTCCAGACCTACGTTAGCAATCAAACCTGCCAACACCATGGTCGTAATAACGCAGCCTTTGTAGTTCACTTTGCTGAAAGTGTTGTCGTAAAACTCACTACCTGCTGTGGTTACGCCGATAGCAGTAGTCAAACAAGCCAATACCATTACGGCACCTAGCAATAGTGAACCAAACGCACCAAAGTGGTTGAAGGTGAACGCCGTTAGGATATCGCCACCGTTACTGAATTCAGAACCTAAGTATGAGCTCGTCGAGCCAATGTAAGCCAATGAGATGTAAACAAATGCCATCGCAACCGCGTACATCAAAGCGGCGATTAGCGTGTATTTTGCGGTGGCTTTCGGACAATCTACCCCCATGCTGCGAATCGCACGGAAAATAATCCAACCAAAACCTATAGAGCCTAGCGCGTCCATTGTCATGTAGCCTTGGGTTAAGCCTTCAGCAAATGCGCCAGATACGTATGGACCTGTTGCTGTGGTTAGTTCGCCAGCAGGGTAAACCAATGCGGTCACAGACATGATCACCAAGATAGCCATCAAAGCAGGAGTTAAGATCTTACCTAGGTTGTCGACCAACTTACCCGGATATAGGGCGAATAAAATGGTAATAACGCAGAAGGCAACAGTGAAAGGCACCAAAGCGGCATCACCAAACATTGGTGCAAAGCTAAATTGGTAAGCCACTGTAATCGCACGTGGTATTACGAACGCAGGGCCAATCACGATAAACACCATCACCCAAAAACTGGTTGCCAAAGGTTTAGGTAGGGCTGCGGTTAGTTTGTCTGAACCGTTAACGATAGCCACCATTACCAGTGCCATTGCAGGCAGACCTACGCCCGTCAAGAGGAAGCCAGACATCCCGCTCAGAAAGTTTTCACCTGCTTGATAACCCAAAAATGGAGGGAAGATCAGGTTACCCGCGCCTAAGTACATGGCGAAAGTCATGAAGCCCAAAGCGGCGATATTGCGTGCGCTTAACATTGTTATTCCTCTTATGTTTCGCTTGGAAGAAACTGAAAGGAATGGGAGGAGTATGTGGTGTTCCCGTCAGCTTCTTCTCAAGCTGACAGAAAGTTTAGATATAGCCTGTCAGCTCTGAATCAGTTCCAGAGAGAGCAGGAGGATCGCAGCAGCAACGCCAGATAGGCGTTTTAAAGCGAATTGTGATTGCGCAGTTGCTGACATGGATGATCCTTAATGACGAAAAAATACCAAGGAATACGTTTGCCTTGGCGTGTTGTTACCCTAACGAACATGGGGCCATTGGCACAACCCCGAAGAAGAAAATAAGTTGATACGGTCAATGTTTGTTTCTGAACTGGTGGATCGAACTGGTTTTTAAATTCAAAATTAGAATAAATGACTTTTCATTTCTGTAACATTGATTGTTTTGCTGTATTTTTGCGCTATTTGTAGTCATTTAGGCTGCAAATCTCCGCCGATAAAGTGAGCAGTTTAGAATGATGCGCTTTTTCTTCTTATTGTTGAGACGCTTTAGCTCCGGTTCAGCCCAAGATCTCATCGGCAAAATATTGCTCATCGGCAAACGGAGCATTTTTTCATTCCAGATCACATTTCATTAACCTTTTGCTGTGTAGTTGAACAAATTTATCCTCAGAAATAGGCAATATCTTGCTTATTGCTTTGCTGTTAAATCAGCATGATTTTGCTCACTTATGTGGGGTCTTGATCTTTATCTCAATAAATACAATGACTTAAAAGTTGGCATTTCTATTGCTCTAGGCTATTTGTTGTTAATCAAGGTTTAATGCCTTGTAAATCCAAATCGTGAAACGACTACACGGAGAGTAATAATGAAAATGAATAAGCTGGTAAAAGCTTTAGCTGTCGCTGTGACTTCTTTTGGTATTGCTGCTAATGCAGTGGCGGAAGAACGTAGCTACATTCTTGCAACGGCATCGACAGGCGGAACTTACTACCCAGTGGGTGTAGCACTGGCGACATTAAGTAAAGTGAAATTGGCACCTAAACATCACTTCTCCCTTTCTGCTATTAGCTCTGCTGGATCTGGTGAAAACGTCAAACTGCTGAACGAAAATGAAGCACAGTTCGCGATTCTGCAAGGTCTTTACGGTGCATGGGCTTGGTCTGGTGAAGGTCCTTATGAGAAAAGCGGTCGCCAAGAGCAGCTGCGTTCAGTCTCTATGCTGTGGCAAAACGTTGAGCACTTTATTGTTCGCTCTGACCTAGCAAAAACGGGTACGGTGACTGACCTGAATAATCTAGATGGTAAGAAGTTCTCTATCGGTAAGAAAAACTCAGGTACTGAAAACTCTGGTCGTCAAATCATGAAAGGCCTTAAGGTCGACCCAGATAAATTCAATCTAGCCTACATGGGCTACGGCGGTAGTGCGAGTGCGCTTCAAAACGGCACTATTGACGGCATGAACACGCCAGCGGGAGTCCCCGTTGGGGCGGTCACTCAAGCTTTTGCTGCGCTAGGTAAAGACATCTCGATTCTTTCGTTTACTGACGAACAAATCAAAGAGGCGAATGGCCACTACAAACTTTGGACGAAATACGAGATCCCAGCCAACACCTACCCAGGTCTAGACAAGCCGATCACGACTATCGCACAACCAAACTTCTTGGCCGTTCGTGAAGATATTTCGGAAGAAGACGTATACCAGCTAACGAAAGCAATATACGAGAACTTGCCATTCCTACAAGGCATCCACAAAGCAACAAAAGCAATGGCAATGGAAAAAGCAATTGCTGGCTTGCCAGTACCTCTTCACCCAGGTGCCGCGCGTTACTACAAAGAAATGGGTATCGAAATCCCATCAGACCTAATGGCGAAATAACGTCAGCTCGCCCCGAGCGTTGGCTTGGGGCATTTAATCCCTACAAACGATTTAAAATGAAAAAAGCCGCTAGAGCTTGGAGTATAAGATGAGCGACTCAATAGAGAAGGAATTGCAGAAGTTTGAGCTGCCCACGCGCACAGACTTTCCGTGGGTAACGACCACAATCACAGTGTTTGCCGTGGTGCTATCTGTTTTGCACATTTGGTTTAATACCTTATCGACGTTACCGGAGTTATGGATTTCTGCCACTCACTTTGCTGGTTTTGCAGTAATTTGTGCGCTTTGGTACCCGGCCCATATCTCTCTCAAGCAGAGTAAGATTGCACTGGGCGTCGATGTGTTGATTGCCATGGGGGCCGTCGCGTGCTTGCTCTACATTCCTTATGCCGAAGACGCGCTGTACGAACGCGGTGTGAAGTTCGTGACCAGCGATTGGGTGTTCGCCATCTTGGCCATCTTGATTGTTATCGAACTGATTCGACGTACTATGGGCTGGTTTATTCCAGTGCTGATTGTGGTGTGTTTAAGCTACGTTGTGCTTTGGGGTAAGTGGGCAACCGGTATTTTCCACTTCCCGGGTTTGAGTATGGAAACTTTACTTTACCGCAGTTTCTATTCTTCAGAGGGCATGTTCGGTTCTATTTCACGCATCAGTTGGACTTTTGTATTCATGTTCATTCTGTTTGGTGCGTTTCTTGTTCGCTCTGGCGTCGGCGATTACATCATCAATGTGGCACGTGCGGCGGCAGGCAAAATCATTGGCGGTCCCGGTTTTATCGCGGTAATTGGCTCGGGTTTGATGGGCTCTGTATCGGGCTCTAGCGTAGCAAATACGGTTTCAACCGGTGTTATCAGTATTCCTTTGATGCAAAAAGCGGGGTTCCCTTCGCGCTTTGCTGCGGGCGTTGAAGCGGCGGCCTCGACAGGTGGTCAGTTGATGCCACCAGTGATGGGGGCGGGTGCTTTCATCATGGCGTCTTACACGCAAATTCCTTATGTTGATATCATCGCGGTTTCTTTCATTCCAGCTCTTATCTACTTCTTGTCTGTGGCGTTCTTTGTGCGTATCGAAGCTAAACGCAGCGGTGTTCAGAAGATCACGACCAGTGATGAATCTCTACTTAAAGTCGTGGTTAGCGGCTGGCACAACCTTATTCCGCTGGCTGTGTTGGTTACTCTTTTGGTCCAAGGCTTCACACCAACTTATGCGGCGGGTCTATCGATCATTTCTGTTGTGGTGGCTTCTTGGTTCTCAAAAGATCACAAAATGGGACCAAAAGCGATCATCGAAGCGCTTTCGCAAGGCGCGAAAAACATGGCGACAACCGCCGTATTGCTTGTGGGTATTGGTTTGGTGGTAAACGTGATCAGCACCACGGGCATCGGTAACACGTTCTCATTGATGATCGACGGCTGGGCGAATGGCGACTTGTTCATTATGATCGTTCTTATTGCGCTCGCCTCTCTGGTATTAGGCATGGGGTTACCAGTAACGGCGGCTTACATTGTTTTGGGTACACTATCTGCTCCTGCGCTGTACAAGTTGATTGCGGAAAACCAATTGCTTGAATTAATGGTGTCGGGTCAATTGCCAGAGCAAGCAAAAGCCATATTTATGTTGGCGGCGCCAGAAAAGCTGGAACTGCTTAATGCACCAATGGCGTTGGAAACCGCGAAAGAAATGGTGGCGCTAGTACCTGCGGACTTTATGGAAACCCTATTAGAGCAAAGTTTGGGTATGGAAGCGGTAGGTTTAGCACTGCTGGCTGCTCACCTCATCATCTTCTGGTTATCGCAAGACAGCAACGTAACACCACCAGTGTGTTTGACCGCTTTTGCAGCAGCAACCATTGCAAAAACACCACCGATGCGCACCGGTTTGATGGCGTGGAAAATCGCCAAAGGTTTGTATCTTGTGCCGCTACTTATTGCCTACACAGGCTTAGTCAGTTGGGATGTGACGTCGGTGATTACCGTGGGCTTCTTTGCCATCATCGGTACCTATGCATTGATTGGTGCGATTGAAGGTTACTTGGAAGGTCCTCTAAACATTCTGCTGCGTCTTGTGTTGATTGTGGTGGGTACATTGCTGGTTTGGCACGACATCCCAATGTTGGTTCGTGTAGCAAGCTGCGCAGTATTTGTCGCGATTTTTATTTACAGTGGTCGCAAGTTCAAATTGCAACAATCTCAACTATCGGTTTTATAAGAGGTCGTATGAAATCAGTCTATGACTATATCATTGTCGGTGGCGGTATCGTTGGCGTGTCGACAGCATGGCAACTGCAGCAACGTCACCCAGACAAATCCATTTTATTGGTTGAGAAAGAGTCCGGTTTTGCCAAGCACCAAACTGGACACAATAGCGGCGTAATTCATGCCGGTGTGTACTACGCACCGGGCAGCTTAAAAGCGGATTTTTGTAAGCGTGGGGTAGAGCGAACCATTTCGTTCTGCGCCGAGCACGATATTCCGGTGGAGAACTGTGGCAAGTTACTGGTTGCTACCAATGAGCAAGAGGTCGAACGTATGAATGCCCTCTATGAGCGCTGCCATGTCAACGGCATCGACGTAAAGCTACTCGATGAAGTTCAACTCAAGCTGGCTGAGCCAAACATCACAGGCTTGGGCGCGATTTATGTCAAAACCACCAGTATTGTCGATTATCGTTTGGTCACTGAGCAGATGGCGGAAGAGTTCCAAAAGCTCGGTGGTCAAATCAGCCTGAGAACCAAAGTAGTAGCTGCCGAAGAGAAGGATGAAGAAGTCCAACTGACCTGCATTTCAGACGGTCAAACCATGCAGCTCAATACCAAGTTCTTGGTTACTTGCAGTGGCTTGATGGCCGATCGCATGACTAAGATGATGGGTATTCTAACCGATTTCCAAATCATCCCTTATCGCGGCGAATACTACCGTTTGGATAGTAAGCACGACCAAGTCGTGAATCATCTTATTTACCCAATCCCAGATCCTGATTTGCCTTTTTTGGGTGTCCACCTCACTCGTATGATTGATGGCAGTGTGACCGTTGGTCCAAATGCGGTGCAAGGCTGGAAGCGAGAAGGGTATGACAAGGTTAACTTTAGTCTACAAGATACCATGCAAATGCTCAGTTTCTCCGGTTTCTGGAAGGTGACGCAAAAGCATCTAAAAACTGGACTGGATGAGTTTAAGAACTCGTGGTGGAAGCCGGGCTATCTCAAGCTGGTCAATAAATACTGCCCAAGCATCAAGGTGGAAGATCTCAAACCATATCCTGCGGGTATTCGCGCGCAAGCGGTGTTATCTGATGGCACTTTGGTTCATGACTTCTTGTTTGCCGAGAGCGCAAGAAGCCTGCATGTTTGCAACGCACCCTCTCCCGCAGCGACATCTGCAATGCCGATTGGGGAGTACATTTGCGATAAAGTGAATGAGAAGATAGAGGCAAAAACCGAGGCGGTTTAACAGTAAAAAGCCAAACTAGAAGTACCTCAGAAAAATAATGACTTTGTTTGTTAGGTTATTAGTGTCGGGTGTGCTGGAAGTTTGGCTTTTACTTTGGTTATTGGATAATTTCCTTCTTATGATATTTGGGTTTATTAGGAGAGGGATGGATGACATTAGGTTTAGCCAATCACAAAGTCGACGTTGTTAAACATGACCCTACATGGCGACAGGAGTTTGTGCGTTGCCGCTTTGAACTTGCGTTAATGACGGAGATACCGCTAACTCAAATCGAGCATATTGGCAGTACTGCCATTATGAATATGCCTGCCAAACCTATTATCGATATGGTGCTAGGTATTGAGCACTTTCCTCATGTTTCTCCAAAACTGATTGATGCACTGAAAAGTGTTGGATTTCTGCGGTTGAAAGTGGAAAAGCAAGATGAGATTGTCTTTGCGAAGTTCACCGATGATTCTTATCAAGTCAAAACACACTATCTGCACATCACTCAGTATCAAGGACAGTTGTGGCGAGACTGGATTCAATTTCGAGAAAGATTAAATGGAAGTGCTGAGCTTAGAAGCGAGTATCTAACTCTGAAGCTTTCTTTGGTGGAGCAAGCTGAAATAACCATCGAAAAATATACGGATGCTAAAGCCGAGTTCGTAAAGAAAGTCATCTCGACATAAAACAAAGGCGACTAAACGGTCGCCTTTGCTGTATTTGGAAGAGCAGTTAGGACTCTCCACCTTTAGGGCAGAGTTCGCCTTTCTTAGCGTGTCTTTCAATCATGTAATCGCCTCGGGCACTGTGCAACACAATCGCATTCCACACTTGCCCGTCTTTGAGTTCAAACTCCATCGCATAGTGTATGCCGCCGACGACTTGGGTTCTCACATCATTGATTTGTTTTAGCTTATCCGTGGCATTCATTTGATACAAAATCATACTGAGAGAACGCTCTGCATCAGGGGTGACTTTCGCTACTTGCCACCCTCCTGGAACGCCACCTTGTGCGCCGCATATCGCTTGCATTTTCTTTTTCAAAGCCGGTGACATTTGTTTGTCGACTGCTGTTGCGCTGTTAGCGAATGGAAGCGCGGTAATCGCCACAATGGTCGTCCACATCATCCTTAACTTCATAAATTCACTCCGTTGTTTTGTTATTGATTGAGTATAAGCACGACTTTCACGGTTTACATAATTGCAGGGAATTACGGACCAGCTTGTAGGTACGGAACAGAAGAGTGAAAAGAGTAAAAAAGATCGCTTTTGAGTGGCACTCGTAACACTTCTAGAGGAGGAGACGTTATGAGTCTGAAGCATTATTTTGAGAAGGTCTCACCAAAGTTTGAACCGGGAGGCCAATACCAAAAGTTCTACCCACTTTTTGAAGCTGTCGAAACCCTTTTTTACACGCCGGGTAAAGTGAATCACGGCGCTACTCATGTTCGAGACAGCATAGACCTAAAGCGGATCATGATTATGGTGTGGCTAGCCGTTTTCCCCGCGATGTTTTGGGGCATGTACAACATAGGGCAGCAATCCAGCGACGCTTTGCTCTACGGTCTTGACCGAGCAGCAGCGCAGCAAGCCATTGATGCCTCTTGGGGGCTAAGCTGGGTTTGGGGTTCGGTAGAAGTCGCGAGCCAAGCTGGTTGGGCAAGTAAAATGCTGGTCGGCGCCACGTACTTTCTGCCTGTCTACGCGACCGTGTTCATTGTCGGCGGTTTTTGGGAGGTTCTGTTCGCGATTGTCCGCAAGCACGAGGTGAATGAAGGCTTCTTTGTGAGCTCCATCCTGTTTTCATTGATTCTGCCGCCAACCATTCCACTGTGGCAAGCCGCCTTAGGTATCACTTTTGGTATCGTGGTAGCGAAAGAGATCTTTGGTGGCACGGGGCGTAACTTCTTAAACCCTGCACTAGCAGGGCGAGCTTTCTTGTACTTCGCTTATCCCGCTAACATGTCTGGCGGGGCTGTTTGGGTTGCGGCAGATGGTTACTCTGGCGCTACACCGTTGAGCCAATGGTATGAAGGTGGTCAGAGTGCCTTGACGAACAACATGACGGGGCAGCCTATCTCGTGGATGGATGCGTTTGTTGGCAATCTGCCCGGTTCGATGGGGGAAGTCTCAACCTTACTTATTGCGCTCACAGGTCTAGTGCTGATCTTCATGAAGATCGCTTCGTGGCGAATTGTTGCAGGGGTCTTTGTTGGCTTAGCCGTAACTTCGCTACTGCTTAATGCGATTGGGTCGAATACAAATCCCATGTTCTCTATGCCGTTCTACTGGCACTTCGTGATCGGTGGTGTTGCGTTTGGTACCTTCTTTATGGCGACAGACCCAGTATCCGCTGCGTTTACTAATGGTGGTAAGTGGGCTTACGGTATCTTGATTGGTGTGATGACGATATTTATCCGTGTACTCAACCCAGCCTATCCGGAAGGCATTATGTTAGCGATTCTGTTTGCCAACTTGTTTGCTCCTTTGTTCGACTACATGGTCAAAGAGAACAACATCAAACGCAGAATGAAAAGGGTGAGACCTTCGTAAAATGAGGTAAGCTTCACTGAAATTTGATTGAAAACTGCACTATATTGAAAAGGTCAGAGACATGGGGTTTCTGGCTTTTCTTTTTATCAGGAGGACGAAGACGATGAGAATTAAGGATATTCTCGATAGCCGTTTGGTGCTGTCGTTCTGGTACAACCTAGACTACTGCTTGTCTCTTCTTAGTAAAATCTCTGCGCGTTAATTTCCTCAATGCTCCCGCATTGAAAAGCAATTTATCAGTTTGTTTTTAATCTTACGCTTAAATGCGTAGGGTCATGCGTATAAGGAAATTAACAATGAAACGTATCCCAGAACCGTTCCGTATCAAAATGGTTGAGCCAATCAAAATGACGACCTTGGCTGACCGAGAAGTTGCCCTTAAACAAGCGGGCTTTAACCCATTTCTTCTTCGTAGTGATGATGTTTATATCGACCTGCTGACCGACTCTGGCACTGGTGCTATGAGTGACAATCAGTGGGCCGGCATCATGATGGGTGATGAGTCTTATGCGGGGAGTCGCAACTACTACAACTTGTGTGATGCGGTAGAGCACTTTTTTGGTTACAAGCTCACAGTGCCAGCACACCAAGGCCGTGGCGCGGAGCAAATCTTATTCCCAGCTTTGATTGAGCGTATGCGTCAGGTCCGTGGAGGTGAGACACCAGTGTTCATCTCAAACTACCACTTCGATACTACAGCGGGCCACATTGAACTCAATGGCGGTAAAGCGATTAACGTAGTGACGGAAGAAGCGTTTGATACCACCACGCCATACGACTGGAAGGGTAACTTTGACCTTAATAAGTTGGTGGCAACCATTGAAGAACATGGTTCTCATAACATCTGCGCGATCATCACAACGGTCACGTGTAACAGTTCTGGTGGTCAGCCTGTGTCGATGGAAAACATGCGCAGCGTGTACGAAATCGCAACCAAGTACGACATCCCTGTGGTGATCGATTCGGCTCGCTATTGCGAGAACGCTTACTTTATCAAGCAGCGTGAAGCGGGTTACGAGAACAAGTCGATTCTGGAAATCATCCGTGAGATGTACCAGTACGGTGATATGCTCACCATGTCTGCGAAGAAAGACCCAATGGTGAACATTGGTGGTATGTGTTGTATTCGCGATCACCAAGAGCTATTCCAAGCGGTTCAAACACGATGCGTACCGATGGAAGGCTTTGTGACTTACGGTGGTATGGCGGGTCGTGATATGGAAGCTTTGGCTCGTGGTCTGTATGAAGGCGCTGATGAGGATTACCTTCACTACCGCATTAGCCAAGTGCAATACTTGGGTGAGCGTCTGCGCGAGGGTGGCATTCCAATCCAATACCCAACAGGTGGTCATGCCGTCTTTGTTGATGCGGCTAAGATTCTGCCACATATCCTACCAGAGCAATTCCCTGCACAAGTGTTGTGTAATGCTTTGTACCTAGAGGCGGGGATTCGAGCGGTAGAGATTGGGTCACTGTTGCTTGGTCGCGATCCGGAAACTGGTGAACAAAAAGCTTCAGAACTTGAGTTGATGCGTTTGACCATTCCACGTCGTGTGTACACCAACGATCACATGGATTACATCGCTGATGCGATCATCGAGTTGAAGAATCGTGCTCATGAACTAAAAGGATTGACGTTTGAATACGAACCACCAGTGCTTCGCCACTTCACAGCTCGTTTCCGCGAACTGGATTGATAACTCTGTGGGTCGTTAATGACATTGATAAACGTTAACTAAGCAAAAAGCCGCGAATCTCGCGGCTTTTTTGATTCATCTGAGTGTCGTATTACGCTAAATCTAGCGTGATTCGCACAAACTGCTCGTCTTGATACAGCACTTCGTAATTGAAGGTGTTGCTCGCGTATATACTACCCAGGAACAGAGAACGTTGACTCATAGGGCCACGGAAAAGCATCGAAATAGGTGCGATTAGGGCGTTATTATCGTCGAAGTGTTGGTTTAAGTTATCAGACAGCACACACAGCAAACAACCGTGTTGGTCGTGAGATAAGTCGACATCTTCAGGGCGAGATAGCATTACCGTCGTGCCTAATTTTTTCTCGACTTCGTTGATCAGCAGCAGGTAGCTATCAAGGTGAGGCTGCGGGTTACCAGGTTTATCGGCACCTACACAACGTTCAAGTAAAGCTTCTAAATTGCCATTTTCCCCTTTTGCCTGTTGAGTCAAAGACTTTAATGGCTTTTTAATCAGTTTGTAGCGATTGCTTTTGAGCTTAGGCTTAAGCCACTTTTGCAATAGATCGTTACGTTCTTTAAGGGGAAGCATTCGCGATGATGCGTGGATTTTGAAGTGCAGGTGTAATAAGGCGTGCACCGCGAGTTCGCTAAGTAGTTGGTTAGCGTCAGCGGATTGTTTTGCCTGTTTAGAACTTTGCATTACACTCTAAATTCTTTGAAAGAAAGGAATGGTGCCGAGAGAGGGACTCGAACCCTCACACCTAAGGCACTAGCACCTCATGCTAGCGTGTCTACCAATTTCACCATCTCGGCATCATGATGCTCTGAATACACAGAGGCTTCTGAATGAAGCGTTCCAAATTGTATATCCAAAATCCATAGATTGGCGAGAGTAAAATTGCTCATTTTTGGTCTTTGGTGTTCAATTGAACATTTATTGTTCGCTTTTGGCAGTTTTACCATTACTTGTCCTCTCAATACCCCCATTTTCCCTACAAGTATGACCACAAAATGGCATCTTTGCTTAAATAATGAACGCTTGAACGTTTGCGTCAATAAATGTGATGAAACTCTCGTTTTGATGGCTATACTTGCGACCCGTTTAAGCGGGAATTAGGGTTCGTTGTTCAGGACCCTTACCCATACAAGCCGTCACATGGAGCGGGATGAGTCGAGAGCTCTCCAGCAGTGAATGACCCCACGGACCGGACCAGCTACGTTCAATTGCTTGTATAAGGTAAAAATAAGATGTCGAACTATCCGTTCTTCCTCCAATCTGGATCTGCGAGTGCGCTGTCACTCGATGCGTTGTCCCTTTCTTCTGCCAATGCTTTTGGCGTTCCTTTCTTTTTCAACGTTCAGTAGGTCCGATTCATGAGTGTTCTATTTAGTCTATTTGGTATTGTTGCACTGTTAGGTTGTGCGTTCCTGCTGTCAGAGAGCCGTTCTTCAATCAATTGGAAAACCGTGTCTCGTGCATTGCTGCTTCAGATGGGTTTTGCAGCCTTAGTGCTTTACTTCCCATGGGGACAAGCGGCGCTAGCCAGTTTGAGTAATGGGGTTGCAGGGTTATTAAGTTTTGCCGATGAAGGCATCAAATTCCTCTTCGGTGACCTTGCTTCTACAGGCTTCATCTTCGCGGTTCGCGTTCTTCCTATCATCATCTTCTTCAGCGCTCTTATCTCTGCCCTTTATTACTTGGGTATCATGCAAAAAGTGATTCAATTTATCGGTGGTGCAATCCAAAAATTCTTGGGTACCAGCAAAGCAGAATCTCTTGTTGCGACAGGTAACATCTTCCTCTCTCAAGGCGAATCGCCACTTCTTATCCGTCCTTTCTTGCAAAACATGACTCGTTCAGAACTGTTCGCGGTAATGGCAGGTGGTATGGCATCAGTCGCGGGTAGTGTTCTAGGTGGTTATGCAGGTCTAGGTGTAGAGCTTAAGTATCTAATCGCAGCGAGCTTCATGGCTGCTCCTGGTAGCCTTTTGATGGCGAAAATCATCGTGCCAGAGCGTCAAACGCCAAGTGATTACAACAACATCGAGTTGGATAAGTCTGAAGAGAGCAACGTGATCGACGCGCTAGCAAGTGGTGCGATGGGCGGTATGAAAGTCGCGGTTGCGGTAGGTACAATGCTGATCGCGTTCGTGAGTGTGATTGCAATGGTGAACACGGGTCTGGAAAACCTAGGCGAAATGTTCGGCTTTGCGGGCATCACGCTACAAGCGATCTTTGGCTACCTATTTGCCCCTCTCGCTTGGTTAATCGGCGTTCCGGGTCACGAAGTATTAGCGGCAGGCTCTTACATCGGTCAGAAAATCGTAATGAACGAATTCGTGGCATTCATCGATTTCGTCCAACACAAAGCAACGCTGACTGAACATACGCAAGTGATCATCACGTTTGCATTGTGTGGTTTCGCGAACATCGGTTCTATTGCAATTCAACTTGGCTCTATTGGTGTAATGGCACCTGAGCGTCGTAAAGACGTAGCGAACATGGGTCTGAAAGCGGTAGCGGCTGGTACGCTAGCGAACCTAATGAGTGCATGTTTGGCTGGCATCTTTATCTCGCTATAAGGAACGCCACCACATAAACAACCATTCAAAACCCGCCACTCCGGCGGGTTTTATTTTATTAAGCTACCGAATGAGAGGTGAGTTAAATATTGGGTAGGTCATTGCCCGATAATATTCATTATTGAGTAAATTGACATCTCAATTGAATAGTACTTGCGTACGGTTTGCATTTACTTTCTAAATTATTAATAGAATAAGGAAGTTGTACGTGACGTCAAAAATCGTATCGGTGGTATTAACCGATAGAGGCTGGAATGGGCTAGTTCCACTCACTCAAACCTGCTGTAAATCCATCATACCTTTCATAGGTTCTCATCGTTTAATTGATTTTTCGCTAACCAACCTCATTCAAGCAGGGATAAAACGTAATCTCATATTGAGTCGGTTCCACTGCTCGTCTTTAATGGATCATCTAAAGCATGCATGGGGAGACTACAAATCAAGAATCGAAGTGCTTGAGCCAATTTATTCTCAGGCTAAGCAATTACCGGTTTTACGACAAAATTGGACAGATGTTTTATTGCAGCATTTGGATGCCTTTAATCGACCCACTGATGAGCACGTTTTATTGGTTGGTGGCGAGCAAATCCATCGTCATTACATCACTTCCTTACTTCAGTATCATCAAATCCAACGAGCCGAACTTACGTTAGTCGTGGCTCAAGTCCCTGTAGAGCAAGCCTCTCAATATCATGTGGTTGAGCTCGATGAGCAGCGCCAAGTCATTAGTATTCAACACCAACCGCAAACTCCTACAGAAATTCCGAATAAACCGGGTTTTGCAATGGTGCTAACGGAAAACTACCTCTTTCAACGGCCCGTGTTGGTCAAAGGTCTGTTTAATAATGCCAAGAAGCTTGATGGTAAGCATGACTTGACCAAGGATATCGTCTCTCTGCTTGCTCGTAGAGTGAAAACGGCATTGTTTGACCTTGGCGAGATTGACGAAAAACAAGCACCTACATACTGGCATAACGTTAATAATCTTGATGATTACTGGCGACTGCAGATGATGATGCTGGTGGAACAGAGTGTTGAGGGTAAGAGTGGTACTGATGCACTGTTGAGTCAAAGGGTTGAATCTAAAAGACCAATAGAATATTGCAACATCGAAGAAATCAAAGTTCGCATTAAAGACAGTTACATTGCCTCAGGTTGTCAGATAGAAGGAGCATGCGCGATTCGCTCCGTGATTGGTGAGGAATGTGAGTTAGGCAGGAACAGCATTGTGCATGAATCCATATTAATGGGGCGCTGTAAAATCGGAGCGAATAGCCGGATTACGCGAACCATTATTGAAGAAGATGTTGAGATCGCCCCAGGCACAGTGATCGGTGAGAAACCAAAAAGAGACAAAGCGCGCTTTGAGATGACTGACGGTGGCTTAATTGTCATTCCAAAGGGCAGCCGCGTTGGTTTTGAGGAAGAAGCCACCCCACTGCATGAAAATTACCCCGAAGGCATTACAGATTACGTCGTGTAATGCAGGTATCTTGAGTTGAAGTGTTATTGACTCACGCAATTACAATTTGGTGTCTATTCTAATTACAAATACACATATTTTTCGCAATTATTGGCGCTTGGCTAGGAGAAAAAATGCAGTTCGACCGACTTCAATTTGCCGATGCATTGAAGCATTTCAGGAAAAAATATAAATATTCACAAGACAGTTTAGCGGAGCTGCTTTCTTCTTCGCATCGTGTATTCTCGAGCTTGAATCAAGCAACCTTGAGCCAGTGGGAAAGGCAAAAAATCGAGCCAACGCTACTAAGGCGTCTTGGTATCGCACATTTCTTTCAGCAGCCTTACCACTATGATTCTCAGGAGTTAAAGATCGTTAAGAAAGCCCTGCAACATCCGGTCAATTTTCCAAATTTAAGCACGGTATACGACTATGAAATCACTCATACCGGTCACGTGCCTTTTGATAAGTTGGAAGAGGAGGATAGGGCTTTAGTGATCGATTCTCATCTTCGAATGAACGGGGGAGATATCATCGATACTCTTAATGAGCTTGAGCTTCATCAGCCCAAAATCTATTGTTTTTACTATAGAAAAATGTTGGTAGGGCATGTGGTCTATGAGCAGAAAAACAACTCAATTTATTTGGTGAGTGTGGTCTTTCTTACCAAGTCGATTCGAACTCAAATATTGAATCACATTGCTGGGATCAGCAAAGGCCTTATGGTTTATTTTCCGATCCGAGATCATAGCTTGAATCAGTTTATGGAAGATTGCTTCTTAGAAAGGTGTTGCTCTAGTCACAGCATTACTTTCTATACAGGCACCAGTCGTCAGTTTTTTGAGAACCCGATGATCAAAAGTGTTATGCAGGGGTTCCAAGATTTTCGATTGGTTCGATACGAGCAAATGTTGAAAAGTAAAGCTTTTAAGCCTGCCCACTCGATCCTGTAACCTGCGTTGATATCAGGGCTTTGACACTAACCCATAAGGCAGAGATTCAAACGCTTGGGGTTGGTTTTGTATTGTTGGGGCTTGGTGTACACCTTGCCAATCCAGCAGCATGATGGCCAACACATTGCGGTGTTCACCATATTTCAAGTCGTAGTCCCCTTCCACGGAAGGGATCATCCCTTGCTGCGTATTAATGGCACTTTGGATTGCTTGACGAGTTTTTTCGACGACTGGGTCACTATCCAACCCCGCAAGGAGAAATGAAATCCCGACCTCGGCAACCACATCCTCTTTGGAACGCAAAATGATGGTGTCGATATTGTCGCGGAAGTAGTCATAAATCCACTGATGGTCAGCTTCATTCACCTGTTTTTGGTAATACTGCGAATCACCCAAAATAATGTGAGTCATACCGTAGATCTTATTACTGTATTGCTGCGGTGACAGTTTTTTATCTTGGTTGTCTGGGTAGGTCGTGCGAAACGCATCGGTAAATGCATTAACCACATCTTGTTCGCCGAGCTGACGTAGCCAGTAGACCTGGTTCGCCAATTGCGCCGCCCAAGCTTCTATCATTTCTGGGTCAGTGGCGTAACGTGTGAAATCGTATCGACGTAAGACACCCCTTAGCGTTTTGTCTTGTTTGTGCTTTAAGCCGTACTCGTCAGCTCTTGCCATTGCTCCAATCAGATCGATGCCTAAGTAGAGGTATTCTGGTTGGTGCTTGGTAACGGTGTAGCGACGTTGGCTCCGTTCGTCTTCTTTATCGTGGTAAGTCGCTAAACGTTCTTCTGAGTAGAGAAAAATTTGCTCGGGTGCAGTGACTTCATTGGCAAAATGATTGAGACGGTTCGCGACTTGTGCCATGTCTGTCCATACGGCGGGTAGATACTTGTCATTTAACGTTTGGCGATACATACGAAGGCCGAAATGCCCCTCTCGAAACGCAGGCAAGGTATATAGCTGCGATTCGTACGTATCTTTGATCAACTGTGCGGACTGCGAATAGGTTAAAACCGGTGCCTCTTGAGAGGCTTGCGCCTGAAAAGCCAGTGAACAGGAGAGCAACACGGCTAAGCTGAGAGGTCTGATACGCATAAACACATTCCGATTGAGAGCCAAGATTCAATCCTAGCATTAATGCTTTTTTGATATGTAATGACTCAGTCAATAGTTGGTCACGATATGGCGGAAAGTCAGATTAATACGCTCGCCTTTTGGTTTTGCCGTTTTAGGGACGGCATGCTTCCAGTGATGTTGTAATTCTCCGGCCATAATGAGCAGAGAACCATGGCTAAGCTCATATTCTAATTGGGTTTTACAATGTAAATTCCTTAGAACAAATCGGCGAGTTTCCCCCAAGTTGATAGAAGCGATTACAGGATTTCTTCCTAGCTCAGGCTCATTGTCTTGATGCCATCCCATAGAGTCTTGGCCATGACGATAGAGATTCGCTAAGACAGAGTTAAATTTCACCTCAGCAATGGCTTCACTGTGTGTTTTCAGTTCAATCAGTTCCGGTGTCCAAGGGTGAGGAGCCATGGTTAGTCCTGAATAAGTGTAAGCGGCGTCACCATGCCACGCTTGTAGTCGAGGCTGTAATACCGATCGTCCAAACATCATGATGCTTTCTTGTTGCCAAGGTAAGGTTGCGCGAAGCTGCGAAAAGCAGTGATCAGCATCCAAGTGACCGAGAAAGTGAGGATCATAGTAGATCTTCCCTTGTGCTACTTCTTGCCAAAATGAGCTTTTGAATAAATCGCCTTGTACTTGCATCTCACTTTGCCTTTTTGATAGATAAGATTTTTAGATATTTATTACCTTTACGATAGCTATTAGTTATCCTTAAGGTAAATAAGTATTTTAACAATAATTAAAGAAAACTCTTGGAACGCCGAGAGTTAGTGGGGAACAGATGCAGTACTCATCGAAGAAGCAAGGCTACTTTGCATTGTTCTTCCTCACTTTTTTTGCCCTATGCGTTGGAGTCATTGAGTTGTTGCACCACAATCAGCTCAACCTTCACCGAGAGCGACTTCAAGTTGAGGCCAAAGAACAACTTTCTATGCTCCGCTCCAATTTAGAAGCGGACCTGATGGCTGACATATACAAAGCTAGCACGCTTGCGACTCTTATTACATTGCTACCGAACCATGAAAACCGCAAGTTAAACATGGCTGCGAATCGTATCCTCAATAAAAGCAATCATATTACGGTAATCGGCATCGCGGAAAATGATGTGGTAAGCCATATCTATCCACGTAGAGGGAACGAGCGTGTTATTGGGCTGGACTACCGAACGGTGCCAGCGCAGTGGGTTCAAATCCAAAAAGCCAAAGACATTCAAGAGATATTCATTGCAGGTCCTGTCGAGCTCGTTCAAGGTGGTCGAGGATTGATTGTTCGTGTGCCTGTATTTCGTGATCCCCCAATAAACAAGGATTACTGGGGTGTGATCAGTGCTTTGATCGACTTTAATGGTTTGCTCCGAGAAACCGGGGTGATGGATTTCTCTTCTCATTACCCGATGACCATTCGTGGTTATGACAGCAGTGGCGAGCTTGGCGATATATTTTTCGGTGAGCCGAAGCCTAGTGGGAAGGTCTACGCCAAAGAGCAAGTGCATTTTCCCTACGGAGGCTGGAGCTTAGCGGTGTATTCCGGTGCGGATTTAGACCAGCAATTACCATGGTACACATTGCAGCTAACGAGATTAGTCGGCTATCCGATTGTTCTTGGATTAAGTATTGCCCTGATTGTGATTTACCGATTGTATATTGTGGCCGATAACCGAGCACTGCATGATGAACTTACCCAATTGCCCAATCGTCGTTACTTTATGCAATCTTACAAGCATCAATTTCAGATCGCGAAACGCTATAAAAAGCGCTACAGCTTTGCGCTTGTGAACATCGATCTTGATCGCTTTAAGCATATTAACGATACCTATGGTCATGATGCAGGCGATAAAGTGCTGATCGCCTGTGCTGAGCGGATTAGAAGCAGTTTACGACGTTCGGATATTGTGGCTCGCATGGGAGGAGATGAATTTCTCGTGATTGTCCACAATCCGAAAACGGAAGACAGCATTCATGCTCTAGTGAAAAAGCTTCGTTTTGCCCTGTGCTCGAATCCAGTCATTTATGAACAAGACTTGATTTATCTGAGAACTAGCATTGGGTATGCGATGTTTGATCCTGAAATGACATCACCTCAACAGATGATGAAAATCGCCGATGAACGCATGTATCAGCAAAAACACTACGGTGGATAATCAGTAAAACCATGAAACTAGAGCCCCGCACACTTGCGGGGCTTTTTAATTTTGAATTTCTTTCTTATTAAAACGCCATTTTGCTGATAAAGGGATTAGTAGCAATGCGCATGGTGGCATATTTGCATCAATTTGCATTTTGCAAATGCGATTTGCAAAGTGTGTGCTCAATAAAGCACCAATATGCATCAGGATCGAAGAAAAAAGGCGTTTTTAAAAGTTGGCACGCATCGTGCTTTATACAGATTGACCCTTATTAAGCCGAGGGTCACCTAGCCAACTGACGTTGTTAGTGAATACACATTGTTCACAAGTATATACCGCCAATCACCTTTATTGTGATTGGCGTTTTTTCTTTCTAGAGCTCGATAATTTGCGGCTCGTCACCTGAATCCGCTGATTCACCGCACTTGTTATAACAACTTGGTTGTCTTGGACACACGGCTCCTCGTGAACAAATCAATCTTGCTTGGGTTTGAATTCCCCTTTCTATCCAATTGATATTGAGAATCTTGGCTATCGTGGTGAGATCTTTCTTGATGTGCTGAGGTATGACAGTACTTCCCCCTGAAGAGACGCACAGCGATTTCAACTCTTCTGCAATGGCAATCGCATCTCCACCCTGAGCTGAGATAGCAGGGTTGAGGTCAATACCTGCGCATAGAACGCGGTTGTTGCCCGCTGGGTCGAAGACATTGACTGACTCACAGCAATAGATACGTGGCTCGTTACCGACATTAAGAATCGAAATTTGTGCTGAACTGGTGTCCAGCGGTTGTGATAAGCGACGGAACACTGCCCAGTGCTGACATGGGTCGTTGACCTTGCGCATATTCCCCCAAGGAAGCGGGATACCGTTACCACGATATACGGCTTTGAGTTTACCCGGGCCATAAGCATCAAAGTAATGCCAATGCGGATAAGGTGATACGACCGTCATGCGGCGCATCGCAACAGAGGGGGACACGCCCGCTTTTTTGTGTACATCGATTTCATAACCAGAGCGGTCGAGCAATTGGCGAAACGGTACTTTTGGACACAGCAGGGCTCCAGCAAAGAAGCTCGATTCAAAATCACGCCACGCTTGTAAAATGTCTTGTGAGTTAAGCTCAGAGTTCGATACTTGCGAGCCGCTTTGCTCCCAGTTGTTCTGATGCCCAATCGACAATACATTACTCATGCCGTCGCTGCTGTGCAGTACACGATGGCCAATGTAAACGGCTAAATCGTATTTCAGGCGTGTTGGGTAGTCGCGCATGCGCTTGTTGAGGTAAATCGTCCTTGGCGCCTCCATAAAAGAGGTGATCAGCTGTTTCGCACTCACGCCAAGCTCATCAATCACATCCTGTGGCGCTCGGTCTACCCAACGAATGTCCAACCCCATGCTTTTAGCAATGTCGATCAGATCTTCCACTGACAAGTTCAGGCGCTTTAGTCCGACTTCTTCAGCGGCTCGCTCCAGATCTGGGAAGTGGTTTTGATGGTTCTCTTGGTGGGCCCGTATCAGCAGATGAGCAAACTGACGTCCAGTGATACCAGTTTGGGAGAGCATTTCTGGTATTGCGATTTGCAGGATGTCATTGGAGAACAAGAAACTCGGTTCAAGGGCCATTCCATTGATGCCACCACGATTACCTTTATTCGGTGTGATCGCTTCCAGCTCTGGCTCATCATCTAAAAACCATGCAGGCTCTTTTTGGAAAACTTCGGCGATCACTTCCAGCATATCGATACTTGGAACGCGTTTTCCACGTTCGATCATCGATAGGTAAGAAACCGACGGCGCGTACTCAGGATTGATCCTAACGCAACGTGCAGACAAATCTTCCATCGTTAAATGGTTGTTCTTCCTCAGGTTACGAATTTTCGTCCCGAGAAAATGAGATTGGCGGATAAGACTTTTTGACACAGACATTTTGTAAAATTCACATTGTAAAATTTTTGTTGTGAAATTGTAGTCAATAATTCGCTAGTCTACATAATGAGCAGGCAAGGAAATTAACCATCCACTTCACAGAATTGCCTGAAACTTAAACAAGGGTTTTAAGTTTTTACTCTAGGAAGAGTGTTTAAGTGCGAGGAAACGACGATGAATATGCTGAATTTCGATAAAAAAGACATCCAACAACAAGAACGCCCATTTATCGCTGAAGCCGTATTTGCCGTCGAGGCGGTAAGTGCTGAGCAGCAAAGCGAGAAGCAAGTTAAGGCGAAGCAACTACTGGACCGTATGTTCCCACTGGAGAATGGTTCACACCAAGACGTATCAAGCTATGTGATTGATTACCGTCATGTGATGGCCTACTTCAAAGACGGTACACACAGCGGTCTGAAAAGCCCAAAACATTTTGTAGCGTACACTGGTGAGAAAGAAGATCCGAAATCGATCCTATTTAAAGATGAGTCAGGCAGCCACGTGGAAGTGATGTTTGGCTGTCATAAAGGCACGGGGTGTGTGGAGTTGATGGACATTGATGATATTCAACTGGAAACACGTACGACCTTCAGCCCTGAGCTAATTGGTAATGCACCGACCGCAATGCGTCATTGGATCAGCCTAATTAAAGGTGATAAGAAAGGAAAACCGATGGCGTGTAGTGAAGACAAAGAGTACACCGCGAAAAACGGCGACGACTACTTCCTTAGCTACTGCTACAGCATTGATTAATCGTTTAGGAAGCATCATTAATAACGAGCCAGCCCAAGAAAGACAAAACCCCAAGTACATGCTTGGGGTTTTGTCTTTTAAAAGGGACGGTATGAGTAGGTGAGCAAGCTTTACAGCGGCATTACTCGGTTTCGGCCCAGTTGTTTTGCTTCATACAACTGTTTATCAGCCTTATTCACCAAGCTATCCAACGTATCGCCAACTTCATACTCTGCGACACCAAAAGAAGCGGTAATACTTTGCACTTGGCTGCCCGAACGTTTGTCACGGACACGCAGTTTTTCGATCATTCGGCGTAACGTATCGGCGTATTGGCGACCGATGCGCAAAGATTTATTCGGTACGATCAAAGCAAACTCTTCACCACCAAAACGATAAGCGCTGATACCATCACGGCAGCTTTGTTGCAGACGGCGTGCAATGGCTTTAATCACCGTATCGCCAAACAAATGACCGTAGTTGTCGTTAAATGCTTTGAAGTGATCAATATCCAGCATAACCAAGGTCATTGCTTGATTGCTGTCGATCAGCATTTGGAGGTCACTGTCGAAAGCACGGCGGTTATACAGGTTGGAAAGACCATCGAAAAGAGCGTCTTTTTGTACTTCAGCCAATTGGTTTTTTAGACGAGAAATTTCTTCACTAGCCGTCGTTAGTTGGCTATTTAGAAACTGAGTCGAGTGACGAATTTCACGAGATTCCGCGACGAGCTGACGAACCACATTCATCACTTCTTCAATACTCAGGCTATTATCTTCAACCTTTTCGAGCTTGTTAAAGCTTTTGTCCACCATATCAGAGAAGGAGGAGGTATCCGTAATAGTGTCACTCATCGAGCTAGATACTTCCCCCAACAGTACTTCTACGTTGGTTTTGAGTTCTTCTAAACTGGTTTCGGCTTTACTCGCGACGTAGCTGTTGTAGAGCTGCTTGTGCATCGCTGGTGGGCAGACGTCATAATTCTCCAGAACCATATCTAACTCTTGGTTAAGCTCTGGGATGGTTTTGTCTACGTAGGTGTACCACAAGGCGTAGTTTGCTGGTGTCGCTGCTACGTGGTTCTTGATCATTAGTGGTACCGCTTTTTTTAGATTCGCGGTTGATTTTTTAAATTCGTCGGTCATTTCTGCAATGTGGCAAGCAAAATGGAATTAGGTTAAGGGTAACGGATATAAAACAATATCGCTTTATTTTTTGTCATTTTTGCTTGGTTTTCTTAAAAAAAATGAGCAAAAAATCAAATACGTCTATGAATATTAGAGTTTGACTAAATAATTTATAGAATTAATTTTAACAAATTGTTTACCAAGGACTTTTGCGGAACAATTTGTAAACATAACAACTTACTGTCTGATCGTGATGCAGCATTGTGCGTAAGAACTTGTATAAGCAAAAAGACACATGGAACGCTTCTTTTGAATAAAACAATCGGACTGTACTGGTTTACCAACGATTTGAGGATGCATGATAATCCGCTGCTAACCCGAGCCAGCGAGGAAGTCGACGCATTAATATGTGTCTATTGCTATCCGAAACTGTCTCCATTTTTAGCTCACTTCGCACAGGAATCGATGTTTGGGTCGGCCAAGCAGCAATTTTTAGATGAGTCATTACACTGCCTCAATCTGTCCTTGAATGCATTCGATCAGCGCTTACAGGTTGTTGACTTACATCCTTATCAAGCCATCAAACATGCTGTAGAGAAGCTTGGCGTGACACATCTGTATTGTGATGCGTTCCCTGGCTCAGAAGAGCAAGACGTGGTTGATCATATCCGCCAAGAATCAGAGCATTTAACGATTTGTCAGCAGGAAGTGCGCAGCCTACTTACCGTTGAAGACCTGCCGTTTGCCCTTGAAGACTTGCCTGACACTTTTACTAAGTTTCGTAAAAAGGCGGAGAACGTATCGCTGGAGGAACCATTCGCCACAGTAACGGCCTTACCACCAACCCCCTTAGGACTTGCCTTGCCAACCTTACGACTGATTCGCGACGTTAAGCCTTGCCTATTTACCGGTGGCGAGCAAGCAGGGCTTGAGCACGCTCGTCGGTATTTTTCCTCGACATTGGCCAGCGAATATAAGCAGACGCGCAATGGCTTGGATGGTATGGATTACTCGACTAAGTTTTCACCTTGGCTAGCTCATGGCTGCCTTTCGCCAAAAACTATTTATGCCATGCTCAAGCGTTATGAACGTTTGAAGGGAGCAAACGAGTCGACCTACTGGATTTACTTCGAGCTTTTATGGCGGGAGTACTTTTATTGGTATGCCCGTCGACACAAACGACAGCTTTTCCGATTCGGTGGCATCCAAAATCAAGCACCACTCACCAGCTTTTATGCTCATCGTTTTCAGCAATGGAAGAAAGGTGAAACGCCATTTCCTATCGTGAACGCGTGTATGCACCAACTTAATGAAACCGGTTATATGTCGAATCGTGGCAGACAGTTAGTCGCCAGTTGTTTAGTGCATGAACTTGGTCTCGATTGGCGTTATGGCGCAGCGTACTTTGAATCACAATTGGTTGATTACGATGTAGCATCGAACTGGGGAAATTGGCAGTACCTAGCGGGCGTCGGTGCGGATCCGCGTGGTTCACGACAATTCAACCTTGAAAAGCAAACTGAAATGTACGATCCGCACATGGAGTTCATCGATAGGTGGCAAGGCCGTTGTGCTGGTGCGCATTTGGATAGTGTAGACATGGTCGATTGGCCTATCGTAATGGGCAGCAGTGACAAAGCTTCGTCATCGGAGAAACCGTAATGCAATTTGAAACCGTACGATTGATCTTGGGCGATCAACTTAACAGTGAGCACTCTTGGTTTCAGCAACCGGATGAGAAAGTGCTTTACCTGATTGCGGAGCTCAAGCAAGAGAATACTTACGTCACGCACCATATTCAGAAAGTGTGTGCGTTCTTTTCTGCAATGGAACAGTTTGCGAAAGAGCGTCAGAGTAAGGGTCACCAAGTTCTGCACCTCACATTGGATGACACACAATCCTTCGACGATCTTGAGCAAGTCTTGCAACACTACGTGAGCGAAGTTGGTGCAAGTAAGTTTGAATATCAACGCCCCGATGAATACCGTTTACTAGAGCAGTTAGCCAAACTAAAGCTTGATGGGGTCGTGACGCGTTGTGTCGATTCGGAACACTTTTTGTTGCCGTTTGAAGAAATAGAATCGCAGTTTCCTCAAGGCAAACACATCATGATGGAGCACTTTTACCGTCGTATGCGCAAGCGCTTTGACATCTTGATGCAAGACGGAAAGCCCGTCGGCGGAAAATGGAATTACGATGCCAACAACCGTAACAAGCTCAAAGTCAAAGACATCGAACAACTGCCACAACCTTTGATGTTCAGTACCGACGTGCGCGATATTACTGAGCGGTTGGCACGACATGACATCAAAACCATCGGAAATCTCGAAGGAGACTTGTTGTGGCCAATTAATCGCGCGCAAAGCTTGTCTTTACTCGCGCATTTCTGCCAAGTCTGTCTGCCGCTGTTCGGACGTTTTCAAGACGCCATGACAGGTCAGCACGATGCTAAGTGGAGCTTGTATCACAGCCGAATTTCATTCTCGCTGAACAGCAAATTGCTACACCCGAGAGAAGTCATTGATGCATCACTCAAGGCATTTCATTCCAACGCGGACATCGACATTTCTCAAGTCGAAGGGTTTATTCGCCAAATCTTAGGGTGGCGAGAATACATCCGAGGCGTCTACTGGGCGAACATGCCTCATTACCCGAAAAAGAACGAGTTGGGCGCAGAAAGAAAGCTGCCAGACTTCTTTTGGAATGGCGAAACTAAAATGGCCTGTATGCGCAATGCGATTGGTCAGTCTCTCGATTACGCCTACGCACACCACATCCAACGTTTGATGGTCACTGGTAACTTTTGTTTGCTAACCGAGATCGACCCAGATCAAGTTGATGAGTGGTATCTCGGTATCTATGTTGATGCAATTGAGTGGGTAGAAATGCCAAACACTCGTGGCATGGCGTTGTTTGCGGACGGCGGTATTGTTGGTACCAAGCCTTACGCGGCGAGTGGCTCTTACATCAACAAGATGAGCGACTACTGCAAAGGATGCCATTACGACAATAAAGCGCGCAGTGGCGAAGGCTCGTGTCCGTTTAACAGCTTGTATTGGCGTTTTATGAACAAGCACGACAAGCGTCTCGCAACCAATCCACGAATCGGGATGATTTTCCGCTCTTGGGATAACATGGAAGTACAGCAACGCCAAGCGATACTTGATACCGCAGAGCATTACATAGAAAACGTGGAGAACTTGTGATGGAAATACTCATCATCGGTGGTAATGGTGGAATTGGTTTGGCGATGGTGCAAGAAGCCGCAGTTCGGTTCCCTCAAGCGCACGTGCATGCCACTTATCGTAAGCAGCAACCAGATTGGCAACATCCAAATGTCGTTTGGCATCAAGTGGATGTATCGCAAGACGAGCAGGTAAAAGCGTTCAGTGAGCAGATTGAACACGTTGATTGGTTGGTGAACTGCGTTGGTATGTTGCACACCCAAGAGAAAGGGCCTGAGAAGAATCTTAGCTCGCTCGACGCAGACTTTTTTCAGCAAACCATCATGGTTAATACTTTGCCAAGTTTGCTGTTGGCGAAATACTTCACGCCCAAGCTAAAGCGCAGTACTGCACCTAAGTTTGCGACCATTTCGGCTAAAGTTGGCAGTATTAGCGATAACCAGTTAGGTGGTTGGTACAGCTATCGAGCATCGAAAGCCGCATTAAACATGTTCCTCAAAACCATGTCGATCGAATGGCAAAGAATGGTGAAACATGGCACGGTGCTTTCACTTCATCCAGGTACTACGGACACCGCTTTGTCGGCACCTTTTCAAACCAATGTGCCAGAAGGAAAGTTGTTCACGCCAGAGCGAGTTGCTAAGGATTTATTAGGCTTGATAGAAAAAGCATCCCCGCAAGATAGCGGGGCGTTTTGGGCTTATGATGGGACGTTATTGCCTTGGTAAGAGATCGCGTAAAAACGTTGATACAAAGGAAATAACGATCTCCAGATAGGTTCGGAGTGACCTACGTTTTCGTTGATTTATTTCTTCGACAACGCTCAGAACAATAAACGATTTCCTCCCAATTTCGCGCCCACTTCTTTCTCCAAGAAAACGGGCGCTGACAGACCGGACAGACTTTCATGGGAAGGTTGGATTTAAAACCTTTCATCGCGCTGAATGTTCACTCCTAATTTGGTTAAAACAGTTGTCTAGCTACTTATCAAATAGGTACAGGTAATCGCCGTAGCCTAAACTCGCCATCTTATTAACTGGTACAAACTCCATTGCGGCTGAGTTCATGCAGTAACGTAATCCCGTCGGCTTTGGACCATCTTTAAATACATGGCCAATATGCGAATCACCAAACTTACTGCGGATCTCTGTGCGCGGATAAACCAGTTTAAAGTCGGTTTTCTCTACGATGTAGCCGGGGTTAATTGGTCTGGTAAAACTTGGCCACCCTGTGCCGGATTTATACTTATCGGTTGATGAAAACAAAGGCTCGCCGGTGACGATATCAACGTAAATGCCTGCTTCTTTGTTGTCCCAATACTTGTTGTTGAAAGGACGCTCCGTACCTTCTTCTTGTGTCACGTAGTATTGAAGCTCAGTCAATTTCGCTTTGATTTCTTTGTCTGAAGGTTTCTCGTACACCTTCACTTTCGTCACCAACTCTTTTTCGTTGATAAGTTCACGCAGCGTTTTTGGGTTGTCTTTACGGTCTTCACCAAACACTTCGTCGAGGTACTTATCGCGACCTGATGCGTAGCGGTAGTATTTGTACTTCAGGCTACTCTTCTTATAGTAATCCTGATGGTATGACTCCGCAGGGTAGAACTTCTCAAACTCGATCAGCTCTGTTTTCAACGGTTTTGGATAGATCATCGCCTTGTCGATTTCCATCATAAACTGCTCAGCGATCTGCTTTTGCTCCGCATTATGATAGAAGATCGCCGGGCGGTATTGGGGACCACGGTCGACGAATGAGCCCTTGTCGTCAGTCGGGTCGATATGGCGGAAGAAGTAATCCAATACTTGTTCGTAATTCACGACAGCAGGATCGTACTTCACCTCAATCACTTCAATATGGCCGGATTTGCCAGAAGAGACTTGTCGATAAGTTGGGTTTTCTAAATCACCACCTGAGTAACCAGAAACCACGTCTAACACACCCGGTAATTGCTCTAAATCCGATTCGGTACACCAGAAACAACCACCTGCAAGTGTTGCAATGTCAGTTTTACCAGATGCGTTCATCTTATCCATGGTATCGGCAGTACCTGTTTTACTTAACAAGATGAACAGTACAGGGAGTGTGAATGAGAATCCCACCAACAACTTAGATACTTTCTTCATAACTTCCTCAAACGTCATTTTCTCAATGAATCTTACGTAACAGGACAGACTGAAGAGCGAAAAAATTACAGTGAAGATGAAAATTTCTTTGCCCTTTTTTTCAAGGGGGCTACAGTAACGGCATAAAATACACGCTCATCGGAAGACAATCATCGGTGAGGCAGAAGCATTAATGAGGGAAACCATGCAAGCAGAAGTAAAATGGGTCGAAGACTTTAAATTCCTAGGTCAGTCTCAATCTGGTCACTCAGTCGTGATGGATGGTAATGGCGGTGCAACAGCGCCAAGTCCGATGGAAATGGTTCTTATGGCCGCAGGTGGTTGTAGTTCTGTAGACGTTGTTGATGGTCTGAAAACGGCAGGCCAGAAAGTGGCTTCTGTTAACGCGAAGTTAACCACGGAACGTCGTGAAACCGCGCCACGCATCTTTACTCAGGTGAACATTCACTTTGAAGTTTCTGGTGAAGCACTAGACCCAGAAATCGTAGCTAAAGTGGCGGCGGACTCATTGGAAAAATACTGCTCAGTGTGCCTAATGCTAGGTGAAGGTGTTGAGATGACTCACAGCTGGGAAATCGTATAACTCCGACGTGACACAACGACAAAATAGGAAAGAGAAAAGCCCGTGCTTTTCTCTTTTTTTATTCCTCTTTTACGCTAATCTAGCTTGGTCAAAAGTTGTAGGAATGATCCAGTGACCGAATTAGAGAAAATGATGTCGGGCCAAATATTTGATGGTACTGATAAAGAAATCGAAGCAATGCGTTCTAGTGCTACTCATGCGTTGATGGCGTTTAATAACAATACCGATGAATCTCAACGCGATGCGTTGCAAAAGAATCTATTTGGTAAAGTTGGGCGAAGCATTATCCAAGCTCCGCTGCATTGTGAATTTGGTAAGACGATTGAAATCGGCGAAGAGACCTTCATCAATATGAATGTCGTCATGTTGGATGGCGCTAAAATCACCATTGGTAACCACGTTCTTATCGGCCCTAGTGTTCAATTCTATACCGCTTCGCACTCTCTGGATTACCGTAGCCGACTCAAGTGGGAAACCTTTTGTAAGCCAATCACAGTTGAAGATAGCGTCTGGATCGGTGGCAATTCGGTCATCAACCAAGGGGTAACTATTGGTGCTCGCTCAGTCATTGCCGCTAACTCAGTGGTAAACAGCGACGTTCCACCAGATTGTCTATATGGCGGTACGCCTGCCAAATTGATTCGTCGCCTAAACGAGGACGAGTAATCACACATATCCACGGCGCTTATTCTCATAATCAATAAGCGCTCATTTACATATCAATTCCATTAATTTATAAATCTCATGTACTTACATCGAAAGCTATGACGTTTTTAACAATAATGAATTCACCAGAGCGAGTTCAGGAGCTGATATGTCAAATAAGACGGAAGTTGTTATGTGCCCTTCGTGTGGTGTGGAAACGCATCATGTTGTGGTGTTGGTCAGAAAGAAAAGTGCTTTTGAGGGAGATAAGAATCGCAGTAAGAAGGAGTTCATTTCTGGTTTTCTAAAAAGCACAGTCTTTGGTGCTTTCCTTGCGTCTATGGATGACTTCTCTCGTCATCTAATCTGCGAAAACTGCGGTAACAAGATCATTCAAGATTGATCGTCATAGCTCACCCACCAATCAAACAAAAATGAGCTCTAATTTGAGCTCATTTTTTATCGATATCTGTTACTTAAGAATGGAAGATCACCTGCTCGTCTTCCGTCATTACAAGCGTCGCTTTGTTTTGCTCAATAAGCTGCGCGGCATAAGAAGGCGTCACGGCTTGCATCTCGCCTTTTGCCTTAAGAGCCAGAGATTCCCACGCTTGATCACGATATTTACCCGCTTGGGTGTATTGAATCAGTACTTTCATAGCTTCACACTCCGGTGTGGTTGACGTGCTACTTAAGTTAGCGCTCCTATGGTGGTTGCGCACCTGTTAAAAATGAAACATTAGATTAACCAAATGTTCATGTGCGTAGTGTAGCAATATGCACGGACTCTAAGTGTCAGATAATAAATGGCTTTTCTTTAATAAGGCGTTTAGATTTGCACTACATCCCCATTCAGAGGCATTTTTGTACAATGCATGAGATTCAATCCCTCGGCTTATACTGTGCAATATAGTGCTTGAGAGATTTGGTTTCTTCTACAAAGAATTCTTCATCATGCATTCGCATCGCTTGGATTCGATCTAGGCGGAATTGGCGATAATCTTGGCGTAGTTCGCACCATGCGACGAGTGTCCAAACCTTGCCCCAAAAGAACTGGCCTAACGGTTGGATTTTACGTTCGGTCACTTGCCCGCTCTCGTCCTCATAATCCAAGCTGACTTTAAAGTTGTTATCGATGGCATGACGCAGCAATTGTCCGCGTTTCGCGCTTTCTGACTGGATGTGATACTCAGGTACAATCAGTGGGCAGTCTTCCACTTGTTGTTTGAGTTTGTCGGGCAATACGGAAAGGATTTTCGCAGAAGCGGATCGCGAGGCATCGGCGAGCTCGGCATCAGACCAAGCGCGTACCATACGCATACCGAGCTCTAGAGCCATCATCTCTTTTTCGCTAAACATTAATGGCGGTAAATGAGAGCCGGCTTGTAGCATATAACCGACTCCAGCTTCTCCTTGAATGGGAACTCCAGAGTTCAGCAACGACTGAATATCACGATAAATAGTGCGCTCGCTGACTTGCATGGTGTCTGCCAGCTCTTTTGCTGTCACCGCATAACGTTTAGCACGTAACAAAGTCAGTAGTTCAAACAGTCGCTCTGATTTGCTCATGGTGTTCCTATCTCGGTTAGTCTTCTAATTCGCTGCACATCTTCACGCTGTGATGTTTCATCTCAACACTTTCGGGCTCAATCAGGTTCATTAGCGGTTTACAATCTTCGCATTGAGTAAACAGTTTGCTTGCATTCGTTGCGTCTGCCTGTGACCGCCAGTAAATGATATCAGTCCACGTATTACTTGCAGCCTCGTGACTCAATGAGCGGTATAAAAAACCTGGCTGTTGTTTCACGAAGTTTTGTGACTGTTCTGCCGCAGCGATAAAGTCTTGTTCTGTTGCGCCATTGGTCAGACGAAATTGTACAGTTTCAATCACAGTTTCCATGTTTTTTCCTTATTTCTGTGGGTTGGTTAAGTTCGAAATAAGGTTAACGTGATGGAGTGTCAGAACCTGTCAGTAGCGATCCCAATACGGTGTATCAGTGCCAAGCTTTTCGCTGATGAAGTCGATGAACACACGTACTTTCAATGGCATGTGTTTGCGTTCGGGGAATACGGCATAGATGGCATGCTCTGGTAATGCGAACTCTTCCATCAGTGGTTTTAAGTTACCAGCAGCAAAGTCTTTCCCTGCAATAAAAGTCGGTAATTGAGCGATACCAGAACCTCTCAAAAGCAACTGGCGAATCGCTTCGCTGTTGTTGACCACAAAGTTGCCTTTGGGTAGCACTTTATACTCGCTACCGCTGTTGATAAACATCCACTCGACGCCGCCTCGGAAATACGAATAACGCAAACAGTTGTGCGTCACCAAATCGCTTGGTTTGGTTGGTACGCCAAATTCTTCTAGGTATTCGGGAGAGGCGCAAAGTACGCTTTTACACGGAGCAAGGCGTTTAGCAACAAGGTTAGAAGTCGCAAGTTCGCCAATGCGAATCCCCAAGTCAAAGCCTTGTTCGACCAAATCCACCATGGCGTCTTCTAGCTGTAAATCGACCTCAATTTTCGGGTAACGTGCAAGAAATTCGCTGATAAGTGGCGCAACGTGCAAAACACCGAAAGACATCGGTGCAGTGATTTTGAGCCTACCTTGCGGTGAGCCTTGCAACTCGGAAACGGCATCGACACCTTGTTGAGCAAGGTTCACTGCTTGTGAAGCGTACTCGAAGTATCGACGTCCAGCTTCGGTTAAGCTGAGCTTTCTTGTGGTGCGATTAAGCAAGCGAATACCGAGGTCATCTTCGAGTTGATTAATGCGTTTGCTGATCGCCGATTTGGTGAGGTTCAACTGCTTGGCAGCAAGGGAAAAGCTGCCGCATTCGACGACAGCGACAAATACTGGCAGTGACGCAATGGCATTCACGGTGTGCTCCTAGGTTATTGGGGTATCTATTATTAGTTATATTGTTGAGCAAAACGCTACAATCATTTTCCAATTATAGAGATTATCTTAAAGAAGAAAACAATTAGACTATGCGGCAGAAAACGACCTGGATATTGGAAAGAAGAAAATGAAATACGATTGGATCTTGTTTGATGCTGACGAAACCTTGTTTCACTTTGATGCCTTCAAAGGTTTACAGCTGATGTTTTCTCGCAAAGGCGTAGATTTTACCGAGCAAGATTTTGCGCACTACCAAACGGTGAACAAGCCACTTTGGGTGGATTACCAAGATGGTAAAGTGACGGCAGATGAGCTCAAGCACAAACGCTTTACGGAGTGGGCAGAAAAGCTCAACACCACAACGGCGGATCTCAACAGTGCATTCCTAGAAGCGATGGCAGACATCTGTACTTTGTTGCCGGGCGCGAAAGAACTGATGGAAGCGCTACAAGGTAAAGCCAAAATGGGCATCATCACTAATGGTTTTACCGAGCTGCAAGCGATTCGCCTAGAGCGCACAGGTATGAGCGATTACTTCGAACATGTGGTGATTTCTGAGCAAGTTGGTATTGCCAAGCCGGATCTGGGTATTTTTGAATATGCGATGACGCAAATGGGCAACCCATGTAAGACGCGCGTATTGATGGTGGGCGACAACCTGCATTCTGATATCTTGGGTGGCAACAACTTTGGCATTGAAACATGTTGGCTGAACACCACAGGTGCAAGTGTAGATGAGCGTATTTCACCAAGCTACACGGTGGAATCGTTGAACGAGCTTAAGAGCATCCTCGTCGCTTAAGCTTATGTGAACAAACAAACGAAAAAAGCGCTGATTTCTCCGCGCTTTTTGGTTTCTATCGATGCTGTTTTGTATTCATCGACCTTGCTTATTAGCTAGCGTTGTTTTCAGCTAATTCACGTTGTGCCTGTTGCTCTTTCTCACCAAGCTTGAAGTAAACCTTACCGACGATGACTTCTGAAATCAGGATGGTAAACACCACCGCAAAGAAGGCGACGACACCGTTCCAAGGACCACTAAAGTCAACCTTGTCACCGAACATAATGTTAATGGCTTCTAGCATCACGAACTTCGAACCGACCAAGATAATGTAAGTCGAGATACCACGGTAAATCTTAGGTGCCGTACCCGGCTTCGATTTAAAGTACTCTGCAATTTTTTGTTCCGCTTTAATAGACAGCTTCAAAAGCAACTGAAGCAGCAATGCCGCGGCGAAAGAAATCGTAAACGAGTCAATGGTTACGAAATCCCAGTATTCGTCATAGAAGTTCAGAACCGTAAGGTCTACCAATACCGCCAAGGTATAACCAACAAACAGACGTTGTGGAGTGTTGAAACCGTAGACTTTATCCGATGCGCTCATAAGAACCCTCAATCAATAGTGAACAAGTTTGCAAAGCCATGCCTTGCGTCGATGGGTTAACTATATGAGTTCCTCGAATTGAAAACTTGCCATTTTGCGCCATCGTAATCATTGCGATGAATGATTGTTTTGACGGGATATATTGAACATCAATAAGCGTATTGAATTTGAAAACCGTCTACAAACTGACATGCAAACAGCGTTAGAATGGCTTCTAATCCAATAACTAATTTCGAAGAATCAAGCAGTAAGGACTCTCATGGCAGACATCAAGCAGCTCGACAGCAAAGTGGTGTATCAAAACAAATGGATGACGGTACGTGAAGATAAAATCCAACGCCCTAGTGGAGCAGAAGGCATCTACGGTGTGGTCGACAAGCCAGACTGTGCAGCGATTCTGGCGGTCGATAACGGCGTGATTCACTTAGTACAGCAGTTTCGTTACACCGTAGGTCAACGTTGTTGGGAAATCCCACAAGGTGCTTGGGAATCAAATCCAGATGCGGATCATCTTGAGTTAGCAAAAGGTGAGCTTCGAGAAGAAACGGGTATGCAGGCCAATAAGATGGAGTACGTTGGTGCGCAGTTCATCGCTTATGGATTCTTAAACCAGACTTGTCATGTGTATTTCGCGAGTGAGTTAGCCGAAGTGGGCAATCAGCTAGACAGTGAAGAAGAAGACTTGATCACTCGTTCGTTCTCAGTTGAAGCGTTCGAGCGCATGATGATCGATGGTGAAATCAAAGACTGCGTCACTATCGCTGCTTATGGATTAGCGAAATTGAAAGGCTTGGTGTAAGCAATAGGAAGCTTTTAAGTTACTCAGGTGATAGGGTAAAAGGCTCGTGATGAGCCTTTTCGTGATTATTATAGGGATGAATTAGCGCCGCTTTTTGTTGCCTCAGATGCTTATCGCCACAGATGCTGGCTTAATTGCTATTCACCGCCACCATCTCCACCGCCGTCTCCTCCAAAGTCTCCGCCATCAGCATCGAAATCATCCGAATCGGTAGCGGGCTGTTGTTTGTGGCAGTCTTGAATCTCTGCGTAAGTCAGTAAAGCACTGACGCTCACAAGATCCGTCGCTTGGTCAAATAAGGCAAGTGAGACTTCTGATTGAAACTCAGCATGCTCACCTAGCTTTTGGCTTAGGCCCATCGGCACGTAAGCGGCTTGGCTAATCAACATGCCGTATGCGATCAGGGCAAAGGCATCATCTGTCTTGCCATTTTCTTTCAGCGCCCAATCGATCTCTTCCTTCGAGTAATCTGCTTTCTCACCATACTTAAGCGCTAATTTCGGCGTGATATCTTTTGCGACTTCTCGAATTTGGCGGTTTCGTTTCCAATTTCCAAACATAGGAGTTTCCTTTCAATGGGCGATGAATCGTATTGTTATCGCTTCTCTAGTACTTCAATGAGTTCATATCGATATAAGCTAGCGTCGGCAGGCACATTTTCAGGAGTGAACTGCTGGATGCGCTTTATTTGTAAGGTGTACTCATAGCCGGGTTCAAACTCGAAACCGTCTATTTGTTCATAGAAGTAGTTACCATCTACTACCATGCATTTCATCGGAGCCACACCGACACAGTCTACGAGCTCTGGAGCAATGTTAATTGTCATTATGTTCACGGAGTCATCAGACTGATGTTGAGCACAACCAAATAGCGTTGCAGCCATTAACGGTAAGAACACACAGCGTTTTAGATTCATTTGTAGCTCCTCATAGGTTTACCAAATCATCATAGCAAGACTGACAATAAGTGATGGTAACCCCTCGATAAAAAAGATAAACCCAAGCCGAACGTTTTTGCTTGGGTCTGTCTCTAACTGCTATTGATAGAACCTCTCAAATGTTGAGAGGTTCTAGGTTCTAATAGACCGCTTAGAATGGATGATTCGAAAGTTGGTCAGTGGTTTCTAGCATATCCTCAGCCACGTAGCGATGTGTTGCTGTGGTCGGGTGGGTAACATCCCAGAATACAAATTTATCTGAACCAACGGACGCACACTCAGAACGCAGCGAATGTTTGTACAAGTAATCAGCAGCAGACGAGCGGTTGATGTCTTGGCATGCTTCCGTTGCGTTACTGAAGCCATGTTGCTCAGGGTTAGCTGTCAAGCTAGCAAAGAGTGCATGGGTGTCGTGCAACGTAATGTTGAGCCCCTGTGCTGTGTAGTAAGCTGCTTGCGCTTTGATAAATTCGTTCATCTCAAGGATTTTTGCACGGATTGTGTCGATTTCTTCTTGGCTAGAATATTTGAACTGAGGCGCATAGGTCGCGTCAGGTAGGGTCATGAGTAAGAAGTTTCTTGCGCCAGCATCACTTAGTTTTATCAAGGCCTCCGAATAATCTGCTTTTACTTCTGGAACACTGCGGTTGTAGTTCATGAAGTCATTCAAACCAAACTCAAGAGTGAACAGGGTATTGGCAGGGTTGTAGTTTTTCGCCAGCTGCATATAAGCAAGGTAAGAAGAGACTTGTTCTCCAACGCCTGTTAGCGCGATGTATTGATTTTCGCCAGCAGCGCCACCCACCGCCCAGTTGTATAGCGGTAAGTTCTTCGCTTGAGCAATGTATTCTGTCCATACAAACCCGTTAGAGAAATGCCCTAAGAACCAGCTGTTTGGATTCGGGAATCGCCATTGCGATGCGTTAAAGATATTACCGGTATCCGACAAGCTGTCACCCAATGCCACGACCTTGTTGATTTGATCTGGCTGCATTACAGGATCATTACTCCAAATCGAGTGGTTGTATGACCAACGGTTATCGGCAGCGAAGTAGGTAATGTCCGCATTTTCGTTCGCAAGATCGAGTGTTTGTTCACAGCGCTGCTTGATCACGCTTTGTGGTGTATTGGTATAGAACATGTTTTTAAACGAGAGTGCGTTCCACCAATAGCCTTCGATAGTGAAATAACTGCCATCTGGATTTTCTGCCCACTCCCAGTCGGTTTCTGGGTCATCATGTGAATAACTAGTTCGATACCAGCATCGTACGTAGGTGTATGTTTGCTTTTGTTGTGCGCTTCTCACTTCTGAGGCATTTAGCTGGTAAGAAGGCTCTGATGAGTCGGCTGCGTGAGCAAGATTTAATGGTAGTAATAATGCACTAAGTAACGTAATGGTCTTATTCATGATTCACTCTCTTTAATGATAATCGTCATGATTTAGATGAGAATTTATCTCATCAACTCTCCTCATTCTGGGTAAATACGCCATTCAGTCAAATATCTAATTATTCATTTTATCAATTTTGGTACCGCAATCGAATTTCAATAGATTTGGTAAATAGTATAATTTTATAAAAAATAGAATAATTACTCACTAACATTAATTTAACATGCACTTTTTGTGTAATTAAGTAATTGCTTTATAAGTAAAATTGTTAATTTTTAATGTTAACTATAACTGTTGATTAAATGATCCTTTATTAATAATCATATATTTATAAAATGAATTATTTGGATTTTTTAACAGATGCTCTATAGCTGATTAGCTCATGTATAACTCATGGTTATGATTTTTCATGAGCATAAAGTGAATAAAAATCAGCTCAAAAAGGAATAGAGCAAATGCACTACACAACAAATAAACTAAATGGCTTGTTTTCATTGTCTGCCGTTGCAGTTGCGATGACATTTTCGATGTCAGCGCATGCGGCTCCTCTGACGGGGTTCGACGAATCTAACTTGCCGACCAAATACATCGTCAAATTTAAAGAAGATACGTCCAGTCCTTCAGCATTAGGTGGAAACTCTTTCTGGGGGCCACGCATCGCGCAAGAGTCGGTTTTAGATCAGCTCAAGGCGCGTAAAGTGGAAAAACTAGGAAACCGCGCTATCTACAGCGTGGAGATGGAAGACTCCGAGTTAGGGCAATTACGTAACCGTAGTGATGTGGAATACGTGGAGATTGACCCACCGCGTTATCTGTTAAGTGAGACTATCCCATGGGGCTATGAGGCGGTGAACGCTCAGCTTTTGGATGACTCGAGTGCAGGCAACCGCACTGTGTGTATCATCGATTCAGGCTACGACCTCGCACACAACGATCTGAGTGGTAACCGAGTGTCGGGTACAAACGACAGCGGTACAGGCTCTTGGAGTGTTCCGGGGAACAACAACGCTCACGGTACACACGTAGCGGGTACGATTGCCGCGATTGCCAACACAGAGGGCATCAAAGGCGTTATGCCAAACCAAAACGTGAATTTGCACATCGTAAAGGTGTTCAATGAAGCGGGTTGGGGCTACTCATCCAGCTTGGTGAAAGCGGTACAAACTTGTGCTGACAACGGCGCGAACGTCGTCAACATGAGCCTTGGTGGTAGCCAGTCGAGTGTGACGGAGAAAAACGCGTTGCAAACCATTTACGACCAAGGCGTGCTGCTGATTGCTGCTGCGGGTAATAGCGGGAATACTGCGCACAGCTACCCAGCGTCTTACGATTCGGTAATGTCTGTTGCGGCGGTGGATGATAAGCGTGATCACGCGGCGTTCTCTCAAGCGACAGACCAAGTTGAAATCGCAGGTCCGGGTGTAGCAATTCTGTCTACGGTGACAGTTGGCGAAGGTAAGCTTTCAGACATTCGCTTGAACGGTGCTAGCCAGTTCGATCGTGGCATCGTTCCTCACAACCGCTTGATCCAATCGGGCGGCAGTTACGGTCCTGATCCTGTTGTCGGTTCTATTACGGCGACACTAGCAAGCTGTGACGTATCCGGTAGCAGCTTCAGCTGTGGCGATATGTCGGGCAAGATCTGTTTGACCGAGCGTGTGGGCAACCAATCATCTGGTAATTACCCAGAAATCGATGCAGTTCAAGCGTGTTACAACGCAGGTGCGAGTGCAGCGATTGTGTACAGTAACTCTGAGCTACCGGGATTGCAGAATCCTTTCCTTGTCGATCAAAACAACGCGGCGCGTATTGTGTCGGTGACAGTTGATCGTGCTTTTGGTCAGGAGCTATTGGGCTACGTTGGTCAAGACATCACGGTATCGACCACTAAGGGTGAAGACTACGAGTATTACAACGGTACTTCGATGGCGACGCCACACGTAACCGGTGTTGCAGGTTTGGTATGGAGTTACCATCCAACCTGTACCGCAGCTCAAGTACGTAACGCGCTGATCAAGACAGCAACGGACATTGACGTAACAGGTCGTGATAACCGCACTGGTCATGGTCTTGTGAATGCTGAGGCTGCGAAACAATACCTAGACGCTGGCTGTAATGGTCCGGATGGCGGCGGCTCTGGCAACGACAACGTTCTAGAAAACGGTGTAGCGAAAACACAGCTTTCTGGCGGCAGCAAATCAAGCACAGTATTTGTGTTTGACGTCCCTGCGGATGCAACGCAAGCGACATTCAACATGAGTGGTGGCTCTGGTGATGCTGACCTTTACGTGCGCTTTAATGGCACACCAAGCACCAGCACTTACGACTGTCGTTCATGGGCGGGCGGTAATGGCGAAAGCTGTAGCTTGAACGTATCTGGCGCAGGGCAATATGAAGTATTGGTTTACGGCTACAGCGCGTACTCTGGTGTTTCTCTTGTCGCGACGCATAACGGTTCGGGTGATTCATCTGGTGGCGGCTCTACACCTTCTAGCTACACCAACTCGGATGCGGTAGCGATTCCTGATAACAAAGCGTCTGGCGTTGTAAGCTCATTAGATGTGGCTCGCTCTGGCGATGCAGGTTCAGTGACTATCGATTTGGATATCACTCACACCTACATTGGTGATCTTTATGTCACATTAACGTCGCCAGATGGTGGTCAAGTGGTACTGCACGACAACGCGGGCGGCAGTGCGAACGACATTAAAACCAGTTTCCAAGCGGATTTCTCTGGTTTTGAATCACAAGGCACATGGGAACTTAAAGCGGTGGACAATGCCAGAAGAGACACAGGTACCATCAACAGTTGGACTCTGACCTTTCAATAAGGAGTGACTATGAAGAAGTTGACCTTACTTTCTTTGTCTGTGGTAGGCGCTACCGCACTATTGGCAATCGGACTGAGCTCAAGCAGCTTGGCAAACAATCAAGGATTTCCTCTCGTGGATGAACGCCAAGATCAAGCCGAGCAGCAACCTGCACGTTACTTTGTTAAGTATCATGAAGGGAAAGAGAGCGAAGTGAGAGCGCTTCTTCGTCAGCACAACATTGAAGTAGTCGACGCTCTGGTGAAACAGCACGTGTTGGTTGTGGTGGGCGAACAGGCAGAAGTCGATAAACTCGCGGATCACGATACGGTCGAATACACCGAGCAAGAGCCGACAAGAAAGCTGCTATCTAACGGAACCACGCTTCAATAAGCCAAACCTCCTTAAGATAGCGTCAAAAAGAAAAACGCCCCTCACGTGAGGGGCGTTTGTTTTCACTTATTGGTGGAAGATGAAGATTACGGACGTTCACCTGCTGCTAGGCGACGTTCGATATCTGCCACCACTTCAGGGAAGTCAGCGATCGTATCGATGAGGTAGTGCGGCGAGCTCTTGAGCAATTTTGCACGCGCTTTTTCACGAGCAGCATTAAGCGTTGCTTCGTCCGCAGCTTGGTATTCTTCAAACGTTAGACCTGCTTCGTTACCAGAAAGCAGCAAACCAACGGTCCACATACCGGCGTTGTGACCTTCGTCGATGCCTGGGGCTGCGTCATCCACTTTGATACACGCGTTAACGTCCGTTACATTCAGCTCAATCACGTTCTTCAGTGCCATAAATGGTGCTGGGCGACCACCTTGAGGCAGGTCATCCGTTGCTACTACGTAATCCGGTTTGTATCCGTAATCCGCCGCCACTGGAATCAGCACGTCCATCACTTGGCGGGGGTAACCAGAACAAGAACCGATCTTTATGCCTTTGTCTTTCAGATCGTTTACAACTTCAATCGCATTAAGGATTGGCTCTGCGTGGTCTGCCACTTTTGCTTTTTGCAGCGGCATAAATGCTGCGTAGATAGCGTCGATGTCTTCGCTGGTCATTGAGCGACCAAACTTCTCATTCCAGCGCTTATCAACGGCAGGAATACGACCCACAGCTTGAATGTGATCCCACTTACCAAGCCCCATTGGTTCGCGCGCTTCTTCAAGGTCGATTTCAAAATCAAAGCCTTGTTTGAACGCTTCCACAAAGATACTGGTTGGCGCAAAAGAGCCGAAATCGACGATAGTGCCAGCCCAGTCAAAGATCACTGCTTGAATTGGTGAGTTGCTCATGTTCAATCCTTTTTCTTTCTTGCTTGCGAGAGCGCTTGCCTACACGTTTGAACTGCGCTCAGGATAAATTGGTTTTTGTTGAGGTCTATTGACCCTAAAAGTAGTTAAAGTCTTTGCACACTTTGGCGATGGCTTCTTCGAAGATTGCCAACGCTTCTGTTAGTTGTTCGCGAGTAATGATCAGCGGTGGGCTGAGCTGAATCACGTTACCTTGCGATACCTTGAAGCTCACTCCGTTGTTGAGGCATTGGTACAGCACAGCTTCCGCTTCGTCATACGCGCGTGCTTTGCTTTCGTGATCAGTGACCAGTTCAATGCCCCATAACATGCCGATGCCACGAACATCGCCAATCACAGGGTACTTGGCTTTCATCTCTAGCAGCTTTTCACGCATGAACTGGCTGTCGGCTTTGGCTTTATCTAGCAAGCCGTCATGCTCAATGGCTTCCATGGTTGCCAGTGCTGCAGCACAACCGATAGGGCTTTTCTCATGAGTGTAATGACCCATTGAGATTTGCTCGGCAGTGTTGTATTTGTCTTTGGTTACCATGGCTGCAATAGGCACTAAGCCTCCGCCCAAGCCTTTACCGATGCAGAGCATATCTGGCTCGATGTCGTAGACTTGGTAGGTAAACCATTCACCGCTGCGACCCATGCCGTTAGGGATGTCATCGATGATCAGCATGACATTGTGTTTGTCACAGATTTCTCGAATGCGTTTCCAGTAGGCTTTGCTTGGCACTTGTACGTCGGTATTACGAACCGCTTCTGCGATAAATGCGCCCACGCCGCCTTCTTTCTCAATCACGTATTCAAGGTAGTCGGCGTAATGCACGTCGCTGCCGTCCGCAACTGGGAAAGCGCCACGGTAAGATACGGCTGGTGGAATGCGCTCAACACCTGCCATTAAGGGTCCCATGCCTTGGCGGAAACACGCTTCGCCACCTACTGAGATGGCATCCAACGATGCACCGTGGAAGGAATCCCACAGAGACACCACCTTGTAGTTGCCCGTGATGTGGCGTGCTAATTTAAGAGCCATACCAACCGCAGATGTGCCACCCGGAGCAAACAGCACGCGGTTCAATTCGCCGCCACAGATTTGGGTGAGTTTTTCGGCACATTCAATCGCAGTTTCATTGGTAAAACGACGTGGTGAAAACGGCAGTTTGGCAATTTGCTCTTGCACACGTTTAATCACATGCGGATTACCGTAGCCTAGCTGATGGACGTTATTGCCATGGAAGTCCACGTACTTTTTGCCCGTAGCATCTTGGATGTAGATGCCTTCTGCTGCTTCCAAGGTATCTAAGCAAGGCGTCGACATGGCTTGATGAAGAAAGACTTCCGAATCACGCTTCAATAATGCTTGCGTGCGTTCGTCGTCCATCGATGCATTCCAAGCTTGGCGCGCTGGTGTCGTGTTGACATCACCTTCGCTGCGGAAATGGGTCGGTTTGATATTCTGAGTCATAACGCTCTCTCAATCAGAAGGCTGCTTTACGCAACTTGCCAATACATTGCTTTTTCAATCGCACCGATTAAGCGCTCGATATCTGCTGGGTAAACTTCACCAATGTTGCCGATACGGAAGCAATCTGCGTTCGATACCTTACCCGGATAAATCACGAAGCCCTGCTCTTTCAAACGTGTGTAGAACGCTTTGAATTGGTAATCACTGTGCGCCGGAGAATAGAAAGAAGTGATGATTGGCGAGTGAAGGTCATCACTCAGTAGTGGCTCAAACCCCAAAGAGCGCATACCTGCAACCAGTGTTTTCTGGTTAGTTTGGTAACGGTGATGACGAGCCTCAATGCCGCCTTCTTGTTCCAGTTCTAACAATGCTTGATAGAAAGCGCGAACCGTGTGCGTTGGAGACGTAAAACGCCATTTGCCGTGGTTCACTTCCATGCAATGCCATTGGTCGTAAAGATCAAGGCTCAAAGAACGCGCCTGACCTTGGCACTTTTCTAGCTCAGTTTGTTTCGCAATCACAAAGCCAAAACCCGGCACGCCTTGAATACATTTGTTTGCAGAGCTGATCATAAAATCGATGCCTAGCTCTGCGATATCGATAGGAATGCCACCAAAGCTCGACATGGCATCGAGAATCACGACTTTACCGTGTGCTTTTGCCGCAGAAGCAAATGCCTCAATTGGGTTGAGCATGCCAGTGGTTGTCTCGCAATGAACAATCGCCACGTGTGTGATAGCAGGATCCGATGCCAATGCAGTTTCCACCTCGTTCAAGTGTGGCTGTGATGTTTCGCCTGGGGAAACTACATGGCATGGAATATTTAGGTAATCAGCGATCTGAGCGATACGCGCACCGTAAGCACCGTTGTCGACAACCAGCAGCTTTCCACCTTTGCCAATGGCGCTGCCAATCGTTGCTTCCACTGATGCGGTGCCGCTACCTTGCATTAGTACGCTGGTGTAGCCGTCTTGCTCCGTCGCCAGTTTTACAAGCTTAGTGCGGATCACTTCTACAATGTCTTTGTTGTATTCATCATCCCAAGTACACCAGTCTTTAAGCATGGCTTCACGTACCGTTTCAGAAGTAGATAGAGGACCTGGAGTCAGTAGTAGGTATTCGTTTTTCATCTCGATTTCCATCAGAATAGGCTAATTGGTCTACACCAAATTTCGAGTTCACTCTAGCGAGGAAGAAAAGGGCAGTAAATAGGCGAATATCCAATTTCATAAAACTTTAATATCCAGAAAATGGCGGATCAATTGAACGATTATTCATCGCAAATTTTCGTAAAACTGCCATTTAATGGTCATGATTTCGTCACAAAGGCTCAGTAGGGTGGTTATCGTCAACTGGTACAGACCAAATTGAAACTTAGCCAAATTAACTGGAGAAAATGATGAAAAACCGTTTGATGAAAGGATCGCTGGCTGCACTTGTCTCTCTGCTAGCTACGAATGCAATGGCAGCACAGGAAGTCACGGTTTACACCGCTTTCGAAACTGACATTCTTGCTAAATACAAGTCTGCGTTTGAGAAAGATAACCCAGATATCAAGATTAAGTGGGTTCGCGATTCCACCGGTATCATGACGGCGAAATTGCTGGCCGAAAAGAACAACCCTCAAGCGGAAGTGGTTTGGGGTCTGGCTGGCTCGTCAATGGCACTGCTTAAAGATGAAGGTCTTCTTAAGCCTTACACACCAAAAGGTTTGGAAGAGCTGCATGCGAACCTAAACGACCCTCAATCAAACCAAGCTTGGTTCGGTAACGATGCGTTCTTTAACGCAGTTTGTTTCAACGAAGCGGTAGCGAAACAACTTAACCTACCGAAACCAACGTCTTGGGAAGACCTAACGAAGCCAGTTTACAAAGGCCACATTGCAATGCCGAACCCAGCTTCTTCAGGCACTGGCTACATGCAGGTTTCTGCTTGGCTACAAAACATGGGTGAAGATCAGGCATGGAACTACATGCGTGACCTAGACAAGAACATTGCACACTACACGCACTCGGGCTCTAAGCCATGTGTTCAAGCGGGTATGGGTGAAGTGGCTATCGGTATTTCGATGGCAAGCCGCGGTGCGAAGCTGAAAACACAAGGTGCACCACTAGCGGTTATCACACCAAAAGGCATCGGCTGGGAATCAGAAGCGGTTGGTCTAGTAAAAGAGTCGGATGCAGCGAAGCGCGTTGTCGACTGGTCAATCTCTAAAGCGGCAAACGAGCTTTACGTAGAAATGTACCCAGTGGTTGCACATAAAGAAGTGAAAGCTAAGGTTTCTAACTTCCCGAACGTTCAAGAGAACATGGCGAAGATGGACTTCGCGCAAATGGGCAGCAAGCGTGCAGAGATTCTAGCGGCATGGTCTGAGAAGTTCGACGCGAAATCAGAGCCAAAGTCTTAATTGAATTTGCTCTAATTTGAATGCTGAAATCCACCTCGGTTGAGGTGGATTTTTTGTTTTTGGAAGAGGCGAGAGTCAAAAGCCTTAAAGCAGCAACCCCACCTAACCTCCCCTTGGCTTCAACTTTAGAGGACTACAACAGTCATGCTGGTAAAGGGGAGGGACTGGTTCTGCATTCGCGGATAGTTTAATTCGCAATGCAACATCCAACGCGCTTCAAGTAGATTCTAAATACTCGCCTAGGCTCCTTCAGAATGACGTCGGGAAAGCACAGAGCTTACCGCAGCAAAGAATAGCTCTCCCCCTTGATAACCACATTCAAATGCTTGGCAAACCATGTCGAGAAAAGGGGGAGTTGGAGGGGGTTGTGAAAGTTGAACGTAGCAAAGCCGTTCGTTGGAGATTTCTTAGCATTGTGCTTGTAAGAGATTCCGGATGGCTCGCTTAGGCTCGTCCGGAATGACGATCTTAAGCGTATGGCGCGAAAGTCAAAGTTCGTAATTCTAGGCAATGAGTGTGATTCAGAATTTATGATCCACACTCACCACGTCATTCTCGAGAGCGACGGAGGAGTGAGTCGGGAATCTCTAATTACCACTTTAACAAACCTCACCTCCCTTCATCTATTTGTCATCTTCTGGCTATAAATTTGTCATTGGAACGTAACACTCCAAAACTAAAGTTGGTATATACCATTTGGAGCGTGTGTTATGTCAACTAACCAACATTACCTTAATATCGAAAATGTAGTGAAGCAATTCGGACAGTTCACTGCATTAAAGAAAATCTCGCTAGCGATTGAAAAGGGCGAGTTCGTTTGTTTTCTTGGTCCTTCTGGCTGCGGTAAAACCACTCTGCTACGTGCCATTGCAGGTCTAGACTTGCCAACGTCTGGTGCGATTTTTCAAAACGGTCAAGAGACCACATTCCTACCACCAGAGAAGCGCGATTTCGGCATCGTATTCCAATCTTATGCTTTGTTTCCGAACCTAACGGTGCAAGAGAACATTGCGGTGGGTTTGAAGAACCAAGGCATGTCGACCAAAGAAGCGTTAGAGAAGGTGGATTACTGGTTAGAAACCATTGGTCTTCCAACCTCTGGCGAGAAATTTCCTAACCAACTTTCTGGTGGTCAACAACAACGTGTTGCTCTGGCTCGAGCCTTGGCGCTATCTCCGGGTCTACTGCTACTTGATGAGCCGCTGTCAGCGCTGGATGCAAAAGTGCGTGTTCACTTACGTGACGAGATTTGTAAGCTGCAACGCAAGCTTGGCATCACCACCATCATGGTTACGCACGATCAGGACGAAGCATTATCGATGGCGGATCGTATTGTGGTGATGAACCATGGCGTGATTGAGCAAGTTGGCACACCTCAAGAAATCTACCAACAACCAGCAACGCGCTTTGTCGCTGAGTTTGTCGGCAGCATGAACTTTATTGAAACCTCAGCCGCAACGGACTCCCAAGTACGCATTGCAGAAACCCTAATGCCAGCGCCAAGCTTGACTAATCGTAAGATCCAACGTGGTGACCGCTTCGACCTTGCGGTGCGTCCTGAAAGCATCAAGTTCGTTGAAAACTATACCAACTCTCTACCAGTGCGAGTTACCGCAACCGAGTTTTTGGGGGCGTTTTTCCGCATTGATTGCGTATTGCAAAACGACAGCTCAACGAAAACCATCGTCGTGGATGTGCCTGTGGAAACGGTTCAAAAACTCAATATCAAGGCGGGCGATGTACGTTACATCCAGTTTGCTGAAGAAGGGCTGCATGGTTACGCCGTGCCCTCGGTTGATAAAGCGCTAGCGGCGTAGGTGTAAACATGGATGCGAAGACAATGACGATGAATAGCCTGACCACACAAGACAAAGCAAAATCCTTACTCGGACGTGTCAGCCGCGATAACCTAGTGTTGTTCGGTTTGCTCGCTGGTTTGTCGACCATGATGGTGCTGTTCATCTTAATGCCGCTTTGGGCAATGTTGACCAAGAGTGTGCAAAATGCCAATGGCGAATTTGTCGGGTTGGCAAACTTTGCGACGTACTTTTCCTCTTCAAGCTTGTGGGTGTCGGTAGGCAACACCTTCACTTTGGGCGTGATAGTGACCTCGGCAGTGGGTGTGCTTGCATTTGGCTATGCCTACGCGCTGACTCGTTCATGTATGCCATTTAAAGGTTTGTTTCAAATCCTAGGAACTGCACCAATCCTTGCGCCTTCGTTGTTGCCGGCGATCAGTTTGATCTTCCTTTTTGGTAATCAAGGCATTGCCAAAGAGATGTTGTTAGGAAACTCGGTTTACGGCGTGATTGGTATCTCGATGGGTTTGATCTTCTGGACCTTTCCTCATGCATTGATGATCTTAACCACTTCGCTGCGCACTTCAGATGCCCGCTTGTATGAAGCAGCCCGCGCACTGAAAACCTCACCAATCAAAACCTTCTTTATGGTGACGTTACCTGCGGCGAAATACGGTTTGATCAGTACGCTTATTGTCGTCTTTACGCTGGTTATCACGGACTTTGGTGTGCCGAAAGTGATTGGTGGAAGCTACAACGTTCTGGCGACTGACATCTTCAAGCAAGTGGTGGGACAACAAAACTTTGCCATGGGTGCGGTGACCAGCATTATGCTTCTATTCCCTGCGGTAATGGCGTTCGGCGCAGACCGCTGGGTACAGAAAAAGCAAAAGAGCTTATTCGATACGCGCTCGGTGCCTTATCAGCCAGAGCCTAACAAAGCGCGCGACAGCATTTGTTTGGTTTATTGCAGCATCATTTCTATCGCAGTGCTGGCAGTGCTTGGCATGGCGGTGTATGGCTCGTTAGTGACGTTCTGGCCTTGGAACAAAGCACTGACGCTAAACAATTACAACTTTGCTGAAATGAGCACTTACGGTTGGAGTCCATTCTTCAACTCGCTAACGCTGGCAGGCTGGACGGCAGTGATCGGTACAGCCATCATCTTTGTCGGTGCTTACTGCATTGAGAAAGGGCGTGCGTTTGGTCCAATTCGTCAGGTGATGCAAATGCTCAGCGTGGTGCCAATGGCAGTTCCTGGTATGGTGCTTGGCTTGGGTTACATCTTTTACTTCAATGATGCGAACAATCCTTTGAACGTGCTTTATGGCACCATGGCATTTTTGGTGATTAACACGGTAGTGCATTACTACACCGTGGGTCACATGACAGCCCTGACAGCGCTAAAGCAGTTACCATCGGAGATTGAAGCCACAGCAGCATCGGTGAAGCTTCCTCAATACAAGTTGTTCTTTAAAGTGACATTACCTGTGTGCTTACCTGCGATTTTGGACATTGCGACTTACTTGTTTGTTAATGCATTGACCACCACTTCTGCGGTAGTATTCCTTTACTCAACCGATACGATTCCGGCTTCGGTCTCGATTCTGAATATGGATGATGCAGGTCAAACTGGCGCTGCAGCGGCAATGGCGGTGATGATCATGATTGCTGCCGCAATTGCGAAGATTGTTCAGATGACTTTGGGTAAATTGTTAGAGAATCGCACACAAGCTTGGCGCAAAAGATAAGGACACTTCGTGCAATACGTAAAAATTAAAGATTCGATTGTTGAACAGATTGAAGCGGGCATGCTATCGCCGCGTCAAAAACTGCCAGCAGAGCGTAAGTTGGCGGAGTCGTTCGATACTACACGCGTCACTCTGCGTGAAGCTTTATCACTGCTGGAAGCAGAAGGTCGAATCTATCGCGAAGATCGCCGAGGTTGGTTTATCTCACCTGAGCCATTGCGTTACGACCCTACCCAAACGCTGAACTTCCCGAACATGGCGAAAGCGCAAAATCGCGTGCCAAAAACGGAGTTGGTCGCAGCAAAAGGGACTCTGGCAAACAAACAGGCAGCACGCTTGCTGGACTTGCAACCTTTCTCGGACGTGTATCGAGTCGACCGTGTGCGATACCTTGAAGACAGACCTGTGGTGTTCGTAACAAACTACATTCGCCCAGAGCTGTTTCCGAACCTACTAGACTACGATTTATCAAATTCATTGACGGACATTTATCGCGATCATTATGGCGTGACGTATCAAAAGATTCGCTACCGCATTTCAACCAGCACTTTGTTGGGTGAAATGGCTCAGGCATTGCGCGCGACAGCCGGCACGCCAGCGATGGTGGTGGAGCGTATCAACTATAACCAGCACGGTGAGTTGATTGATTGCGATATCGAGTATTGGCGACACGATGCCATCAGCATTGAATCTCTGGCGGAACTCAATCGTTAAGTGGATTTTCTCATTATCTAAGGCTCCATCTCGGGGCCTTTATTTTATTCAGACAGGAACGTTGAAATGGATTTGTTGGCGATTGGTCTCGTCGTTTTCTCTGCTGTTCTTCATGCGGGCTGGAATATCCTTGGCAAAAGCAACTCTGGGTCAGGGCTCGCGTTTACCATGGCCGCCAGCTTTTCTGCATGTTTCATTCTTACCCCTTATTTGATTTGGTATTTGGCAACCATTGGCTGGACATCATTACCGAGTGAGTTTTGGGGATTGCTGTTCATTAGCGGCATTTCACAAATGGTTTACCTGGTTGGTTTGATTGTCGCTTATAAGCACGCTGATGTGGGTGTGGTTTATCCGATTGCTCGGGCACTGCCTGTGATGATGGTCGGCGCAATCAGTGTGGCATTGGGACATGAATTATCTAGTCAGCAGTGGCTTGGATTCTTGCTGATTACCCTTGGTTGTATGCTGGTACCACTGACGAATTTTCGTCAGGTGACATTGGGCTCTTATTTGAACGTTGGTGTGTTCTGGGCATTGATTGCCGCAATAGGCACAACGGGTTACTCGGTGGTCGACAAAGAAGCGCTGAGTTTACTCACAGGACAAGCATCAGAGATATTGAATGATCAGTACAGTGCGATCTTTTACTTGGGCGTGCAGTTTTGGGCAATTGGTATTCCTGCCCTTGTATGGTGCTTAGTTACGGGTAAGCCAGATGAGATTAAGACAGCGTGGCAGATCCGCAAAACCGCCAGCATGGCAGGGGTAATGATGGCATCCACCTACGGTTTGGTGTTGTTTGCGATGACCATGACAGACAACGTCAGCTTGGTCGTGGCACTAAGGCAAATAAGCATCGTGTTTGGATTGTTTATGGGGATTTGGTTTCTGTCAGAGAAATGGTATCTCACCCGAGGGCTTGGCGTTACTTCTATCGTGGCGGGGATCATTCTTGCGTTGACGAACTGATCCATATTGATGAAAGAAAAGGGCAACGACTCAGGCAACCGCTGCCTTTTTCTTTTTTTAGTTTTTGGGGGAAGGGGTAGGTATAGCGGACGTCAGAAACGCAATTGTGCTCCGAACATCACGCCACCAGAATCAAAATCGCTGTTTTTCGAGTACACATACTCAGCATTCAATCCAAAATGCTTGTAGCTCCAACCCAAGCCAGCGGCAGCTTCACCGCCTAGGCTCGATTTCTCAATATCACGGCTTTGATCGTTAACTGAATAGGTGTACGCCAGCGTGTAGTAAGTCATGCCTGCTTTTCCGTATACCTCGAATCCAGCACCAAGCGGATAACTGGCGTAACCACTCAAACGAGGGCCAGAGAAGCTGGTGTTGGTGACTTCCGAAATTGGGCTAACGAGTATCGAGCCGATACCATCAAACGCCCCTTTATAGCCGGCTTCGATACCAAAGTTATGTGTTGGCATGTAGCGGTAATAGATTTCACCTAAGAACATGTCACCAGATTCTTCGCTGGTAGGCGCGTCGTAGTTGACCATACCGTAACCTAGGTTGGTGCCAATGACATGTGTACTGGTTGCTGCGTAGGTTGACAACGAAAAGGTCGACAACACCAAAGCAGTTACGAATGAATAACGCATGGGACGTTTCTCCTGAGTCTTTTAGCGTGTTAGTTTTTTAATACTTCTTCGAATGTCGTTTTAGTGTTGTCTAGCCATTCATAACGACGACGATACATAGAACGTTTAGAACGAGACATACCTTCGATGTCGCGACGCGGCGCATTCACGTCGATAGAGTAGAAGTGACGGTCGTATTCGGTGCCGCCTAATTCAATCCATAATGCGTCGTAGTCGGTTTTGATTCGTCCTTTGCTGTAGCGTCTAGCTGCGTAAGTGTGCGATTGAGTCTTCACTGCAAGGATGGTTTCAGCTCCCCAGATCTGTGCAAGGATACTCAGTAGGCTGACCATCAGGCTTTTTGGACGTTGACCATAAAGTTTGCGAGTCAGCTTTTTGATCTTCTCATTGCTGGTCTCATTACTGCGTGGTCCTTGCAGGCCACCAACCTTAATGCAGCGAGTACCGTTCTCATGTCCGAGGATAAAAGAGATGGTGTAGAAGTTACCGTCCTCTTGACTGTGCAGGACCAAGCTCATATCGCCTTCTTTTTGATAGCGAGCCTCATACACTAATCTCACCGTATATAAGATCTCATCAATCTCAAAGGTCATGAGAGTAAGCCCTTTCGGATCGGTATAGATCTGCTTCATTAAGGCTGGAGAGACGAGTTCTGACGCGGTTTTGTAGTGGTCAACAACAAGCTCTGAGCGATCGATCGCTGGGTTATTTTTAATGATGTACGGGCGAAAAGGTTTTTCCAAAAAGCGATGTGTGCGTGTACACAGCATCTCTAATGTTGACGCTTCAATGTTGTCAGCCAAGTAGTTGAATGCTTTCTTGTAGAACAATGCGCGCGCAATAAACTTAATGCGGTAACTCCAGATCGGGTGATAGATCTCCGCGAACTGGTCTGAGTAAATGGTCTTACTTTGATGCAAGATGGATTTGTTCATGGTCATTTCACTCCAGTCTCATTTCCAAAAGTGTTGGCTCTGTCAAAGTGGCTATGAGCGCTGGTTGTGGAGCGCGAAAGGAGGGCAATCAAAATGGTTACTCGTTTTGCTCAGGCGATGACAGGCATAAGTTTTGAACAGTGTTCTTTTGGGTGAGATTCTATGAGAAAAATCAGAAGAGGTATTGTAAGGCTTAGTATGAGAGTGTCAGGATGACACTGCGTAAGAGAGTAAAGGCAAGCAAATCGTCGGAGTAAAGGTGCTTATTCTCGCAATCAGCATCTTTATAGCATTTAGGTATATTAAAACAGGTGAGTAAAAACGAAAATCAGCATCACTGGAATTGAGATAATCCTAATGTCTGGTTTTTATTTGTTTTTTCTCATCTTAAATTATTAGCAAAAATCGAGCCTTAAAACACGTTTATAATTAAATTTAAATTAATTAAAAAATTCTGAAATTAATATGATTGGCGTTAGGTCTCTATAGGTACTCTACATTCATCGAGCATTTGGAACTCGATATTTAAAAGGTAAGTAAAGGAGCACACTATGAAACGTTTAATTACTCTAGCAAGTCTTATCGCACTCACTGCTACACCACTCGCTGCGATTGCTGGTGGTTACCAATGGACCAATAACACTAAAACTATCCAAGGTGAGGTTGTTGATAGTAAGCAAGCGGCTTACGACATGGGGTTTGAAATGATTAAGGACTATCAAAGCAAGTCCTCGGCGCAGCTCAGAGATGAATTCAAAAGCTCATTTGATATCGTAGACCGCCAGTCTTTCTCTATTACCAATGCGAAAGTAACGGTTGATGAGTTTCTACAAGACAATGGTCAAATCGCATATCAACCGATATTAAATGTGAAATACGAATACCGTATGCGTGAACCTGGTAACCGCTAATCTATTTATTCGCTAGCATTTATAACTCTATTGCCTGTTTAATCCTTGTTGTATATTCGTTCTATTATTTTTGGGGAGCATTTGCTCCCCTTTTTTTATTAAAATATATATTCCTGGTGAATGTGTTTCTTTAATATAATATTTAATAAATATTTTCTAACGCTCAGCGTAAGTTTTTCTTGCTCGTTGGATATTCGCTAGGTTTGTAAAGTGGTGATAAAGCACAGTTGTGTGCGTCACTTTTACAAAGGATATCGAATGACTCACCCTTCATATTGGTTTAAGCAAGCACTTGAAATTGAGCCGCCGGAAACCGAAATACCACTTCAGCAAAATATCCAAGCAGATGTCGCTATTGTCGGCGGTGGTTACACAGGCCTTTGGACTGCGATCATGATTAAGCAGCAATCGCCAGAAAAACAGGTAGTTGTGATTGAAAAAGGCTTGTGTGGCAGTGGTGCATCCGGCGCAAATGGCGGTTGTATGCTGACTTGGTCGACAAAATTTCCGACCTTGAAACGCTTATTCGGTGAAGAACACGCCGCTTGGTTGGTAAAAGAGTCGGAGCAAGCAGTGCTAGAGATCGACGGTTTTTGTAAGCAGCACAAGATCGATGCGCAATTATCGTTGAAAGGGGTTTATTACACCGCAACCAACCAAGCTCAGATGGGAGGAATGCAGCCTGTTGTGGATGAGCTAAAGCGTTTGGATGTGAACAGTTGGCGTCGTTGCCAATTTGAGGAGTTACGAGCGAATGCAGGGTCGCCGCGTAATGTGGAGGGCTTTCATTCTCCAGTCGCAGCCAGTGTTCAGCCCGCCTTATTAGCAAGAGGATTAAGACGTGTTGCAATCGAATTGGGGATTGAGGTCTATGAGAATACGCCAATGACCCGTTTAGATTATGGGCAACCGGCCACTGTTTCTACGCCTAAAGGGAGTATTCAGGCTAAGCAAGTCGTGCTGGCATTAAATGCTTGGATGGTTGAGCAATTTAAGCAATTCAAAAATAGTATTGTCGTTGTCTCTTCCGATATGGTGATCACTAAACCGCTTGGCGACGCGCTATCTCAATCTGGTTGGCAGGCAGGCTCTAGCGTTTTAGATTCTCGTATTTTTGTGCACTATTACCGAGATACGCCAGATGGCCGTTTGATGTTAGGGAAAGGTGGTAATCAGTTCTCTTTCAACAACCACGTTGATGCGATGTTCAACAAGCCAACGCGCTATCAAGATCTACTGCGTAAGTCGTTCGATAAGTTGTTCCCGCGCTTGAAAGGCGCAGAGTTTGCTTATTCATGGACGGGTGGTTCCGATCGTTCAGCAACAGGCTTTCCATTTTTTGGTCAGATTGATGAGCAAAGTAATGTCTTCTACGGCTTTGGTTATTCGGGCAACGGCGTTGCGCAGACGCGAATGGGCGGAAAGATTTTATCTTCATTGGTATTAGGGCTAGAAAACGAATGGACGAAAAGCGGTTTAGCCAAAGGGCCTCTAGGGCACTTCCCGCCAGAGCCATTTCGTTGGACGGGCGCAATGATGGTGCGCAACGCGGTTCGTCGCAAAGAGGAAGCAGAAGATAACGATAAAACGCCATTTATCTGGGATAAGTGGCTAGCAAAACTCGCGGGACCAGCAGGCAAAGCGGATAAGCTCGACTAAACTGAATATTTTGATCGCAAACAGATGGGGAAGAGATGAAAGTGTTAGAGGCACCTCTTCCCTTTGTGTTAGCCTCAGTCTTTCAAGCTCAGATGCAAAAGGTGAGTAATAAAATGAAAGTATTCAGCAACTTTGACAGCGGCAGCATTCACGTAGTGAAAGCGGACGACAAAAACGACATCCAACTCAAAATTCCTAACGACAACATGTCGGAATTCTACCAGTGGTTCCACTTCCGTCTAGAGACAGAAGCCGAGCAATCACACACAATCAAACTTCTTGATCTTGCGAAATCGGCTTACCCGGAAGGTTGGCAAGGTTACGACGTGGTTGCGTCTTACGATCGTGAAGAGTGGTTCCGAGTACCGGCAGAGTTCGATGGCGATACGCTGACTTTCACTGTTATCCCTGAGCGCAGCTCAATTTACTTCGCGTACTTTGCACCTTACACGTACGACCGTCACCTAGACCTGTTACACATGGCACAAAGCGCGCACCACTGCCAACTAGAGACGCTTGGTCATACGCTAGATGGTAATGACATGAGCTTGCTAACGTTTGGTGAGCCAGAAGAAGGCAAAAAGAAAATCTGGATGATTGCGCGCCAACACCCAGGTGAGACGATGGCGGAATGGTTTATGGAAGGCATGATCCAACGTCTGCTCGATGAGAACGACACGGTTGCGCGTGCATTGCTTGAAAAAGCAGTACTTTACGTGGTACCAAACATGAACCCAGACGGCGGTGTGCGTGGTCACTTGCGTACTAACGCAGTGGGTGTGAACCTCAACCGAGAGTGGCAAACGCCATCAATGGAAAAGAGTCCTGAAGTCTTCTTGGTTCGTGAGCGCATGCTAGAAACTGGCGTGGATATGTTCCTAGATATTCATGGTGATGAAGCTATCCCTTACAACTTTGTGGCGGGCTCTGAAGGTATTCCTTCTTATAATGAAAGCATGGCTGAGTTGGAAAACGCGTTTAAACAAGCACTTCTGACGATTACACCAGAGTTCCAAGACGAGATCGGCTACGACAAAGATGAGCCGGGTAAAGCGAATCTGACGGTTGGCTCTAATTGGGTGGCGGAGCAGTTCAAGTGTTTGTCTTACACAATCGAGATGCCATTCAAAGATAATAACAACCATCCAGACCCACTTTACGGTTGGTCACCAGAACGTAGTGTGTTGTTTGGACAGGATGTTTTGGCTGCAACATTGGCGGTTTCGGACAAGATTTAAGCCATTTAGTTCACAGCTCGCACTGCGCGAGCTGTGTTCTTTGTAGGTTTTTTCCTTGCCTTATGTGTGGATTGTGTCAATTTTTTCGTCACCTAAAACAAAAATCCTTCAGTTTCTGGTGCTTACGTGGCCATTGATTAGAAAAACTAATCGTTACGACAATAAATCTAATTTATGATAAAGAGAGTTGTTCTGTTAAAGTCGCTTTTGAGATTTACGTCACAAAAGTTATCTAATCTCAACCATTTACAAATCATATGTATCCGGTCTGTATGTAGGCACTGCAACTAAAAGTTTCTTTTAGCTGCTATGTATGTATGCAAATTAAGTTGGATAATCCTTGCTTCGGAATTTAGTGCTTTAAGAGATTGACTCAATTTGTTCATGCGCTGGTAAAGCAGTGTGCTCAAAACTTGGAAATCTTCGGATGAGCATCTTAATCAATGGTTTAATGGATAATCTCAAGTTAAGACATCGTTAAGGTGAATTAGTTCAGATTGTTGACGTAATTTGTAATCACTTGAAACAGTGTAGGTACTGACTGTCGTGATGACCGCTTTAAGGTGGTAAGAGAGTAGTCGGGTCACCTTCGCATTAAAGGTAAAAATAATGAAAAAAATCGCTCTTGCAGTGGCTACCGTTCTAGCTGGTGGCGTAATGTCGAATGTTGCTCTTGCTGACACTTACATCGGCGGTAAGCTAGGTTACAACGCTCTTAACGACGCATGTCACCTAGACGCGCCATGTGATGACGATAGCTTTGCTGCTGGCATGCACATCGGTTACAACTTCAACGAATACGTAGCTGCTGAATACGGCGTAGATTACCTAGGTAACTTCACTGCTAACTTCAACAAAGCTGGCCTAAACACAGTTGATGGTGACCTATGGGCACTAACTCTTGCTCCTAAGTTCAACCTACCACTAAATGATTCTTGGAACCTATTCGCTAAAGTAGGTGCTGCATACATGATGGCTGGTGATGAGAAAGATTTCGTACCAACTGGCTCTCTAGGTGCTGAATACCAAATCAACTACAACTGGAGCCTACGCGCTGAGTACCAACGTTACCAAGACATGTCTGATGACATCATCGACGACATGGATGCTGACTTCTTCGGTATCGGCTTCAACTACAAGTTCGGTTCTGAGCCAGTAGTTCAAGAAGAAGTAGTTGAAACTCGTCCAGCGACTCGCATCGTTGACCACGAGTACCCAGCTCAATCTACAACAGTACAATTCGGCCTAGAAAGCGCTGAACTACAAGACGCTTCTGCGTTCAACGGTACTGTTGAGCTAATGAACACTTACCCACAAGCTCAAGTTGAAATCAACGGCTACAGTGACACAACTGGTTCTGAAGCTTACAACCAACAGCTAACAGAGAAGCGTGCACAAGCAGTTGCTGAGCACTTCCAAGCTGAAGGTATCGCTGCAGACCGTATGACTGTTAAAGGTATGGGTGAAGCTAACCCAGTAGCTAGCAACGAAACTCGCGAAGGTCGTGAAGAGAACCGTCGTGTAGAAGTTGTTGTTCCAGCTTTCCAATACCAAACTGAAGAAGCTGCTCAATAATTCATTATTGAATCAGTGACTTTAAAAGCCAGCGTCTGACGCTGGCTTTTTTGTTTCCCTTCATTAATTTGTCACAGCTCCGTCATAGTATCTTCTACTAGTTTGTCTGGAGCCTGATATGCAAAACCTACCGCCATTAAATTCTCTGAAAGCGTTTGAAGCGACCGCCCGATTGCAAAGCTTCACCAAGGCGGCAGAGGAGCTCAATGTCACCCGTGCGGCGGTGAGTCAGCAAGTTAAATCCCTCGAAGCGTATTTGGATGCCACCTTATTTGAACGCAATGGCGCCCAGCTCAATCTGACCCAAGCAGCTCATGAATATTTACCTGTGGTAAGTCATGTTTTCCAAAGCTTGTCTGCGGCAACTCAGCACCTGTTCTCTAGACAACAACAAGCACAACTAACGTTACATGTGGCACACAGCTTCTGCTCTCAATGGCTCATGCCGCGATTGGCAGACTTTCACCGTCAACATCCTAAAATCAGCTTCAAAGTTTCTACTACGGCTAACGCGATGCCAAGTAACAGCGATATTGCGGATGTGGAGATCATCAATGGTTATGGAGAGTGGCAAAGTCAAAAAGCGACTCAACTGACGCGAGAAAACTGGATCGTTGTGGCAAGCCCAGGCTTTTTGCATCTCAATCCTGTCCGTGATTTGGCCGATTTGACTCGCTTACCAAAGCTCGCGACAGGTGGCTATCAGGAAACTTGGCAATGTTGGCTGGAACAGCAAGGATATCAAGGCACAAGCATAAAACTAACGGGGGAATTCGAGCACTCTTTGCTCGCCATTGAAGCGGCTGTGAATCAGCTTGGTGTGTTGTTGGTGCGTGATTTGCTCGTTGAAGACCACTTGCAGCAAGGCACATTAGTGAAAGTCGGTGAGTGGTCGATGCCAAGTCGAGGAGCTCATTACATGATCATTCGAGATGAAGAAAAGCCTCATGTGAAAGCTTTTGTTGATTGGATTATGCAAAGTTTATAAGCGTAATCTTAGGACCCAATCACAAGACGAATAATGACTGCGATTAAGCTAACAATCTGAAACATTATCAGCCTTCATGAGTAGAATTCGAGTGCTAAGATGATCGAGTACGTTTCATGTCGTCATCACTCACGGAGCTCGCGCTCTGGCTATCAAGGAGCAGTAATGGAAGCGTTAGAAGGGGGCAGGGAGAATGCCATTTATCGCAAGGGGGATCGAGTCAGTCGGCCTGCCAGTCATTGGACAATGACAGTTCATCAATTACTCCAACATCTACATAGTCATGGCTTTACTGCATGCCCAAAGGCGATTGCAATTGAGGGTGGCAAAGAGCTACTGACGTTCGTGGAAGGAGAAACCTACAATTACCCGCTCGAAGGTGAAATTGCCTCACTGACCGCATTGAAATCTGCAGCAAAGTTGCTTCGTCGTTTTCATGATGCATCAGAAAGTTTCCTCAAGAAAAATACACAAGACGTGCATCATTGGATGCTACCCGCCCGCTTGCCGCAAGAGGTGATCTGTCATGGTGATTTCATGCCTTATAACGTGGCGTTAGAAGACGATGTTGTAGTGGGGGTATTTGATTTTGATACGGCGCACCCAGCCCCACGTATCTGGGATATTGCTTTTTCGGTTTACGGTTGGGCACCGTTCAAAACCGATAAAAATGACAAAATGGGTACACTGGAAGAGCAAATTCGTCGAGCGAAGATCTTTTGCGATGCCTATGGTTGCAGCCGATTAGAGCGTGAAGAATTAGTGGAAATGATGACGTCACGTTTGACGGCTTTAGTTGATCACATGCGTGCAATGGCCGCCCACGGTGACGCTCAGTTCCAAGCTAATTTGGAAGAAGGTCATCACCGAGCGTATTTGCAGGATATTGAATACATAAACAAACACCAACAAGCCATCACACTTGGTGTGCTTGGTGAAATCAAGTTCTAATCGAGTTTAGAGTGTTGCTTAATGATGGATTGAATCACGCTGAACAACCATTGGTTTTGCGGATCGTGCTGTTGTGAGCGACGGCAGCTCATCACAAAGCTAACCCCAAGTTCCAGCCCGTTTGGTAGTTCGATACTTCGACAACATTCGGGCACATTCCCGCTCATGGTGATACCGAAGTGATCGGTTTTCATGATGATGTTGTGGATCATTGCTGGGTGTTCGATCTCGACTTTGGGCTTCACGTCAAAACCGATGTTCTTCAAACGATCCAATAATGGGTATTTGTGATCGTTCCAGCCGGGAGTTTTGAATAGTATGAAGGTGTAATCTTCTAAGGATTGGAAATCTTGCGCTGGGTGATCTTTTCGAACAAAGAACACTGCTTTACCCTTGCCCAGCTCTTTTTGAGCAATGGACTGAGGGAGATCTTCATCGAAGTAGTGGATCGCGATTGCGTTTTCCCCATCGATTATACGGTTTCGTGCATCCGCTCCCCATCTTAAAAACGAGTAGTTCGCATTGGGAGCTTGCTCTAGCAGTTGCAAGTAAAGCTTATCCCCGTATCGATCCCAGAATAGCGTATTCGCGTAAATAGCAACGTCTCCGGTGAAGAGAGACGGAGAAAATTCTTGCGGTTTGATCGCGTCAACACTGGTTAATATCTGCTCGAAGTGCGGCATGTTGGCTTCAACAAAGGAGGTCGGCTCAAAACCATTTTTGGTTTGAATGAAGAGAGGATCGTCCAGTTGCGCTTTCATTTTGGTGAGATTTTTGCTGATGGCGCCAGATGTTTTTCCTAGGGATTCTGCCACCAAGCGCACGTTACGTAGCTCATACATACGCTTTAATACCAAGACGTTTTGCATATCCAGATTGATTGTCATTCTTCTACTCCAGCCAACGTTGCTACGGCATCATAACTCCGCCTCTCGTAATAAAAGACAGGGGATGGTCAATTCTAAGTTTATGGTAGAAAAGCGTTTTTTGACCTAGGGTTTCCATTTGGTAAATTCGGGTTTTCCTCGTGCTACTTAGCATGCGTTGCTAGAGTTTCTATATCGAAACGATGTACCACAGAAATCGAGGTGACGTATGAAAAAACTAATCGCACTAGGCTTAATGGTTTGTTCTGTAAATGTAGCATTCGCTGGTGATGGGTCATACACAGGTACAATTGATATGACAATGAGCCAAGCAAACCAAGTTGATGTGGAACGCGCGGATTCTAACCTAACGCTTAAAGGTCGAAATGATGCTACTTACGGTGGTGTTATGATTCAAACCGACGCTTCTAATCAACCGATTCAATTACGTGGCCGCCGCGACTGATCGATAGCACACGAAATCATCCCCGCTCTCAATGCCGCGTTTATCGCGGCATTGTTGTTTCTATCGAATGGAGTTTCCTTGATAGTTTTTGTTTATCGATAGCTCAAAATTAATTGCCGAAATCTTAATTACCACTTTTAGATATCTAGGTGATATTGATTCTCATTTGCGTAAGGGTATGATTCTTCTCATCGACAAGAGAGGAATACCACCATGAGTAATGCATCGATAAATCATGCATCCATACAGTTAGAGAACGCGGCTGTATCGAATGTTTCGGCGTTCAGTAAGATTAAACGCAAATTAATGATGCTTGGTCCTGCATTTATTGCAGCGATTGGCTACATCGATCCAGGCAACTTTGCGACGAATATTGAATCGGGATCTTCATTTGGTTACCAGCTACTTTGGGTAGTGTTATGGGCGAACCTAATGGCGATGTTGATTCAGTATTTATCCGCCAAGCTAGGTATTGTCACAGGCAAAAATCTCGCAGAGCATCTACGTGACCACCTACCGAATAAGTGGGCAGTAGGCTTCTACTGGATCCAAGCGGAAATCGTTGCGATAGCGACAGATCTTGCTGAGTTTATCGGTGCGGCGGTGGGCTTTCAGTTGGTGTTTGGCATCAGCTTGATGGAAGGAGCGATGATCACTGCAGTTGCTACTGTGATGATTCTGATGCTTAACCAGAAAGGTCAAAAACCACTAGAAGTGGTGATTGGTTCACTTTTGATGTTGGTGGCGGTTATCTACATTGCTGAACTATTTTTTGCGCACCCTGCGGGCGGTGAAATGGTCAAAGGTCTGCTAACTCCAACTTTTACTGATTCGCATCAAATCTACCTTGCTGCCGGTATTCTTGGCGCAACAGTGATGCCTCATGTGATTTATCTTCATTCAGCATTGTTCAAAAACAGTTACGGTGAAAGTACAAAAAACCGCCTTCGTACCACTCGTATTGATGTATTGATTGCGATGGTGATTGCAGGTTTTGTGAATATCGCGATTGTGGCGATGGCAGCTGCGGTCTTCCATTATTCAGGCAACCAACATGTGGCGGAAATTGAAACAGCATATATGACGCTAACGCCATTGGTAGGTAAAGCTGCTTCTGTGTTGTTTGGTGTTTCGTTGATTGCTTCAGGCTTGTCTTCTACCGTCGTTGGTACAATGGCAGGTCAGGTGGTGATGCAGGGCTTTGTACGCTTCTCTATCCCAATGTGGGTACGACGCTTTATTACTATGGCACCTTCGTTTGTGGTGATTGGTTTGGGCATGAACACCACAGATATCTTGGTGATGAGCCAAGTGGTATTGAGCTTTGGTATTGCGCTGGCGATTATCCCATTGCTTATCTTTACCAACAGCGAACGCTTGATGGGTGAGTTCAAGAACAACAAATGGGTCTCTTACGCAGGTATGGTTATCGTTACTTTGGTACTGGCACTCAACGGCTATCTGATGGTTACTTTAACTGCTTAATGATTTCTCTATCCTTTTCTCTGTCGATAAAAAACGGAAGCCACTTGGCTTCCGTTTTTTGTTTGATGCTGAGAGAGAATTAGTTTTGCTCAACCACTTCTAATTCAGCTTCACTTTGTTTTGCCGCTTCAAGCATCTTACGAATGATGAACGATGCACCAAGTGCGATAGCCACCATTACCACCGCTAGGATAGTCAGCAGTTGGAAGTATTCGCCGTAAACGTGTTGTACGATCTCTTGGGTGATCTCTTGACCTTTTTCTAGTGCGATAGAAGTCGAGAACGCGGCACCAACGATACCACTTAGCGCGATAGCGACTGAGAACAAGCTTACAGAGAAGTTCTCAATGTGCTTAGGTGCAACCGATAGGATGAATGCTACTACCATTGAACCTACGATAACTTCTGCGATCGCTTGGAAGAAGTGAATCGCTAGGAAGATCTCAGGCATGATAATGACGTCTTCGCCAACGGTCGTTACCGCGAAGGTTAGGATGCCGAATGCGATAGCGGTTAGCACGAATGCCAATGCAATCTTAGTTGCTGTTGATAGGTGAATGTCGCGTTTTTCTAGCATGCCAAAGAAGCCAGCAACGATAGGGCCACCAACCATACACCATAGCGGGTTCATCGCCATTGCAGCTTCAGGCTCTAGTGGAATGAAGCCAAACAGAGAGCCTTTTAGTGTGTTGATCGCTACCATGTTCATTGAAGTCATCATCTGACCGTAGTAAACGAAGAAACAAGTGGTTAGGAAGGTAACGATAAGGATGGTACCCATCTTCAATGATTCCGCTTTGCTTGCTTTCAACATCAAAGAAACAAAGTAAAGAATTGCTGCACCGCCAATGGCGTAAACGATGTTTTGACCGATATCCATGTTAGAGAACATGAAGAATACCAGTGCAATCATCGCTGCTGAGATGATCGCGAAGAAAATCCAGTTCTTCATGCTAACGCTTTGACGATCCAGATCAGAAGCAACGCTAACCAACCCTTTGCGGAACACAAGTAGCATAATCAATGCTGCGCCAGCCATCACTGCTGAAATAGTGAAACCACCATTAAAGCCGATGATCAGCACAATCATTGGGAACAAGTATTGACCTAGGAAAGCGCCCACGTTGTTCACTGAGTAGTTGATTGGATAACCTTTCTCGAAATCTTCTTGAGACTTAAAGGTACGTTTGTACAGGCTAGGGTAAGAAGGTGACATTAAACCACGGCCGTAACTTGCTAGTGCGATACCACACATAGAAAGCGGTACGTTGGTTGCCGAAGCCCCAAGAACAAGCAGTACGTAACCAGATGCGAATGCTAGGAAGGCAATCGATAGAGAACGGTAAGCACCTAAAAATTTATCAGCGATGAAACCGCCAGCAATCGCAAATAGGGGGCCAATCGCCGAAAAGGCACCCACGATCATCATGGTATCAGCTTCGTTGTAATTCAGATCCTCTAAGAAAAAACGCGTTAGACTGACCAACACACCATAAAATGATAAGCCAAACATCATTTGGCAGAACATCATAGATTTATTTAGTTTATTCCACATAATTAAATACTCACTATTGCGAGAAAGGTAGTTATTATTTCTGTTAAATGTTACTTAAACGGTATGTTACATATTGAAACAATTGTCGCATAAAACGAATTTAATGCACCAAAATTTCTAATGCGAAACGTTTGCCTTACTAATATGTTGTTCTAGATCAACTCGAAATTAAGTGAATAAATGACCAAAAAGTAACAATTTATAAGATGATTGTTCTAAGGTGGTTTTTAAGGTTTTGAAATGTCGCTGAAATAATATGCAATAGGGAGTGGTGCAGGAGATGATGTAATTTGGGCGGAAGAAAGAAGACATTGGCGGAACTTTGTCCGCCAACAATGAGAATTATTAATTAGCGATAGCTGATATAAAGTATGCTATTCGCATGGTGGTGCCATATGAATCACTGCCAGACCACCAAGTGATGTTTCACGGTATTTTTTATTCATGTCTTTACCAGTCTGGTACATGGTTTCGATAACTTTATCTAATGAAATAAGACATTTGCTGGTGCGCTTCAGTGCCATGCGTGATGCGTTGATGGCCTTCATCGCGCCCATCGCATTTCGTTCGATACACGGAACTTGAACCAACCCGCCGATTGGGTCGCAGGTCATGCCTAGTGAGTGCTCCATGGCGATCTCTGCGGCAATACAGATTTGTTCATTACTGCCACCGCGCAGTGCGGTTAAGCCTGCTGCTGCCATCGAAGACGAAACACCGACTTCACCCTGGCAACCTACCTCAGCACCGGAAATAGAAGCGTTGGTTTTGTATAAAATACCAATCGCCCCCGCGACCGCTAAGAAGTCCTTCAACTGTTTGTTGTCCAGCTCTTTGATGAAGCGGTGGTAGTACATCAGTACCGCAGGGATAACGCCGGCCGCGCCGTTGGTTGGGGATGTAACCACTTGACCACCTGCGGCGTTCTCTTCACTCACCGCGAAAGCAAATAGGTTAATCCAATCCATGATCTCCATTGGATCGTTTTCTACGGCCGCATTCGCTTCGAGCTTTTTAAGTAGGTTTGGTGCACGGCGTGTCACATTCAACCCGCCTTCAAGAATACCTTCGGTATCGAAGCCACGCTGCATACACAGCGACATCACTTTCCAGATCTGTTCGGCTTTTTGGTCGATCTCTTCCTGCTCACGAAACGCGCGTTCGTTTTGCAGAATCATTCCGCCTAAGCTCAAGCCGTTTTGTTCTGCTTTCTCTAGCATTTCATCGGCTGATTTGAACGGGTAACACACTTGCACTTCCGCTTCGCTGCTGCCGTTTTCCAGTTCGGCAGCGGTTGCAATAAAGCCACCGCCAATGGAGTAATAAGTCTCAAACGCGACTTGATCGCCAGCAGCATCAAAAGCCGTAATGGTCATGCCATTTTCATGCAATGGGAGGTTGTCGCTGTGGAAGACGATATCGTGATCATAACTAAACACGATCTCATGCACGCCAGCGACAGAGAGCGTGCCATGTTCAATGGTATGTTGCAGTGCACTCTTGGCACTGGTCATCTTGATGGTATCGGGTTTGTTGCCCATCAAGCCAAGTACGGTAGCACGGTCAGTGTGGTGACCTTTGCCTGTCAGCGATAAAGAACCATAAAGGTCAACTTGCACCTTGTGCACTTTCGCCATAGAGTCGCTAAGTAGTTGAGTGAAATGGTAACCTGCGAGCATTGGGCCATTGGTGTGGGAACTGGATGGACCGACACCGACTTTAAAAATATCGAAAATCGACAGCATAATTGACTTCCTTTCTCTACGGACCTTTATTCAGGTCTCTAGAATGACATTGTTAATTAGATGTTAATGCCTGAGAGGGTATTGGCAAAGCAATTTTTTGTATACAAATTGTTCGCTAAAGTATGAGTAATTGAGATCTCGGTAATGAAGTTAAACAAAGTAGTGATCATTCTGGGTAAACGCTTGGTACACGATAAGCTAAGCGCTGAGGGCTGCTCCCGTGTTGAAGCATTGGCTAATGTTTTAAACGAGCTGTGCTTTGATACTACGGCATTGGTGTTCTGTGGCGGGATAACTCAAAGTCAGACAGTATCTGAAGCGGATGCTATGTACGGTTACTTTCGTCATCTGATGGAGGTAAAAGGCGTCGACTTTCCAGAGCAGCAAGTGATCATCGAGAACCGTTCACTTAATACGGTGCAGAACATGCAGAATGCCGCCGCAGAACTATTACAGAGTGGCCTTTGTCAAACAGGCCAAACCATTGAAGTTACGCTGCTTTCCAATGACTACCACTTGGAACGGATTATTGAGATTCAAACGCTGATGGACGAACAAGGCCTATTGAGAGTGTTGAAATCGCGCTGCGAGGAAATGGGGGTTCACCTCAATATTCCCCTCAAAGTGTCTAAACACATTAGTGTGCCTTACCCTAATACAGGCGTGTTAGCTGAGGCGTTTCTGCTGTTTGATGAGCTTACGACCTACCGAGTGTATCTAGAAGGCGTAAAGCGTGACGTATTTAAGCGTGATTTGGCTGAGGTACGAGCAAAGCCATTAGCAATCGCTCGTCAAGCTATAGAGAGGCTGCAAGTGTTGCAGTTAGGACAAGATGTTCAAAGGCAAATTGCAGATATGAAAAAGGCCATCGAAATGACAGCCTTTGATGATTCGGTTTGTGCCGCAGAGCAAGCGCTAGCGGTATTCCATCCGATTCTTACGTCGCTGAACCTGCGACTTGATCCTGAGGCAAATACCTAGGCCAACGAGCGTAACTTATTGACGTTTTAGCTCGCGGCGTGTGCGTACCGCACTGAGCGCGATTAAGCTGTAACAAAGTAGCTCAATACCTTCTTCCGAGATGTTTTTCACATCGCGTACGTAGTGCTCACCCATTACGTGCTGCCAGAAGCTGCCCATTCCGTATAGACGAGAGAACACCAACAATAAGATCACCGAGCCGATAAGCAGCTTCATGTATGGTGATTGTAAGATGGTTGCCATTTCATTTACGGTACCTTTACCGCCTTGGTAAGCTTTCGCACAAGCCAGCGCGGTTACCGCAAGAGCAGGGAATACCCAAGAGCCGTGGTGAATCATGTCAAACCAGTAATCCATCTCACGGATCATCAATACAGCGAAGAAGCCTGAGATAAGAATGGCAGCATGGGATACATGGCTTTCTTGTCTAGAGACGCGGAAGAAAGACCAAGACGCAACGGCCAGCATGATCAATTGCAATGTTTCAGTGACGGACGTTTCACCCAAGGTTGAGCCTAGTAAAACGTAATCCACGCGGATACTTAAGTTCACTAGAATACTAATTGCAACGATGGTCAACGCACTCAACATCGATTTGTAGATGATGCGTTTTGACTCTTCAGTCACTTTTGAGTTTTCAGCAACAAGGTTGGATTGTGCCGATTCGGCTTGTTTGACAGTATCTGTTTTCATCCTGACCACCCGCTCCAATAAAAATGTGGAAAAAACGTGAAATTTCGTGATGTGCGCGAGGAATTTTATTGACCGGTTGGAAAGTAATGTCAGAGAAATGTCAGGAATAAAACGCCGTTCAATATCGTATCGCTGTGCGGTAAGGCTGATGGATAAAGGAGTAAGTACCAGAAAGTAGGGGAATTTACGGTAAACAAAAAGGAGCTCAAAGCTCCTTTATTGATAATAATGTAATCTTAGATTGCGCAAATGTTAACGGTGTTTACGATTCGCCATCTTCTTTATGATTGTTGCGGTAGTATTCCCATTGCTCAAAACGCTCGTTTTCAGACAATTGGCAGTACGTTACACGCTCGCCATTTTCTGTAACAGTATCTAGCTCGCCGCCTTGTTGCACGCAGTATACCGCTGCTGGGTTTGCTGCTGCCGTGTATTCATTTGAGCGAGTTGCACCTTCATAAGTTGAACAACCTGCCAACACAATCGCTGCTGCCACTGCCGTTACTAAAGTTGTCTTTTTCATTCTTGATCTCCGCATGGGATTAACGAGTAGTGTGTTGATTATAGGAGAGTTTCAGAAAAATATTGTCTTATGTTTGTTAAAAGCACGAAGCTTGTAAGGGAATTATGTGCAATCTTAGAATTCGCTCACTGTTCAGTGAAAGTTGTTTCAATAGGCCTCAAATTGAAACTTGGGAATGCGCATGAATTTCGGTAGTATGCGCGCAAAACATTCACAGCGGAACCTGCGATGAGACATTTGAAAACCACTACGCACCCAGACATCGAGCATCTCGATGACAAAATCATCTTCCAACGCAATGCGGCTCGCGCCATTGTATTAGACGGTGAAGATGTCCTGCTTCTTTACACAGAGCGTTATCACGATTACACGCTGCCTGGCGGTGGCATCGATGACGGTGAGGATGTGATTGCAGGTTTGGTTCGTGAGCTGGAAGAAGAAACCGGTGCGAAGAACATTCACAGCATCAAGCCTTTCGGTATCTTCGAAGAATTTCGTCCATGGTACAAAGACGATGCGGATGTGATGCACATGACGTCATACTGCTACACGTGCAAGATCGACCGTGAGTTGGGTGAAACGTCTTATGAGGATTACGAAGTGAAAAATGGCATGCGCCCAGTTTGGATGAATGTACACGACGCGATCGCGCACAATGAAAAGACGATGGCAGAAAGCCCGAAGAAAGGCATGAGCATCGAACGTGAAACCTTCTTGCTCCAGTTGATCTCGAAAGAGCTTCTATAGTTCACGCTTATTCGGCGACAGTACTCTTCACTCTTCTCAAATTTCCGGTCTTCGTTTACGAAACGGCTTTTTAACGTTTCAATTTGTAAACATCAGCCAATAAAAAAGTCCGAGCTCCCCCCCGGAACCCGGACTTATTCCAGACGCGCAAGCGAAGCGTCATCTCGATATTCTGTTTTTTTGTATCAATCTGTGAAAACAATAGCTGTTTTATATTTGTTGTGTAAATAATTAATAGGTCTAACTATCGGTTTTCACTTTGTTTGCACGCGTAATGTGATGGATATCTAGGCAATATACAAGTGCAAGTTGGTAAATTATCAGCAAACCACTGCTCTTTCTTATCTTTGAGATACATTACCGTAACTTTTATGCACGCGTTTGCATCGAGATCACGAGTTTGTAAATTGGCGGAATAGGATCTTGTGTTTTTACGTGCTTCTGACATTGGTAGCTTTTAGTGAGAATGTTCACAATTCCACGAGTGGCGGTAATCGACTAAGGTCTATAAGCGGTTCGGTGTAGGTCGAGGAATGATTCGCAAACAAAAGTAGTGGTTGGAAAGAATCGGTGCGCAGTTTCTGAATATTGACCAAACGTTCCAGCGCGTAAAAGCGATTGACGTATTGCTGAGTCTCTTTCGGCAATGTGAGTGCTTTGAAATCTTGACTGCCAGCCTTTTTTATCGCTCTAGCGACGCGGCCTTCACCTGCGTTATAAGCCGCAAGGGTTAGTGCGATATCCTGATCAAATTTGTTATACAAAAACGCCAAATACGCCAATGCGGCTTTCGTGCTGGCTTTGGTATCAAAACGCTCATCCTGACTGTTCGTTACTTGCAAACCAAAGCGTGTTGCCGTGGCAGGGATCAACTGCCAGAGGCCCGCAGCATTGGCGTGCGAGACCGCTTTGGGGTTGTAGGAGGATTCCAGCATCGGCACCAGCACAAAGTTTGCAGGCAGAGATTTTTGCTTAAGCTGCTTAAAAATATGATCGAGTAGCGGGCTAACGGAATCGAGACGTTGGTTAATTTGTGTTTGGTAAGGAGCGAGTACTTGGAATTGTTGCTCGATGGTTTTGTTGTGCGGCTTGGCCAAAGTCAATGGAGACAAGAAGGTCAAGCAAAAAACAAAAAAGCCCACAGCAATCGACCGGGATGGCGGAAGACTCTGTAGGCAAAGCGAGAATCGTTGCTTAGAACGAACGCTCTTCATAAGTGTGTTGCATAGGTTGTTTGAGTTGACTGACTAACTCTTGGAACGCTGCAGAGCTTTGGCCATTGCTCTGATTGTCCTGTTGGCATTGTTTCACCAAGGATTCCAACAGCGCCCATTGCTTTCTTGCTTGTGTGCCAATTTTCGGTGGCAGAGCATTGAAAATACGATTCACACTGGTCTCATTACAAGGCAATCCGAGTTTGCGCATTAACTGGCTTCTTTCACTTGCAGAACGGCCAAGCTGATTCAAAATCGGCATTTGTTTTTGAATGTTCTCATTGAGCGCTTCGCCATCGAACTTCAAATACAGTGCTTTTTGTTGTTGAATCAACCCCGATAGTTGCTGGTAGAGTTTGACGTCTTCAGCGATAGAGCGAACAAACTGCTGAATGTGCTGCGATGCCGTCGTTGCCATGCATGACTCCTAGTGCGTTGCGTTACTCGTGACCGGTGTGAAATTGCATTACTGCTTTGGATAATGCTTGGGTATCCAGATTCAGTTCACCACGAGCTAACGCATTACGAATTTGTTCAACCTTCACCATGTCTACGTCTGGTAAGGATTTCATTTCAGCTTGAGCGCGATCGATCGCGGCTGTATTCGCTTGGAATGTAGGCTCGTTAATCTTGCTCTGTGCGACGGTGTCGACTGGCTTTTTGCTCGCCTGCTGGAATTTAGTTTGTGGGACATGACCGCCCGCGACCTTGTCGATTTTCATGCTGTTGTCCTCAATCATCATGTTCTAAATCGAATAGGCGACTAGGGTGTGATGAACATTAAATATTTATTTTTGTACTCGAAGTTCACCTACGCTGACGAGCATCTAAATCGAAAAATGATAACCTGAGTCCAAAATCAAAATTGGGTATGCACTTGGTTTAGCCCTGTCACAACCGCTCGTATCACCTTGCCAGAGCTGATGTTTTCTACTTCAATCTGCTGACCTTTCTTGCCTTGTTCTAAGGCGACTCCCTTGGTGCTGGCACTAAACCCATCCTTGCTGGCGATGATGATCACTTCGTTGCCTTTCTCGATCAATGGCGGGGAACTTAAGTTGGTTGGGGCAATGATTTGGCCTGCTCGAATTCGGCGAGTGGTCTCAAGCCCAATGGCTTGGTTTGCTTTTGTGAAGAAATCGTCTTGGCGTGAAATTGTGCGCGTTTCAGTTTTTAAGTTCGAGGCTGAGATGGATTCGTTACGTCCAATCGTACTGGTGGCAATGAGAACGGGAAGTGTCACCGCCGATTTAATGGTCACATTAATTCTCCATGGAGAGCTAACGTCTTCGCAACTGACCGCACGTTTTAAATTACCAACAGGCAACGGGCGATTATCGCGTCCTGCGATTGCCAAAGGTGTGTCACAAACAGGCAGGTGATTGGCAGAGCCTGGTACCCATATCTGATAGTCGAGTTGGTAAGCACCCCATTGGCGAGAGTGTGCCACTTGCGCCACCTCTTGCTCAAATTGCTCGCCGACGATGGCTTTTAACTCGTCTGCGGTGAGGTTTTTCTCATTCGCTAAAGCACTAAGTGAGCTTGCACTCAAAACCAAACCACAAAGCAGCATGATTGAGGGAAATTGACCTTTCCCCTTGGTTTGAATGGTTTCCGTAAACCGGAAGCGAGGCTTCCTTCCTTGTTTGTAATTCATTGATATATATAACTAAATTTTATGGCATGCATCTTGTTTTGTTATTCGGTGTATTCGAGCCGATTTTAAGGAAAGATGCATGGCGATCACATTCGAAAATGCGTTAGGTGTACATCCAGAGGCACTCAATTTTCGCGTTCAGCGTACCAAAGTCCTCGCCAGTAACCTAGCAAATGTTGATACCCCAGGGTACTTGGCAAAGGACCTAAGTTTCACCACCGTGATGAACCAAATGTCAGCGGGCAGTGTGAACAAACCGGTGCCGAAGTTTCAGGTTGAGGCGCAATATTCGGTGCCTTACCAAAACAGCAAAGACGGCAACACTGTGGAACTGGGCGTTGAACAAGCCAAGTTCACGCAAAACAACATGGACTTTCAAACCAGCCTGACGTTTCTCAACATGAAATTCAGTGGCTTGGCGAAAGTGATTGAGGGACGTTAAACATGTCATTTACTGATATCTATTCGATCACTGGCTCGGCGATGACGGCGCAAACCGTTCGCCTGAACACGGTAGCCAGTAACCTTGCCAACGCCGATGCGGTGTCTGCCAATCCGGATGATGCCTACAAAGCACTCAAACCTGTGTTCGCCACTGTGTATCAAAAAGCGCAGATGGCGACAGAAAACGGTGTTTATCCGAATGCGGAAGTGCGCATTGTAGATGTGGTGCAGAACGCGGGTCAGGCAGAAAAACGCTTCGAACCTAACAATCCGTTAGCGAACGACGAAGGCTACGTGTACTACCCAGACATTGATGTGGTGTCAGAGATGGCCGACATGATGTCCGCAACGCGCAGCTTTGAAACTAACGTGGAAGTGCTGACGAATGTGAAAAGTATGCAGCAAGGTCTGCTTCGACTAGGGCAGGGTAATTAATGAGTCTCGCACAATACACTGCGCTCTCTTCTGATGCACCAGTCGCAACTACCGCTAGTGGTGATACGGGCGGCATTTCAGCGAACCCATCGGATATGAACAGTGCAACGTCACTACAAAACGAGTTTATCTCGCTCATGGTGGCGCAAATTCAAAACCAAGATCCGCTGAACCCGCTTGATGGCACTGAGTATGTCAGCCAGCTAGCCCAATTTTCGCAAGTTCAAAGTACTGAAAACATGTCGATGCTGATGCAAAACAGCATGGTATTGCTCGACAACATGCAGGTGCTTTCAACGGCGGGGTTGGTTGGTCAAACCGTGTATGTCTCTTCGAATGAATTTGAACTTGGTGAAGGCGTGCAAAGCGGCAAGGTCGAGCTAGAACACGGTTCGAACCAGGTGACGTTAGTCGTCAAAGATGAATTCGGCCAATCGACCAAAGTGCCTTTAGGTGCGCACGGTGCGGGTGACGTCGAGTTCTCGATCAATCCAGAAGAGCTTGGTTTGAAGCCGGGTAAATACACCGTCGCGGTGGAAGTTCAAGAAGGGCAAAAGAGCCCAAATGTTTTGCTAGCAGGCACGGTTGAGCAGGTTCGTATTCCTAGCTCAGGTGGCGCAGCACTGGTCAATGTTCAAGGCGTTGGCAACGTTCCTTTCTATCAAATCACTCAGTTTGGTGCTTAACCAAATAAGGAAATCAGAGGTTATTTATGAGTTTTAACATCGCACTTAGTGGTCTGGACGCGACCAACACAGAGTTAAACACCATCAGCCACAACATTGCCAACGCATCAACGTACGGCTTTAAAGGTGGCCGCACAGAATTTGCGGCGGTTTACAACGGCATGCAGCCGGGCGGCGTAGAAGTGGCGTCTATTTCTCAGAACTTCGATAAGAATGGTTCGGTGACAGGCACGGGCCGAGCAATGGACTTGGCGATCAACGGCAGCGGCTTCTTCGTGACGAAAGATCACATGGGTCAGATGCTTTACACTCGCGCAGGTGTGTTTGGCACTGATAAGAACAACTTTGTGACCGCAAATAACGGTGCCAAGTTGCAAGGTTACAGCGTAGACAACAATGCGAATCTTCAAACTGGCTCTGTTGGCGACATCAAGGTTTCTACCTCTTCACTTAACGCAAAAGCGACCGACAATCTGGACTTTGTGGCGAACTTTGATGCGAGCGCAACGGCAGTCGACCAAGCGATTTACCCATTCGATTCTTCCGATCCAAACTCATTCAACTCTTCTTACACCACTAAGGTGTACGACTCACTTGGCAACTCGCACACGGTAACTCAGTACTTCACGAAGACATCAGATAACGAATGGCAAGTGAACGTGGAAGTCGACGGTGCACCAACGACGCCAGCAACGGCTCAAACGGTTCAATTCAATACTGACGGCACGCTAGCTTCTCCAACAGGTTCTTTCAACGTTGCATTCCCAGCAGCGGGCGCAAACGCAATGAGCATTGATATCAGCTTGAACGGTAGCACTCAGTTTGGCGCTGCGTTTGGCGTGAGCACCAACAACCCGAATGGTTACACTTCAGGTGAGCTTGCGGGCGTTCGAGTGGAAGACAATGGTATGGTTTACGCCACTTACACCAATGGTCAATCTCAGCTGCAAGGTCAGGTTGTGCTTGCGGATTTCGCTAACACACAAGGTCTATCGAAAGTGAGCGGCACGGCTTGGACACAAAGCTTTAGTTCAGGCGCACCAATCATGGGTGTTCCGGGGACGGGCACGTTGGGTGACTTAACACCGGGTGCGCTAGAAGGCTCTAACGTTGACTTAACCAGCGAGCTGGTTGCGCTTATGACGGCGCAGCGTAACTACCAAGCGAACGCGAAAACCATTTCGACCAATGACAAGCTGACTCAGGCTCTGTTCAACGCGGTGTAATGGGAGAGTCGCATGGATAGCTTGTTATTTACTGCCACGTCGGGTGCGAGTCGAGTTCTTAAGGCTCAGCACGTACGTTCGAACAACTTATCGAACGCTGACACCGCAGGTTTCCGTGCCGATATGGAACGCGTCCGCAGCGTTGAGCTACAAGGTGCGGGCTTTGATGGCCGCACCATGGTGGTGACCAACTCAGCCGCAACGCGTTTTGATTCTGGCGACATCATGAAAACCGGTCGTCCTCTCGATGTGGCGATCATGGGTGAGGGCTATCTCACCGTCGAAACGCCAATTGGCAATGAAGCGTACACCCGAGCAGGCAACATCAAAGTCGATACCTTTGGCGCAATGAGCATCAATGGTTTCCCTGTTGTCGGTGAAAACGGCCCCATCGTTGTACCTGATTTTCAGAAGATTGAAATCAGTGAACGTGGCCGCGTTTCTGTGATTCCTCCGGGTGGTGGTGCAGAAGTAGAAGTGGGCACCTTGAAGATGGTGAAACCAGCAATCAATCAACTGCAAAAAGAGAGCGACAGCTTGCTACACAGCGTAGATGGCGTGCCTTTCCCTGCGGATGAAACCGTGCAGCTTTCTCCAGAGCACATTGAGGGAAGTAACGTGTCTGCCATTGATGAGTTGCTTAGCGTGATGTCGCTGACACGTAACTTTGAAATGCAAGTTCGCATGATGAAAACCGCAGAAACCTTGGCGCAAGCCGGAAACAAATTGATGGCGGCGAGATAACCCTCTCACCAAGGGATTCTCGTCCAAAGGAGATAATCAATGCATTCAGCATTATGGGTAAGTAAAACGGGCATGGCAGCTCAAGATACCAAAATGACAGCCATCTCTAACAACCTAGCGAACGTTAACACGGTCGGCTTTAAGCGTGACCGCGTGGTGTTTGAAGACTTGTTTTACAGCATTCAGCGTCAGCCGGGCGCGCAAGTAGACCAAGTGAATGAACTGCCAAGCGGTGTTCAGCTTGGTTCTGGTGTTCGCGTAGTCGGTACGCAGAAAGTCTTCACCCAAGGCAACACACAAAACACCACTCAAGAGTTGGATTTAGCGGTGATGGGGCAAGGCTTCTTCCAAATCGAAAATTCTGACGGTCAGATCATGTACACGCGTAATGGCCAGTTCCACATCAACTCAGAGGGTTTGATGGTCAACAGCCAAGGCTTGCCACTAGAACCACAAATTCAAATCCCAGACAACGCGATTTCGTTCTCTGTAGGTGTGGATGGCACGGTAACTACCACATCGGCTGACGATCCAACACCGCAGCAGTTGGGTCAAATCACGCTGGCGAAGTTCATCAACCCAGCGGGTCTAGAAGCCGTTGGCGGTAACTTGTTCCGTGAGACAGAAGCAAGTGGTCCTGCTGATGAGTTAATTGCGGGCGAAGACGGTGCGGGCAGCATCAAACAGGGCGCTTTAGAAGGCTCAAACGTGCAGGTAGTGGAAGAGATGGTCGACATGATCACCACTCAACGCGCGTACGAGATGAACGCCAAAGTGGTCTCTGCCGCTGACGACATGTTGAAGTTTGTCGCGCAGTCGATGTAAGTAAGAAATTGGTGATGATGAAGGAAAAAGCAATGAAATGGCTTTCGAAGAGTTGGGCAGTTGCCGTCGTGTTGCTGGTGGGATGTGCAGGTCGTGATGAGTTTATTCCGCCTGAACCAAACACAGAGGAATACGCGCCACCAGTGTTGGATTACACCTTGCCAGAGACCAAGTCCGGCAGCCTTTATCGTCACCAATACACCATGACGTTATTTCAAGATCGCCGAGCCTACCGAGTCGGTGATGTTTTGACCGTGCAGCTCTCTGAAGAAACCTCTTCAAGCAAGAAAGCGGGCACACAGTTTGGCAAAAGCTCAACCGTAGACTTTGCCGCGCCTACCATTGGCACCAAGACCATTGAAGAGTTGGGTGTGAGTGTCGATGGCAGTCGCAGCTTTGATGGCAGCGCATCCAGCTCGCAAGGTAACAAATTACAAGGTGCGATCACCGTGACGGTACATGAGGTACTACCAAATGGCGTGCTTCGCATTAGCGGTGAAAAGTGGCTTCGACTTAACCAAGGCGACGAGTTTATTCGCCTAACGGGCATTGTGCGCGTGGATGATATCAACCGCAGCAACCAAGTGTCTTCTCAACGTATCGCGGATGCTCGCATTACCTACGCTGGTCGCGGCGCATTAGCCGACAGCAACGCAGCCGGGTGGCTGACGCAGTTCTTCAACAGCCCATGGGTACCATTCTAATGAAGCCAATCAACGCATTCTTTACTTCTTTCCTATTGGCTCTGACCTTGGGGCTTCCTGCTACTTCACATGCCGAAGTGGAAATTCCGATCATGGACTTGGTGGATGTGCAGGGCATCCGAGAAAACCAATTGGTCGGTTACGGTTTAGTGGTGGGCTTGGCCGGTCAAGGCGACCGTAACCAAGTGAAATTCACCGCCCAATCGATTACCAACATGCTGCGCCAATTTGGGGTTCAGATTGATGACAGCATGAACCCGAAATTACGTAACGTGGCGTCCGTAAGTGTTACCGCATCCGTTGACCCAATGGCGGGACCGGGTCAAACACTGGACGTAGTGGTTTCCTCTATTGGTGATGCGAAAAGCTTACGTGGCGGCACGTTACTGTTGACGCCACTGCGCGGTATCGATGGCGAAGTGTATGCCATCGCTCAAGGTAGTGTGGTGGTGGGGGGCTTATCCGCTGAGGGTAAAAGCGGCTCTAAAGTAGAAGTAAACACACCAACCGCTGGCCGAATTCCTAATGGAGCAACGTTGGAGCGAGAAATCGAAACTGATTTTAACCAGCGTGACGAAATCACGTTGAATCTGCGCAAACCTAGCTTCACCACGGCGAAAAACATCGCCCGTGAAATCAACAATACGTTTGGTCCAAACGTGGCGAAAGCCATCAACAAAGCGCGCGTCGAAATGCGAGCACCAATGGACACCCAACAGCGTGTCACCATGATGTCGATGTTGGAAGAGATGAGCGTGGAAGAAGGTCGTAAACCAGCTCGAATCGTCTTCAACTCACGTACTGGCACCGTCGTCATCGGTAAAAATGTCAAAGTGGGTGAAGCGGCAGTAAGCCACGGCAACTTGACTGTTCGAATCTCTGAATCTCAACAAGTCAGCCAACCGAACGCGTTTGCTGATGGTGAAACCAAAGTGGTGGATCAAACCCAAATCGATGTGAACGAAGAACAAGCGCAAATGGTGATTTGGCCTCCGGGCACGGAACTGAACACCATCGTCAACGCTGTAAACAGCTTAGGCGCAACGCCAACGGATCTGATGTCGATTCTGCAAGCATTGAATGAAGCGGGCGCGCTGAATGCTGAGCTTGTGGTGATTTAAGGAGTTAGCGATGAAGTTAGACACGAGCGGCGATCAAGCACAACTCAATACCATGCTGTATCACGACAACAGCGCCCTAGCGAGCATTAAGAAAAGTCGCGATCAAGAAGGCGCTCTTGAAGTGGTTGCGGGTCAATTCGAGGCGATGTTCCTACAAATGGTGCTACGTCAAATGCGCAGCAGCAGTGATGTATTGGCCGACAAAGACAGCCCGTTTGCTAGCCAGCAACAAGGTGTGTTTCGCGATATGTACGATGGGCAATTAGCGATGGAGTTGGCGAAAAAACAGAACTCTGGTATCGCCAATATGCTGATCCAACAACTTAGCCCTTCAATGCGCGAAGTGGCGTTCGACCAGTCACGTAATGTCTCTCCGGCGAACGATGGAAAAGTGGTCAGCCTTGAACGCACGTCACAACTTGAAAACGATGAAATCGCGATGAAGACCGACGCAGTTAATCCCACGCTACAAGCGGTCGCCTCTGTTAAACAAGTGCTCGGTGAAGCCGGAATGACGACCGCGTTTACTCAGCCGCTGATCAGGAAAATGGAGCTGTAAATGAACCTTGTTAATATCGCCCTTTCAGGCTTAAACGCGAACCGTGTGGCGTTGGATGTGACCGCGCAAAACGTAGCTAACATCAACACGCCGGGATACAGCCGACAACAAGCATTGATGGCTTCTGTTGGTGACGGTAAGTACAACAAGCTCAGCCCTGGCATGGGTGTTGAAGTGACGAGCATTCGCCGTGTTACTGACCAATTCTTGGTGAAGCAAACGTGGTCGACCAACAGTTTGGCGGCTTATTCGGCAGGTTATACCACCGCCATGAGCCAGCTTGAAAACACGCTTGGTGCTGATGGTTTTAGCGTTTCTGCGGGGTTAGATTCCCTTAATGCTGCGCTTAATGATGCCACAGTAAAACCAGAATCAATCCCATACCGTCAGCAGATCATTAATGAATCCGAAGCGTTGGCGCGTCGATTCAATACGTTAACCGAGTCCCTTCATAATCAGCATAAAGACATGAGTGACCAGCGCTCTGCCGCGTTGAGCCATGCCAATAGCTTGATGGCGAACATTGCTCAGGTAAACAAGCAGATTGTCGAAATGCAAGGCACAGGTGGTAACCCAGCGCAGTTGATGGACACTCGCGATGTGTTGATTGGTGAGCTTTCTCAAATCGTTGAAATCAAAACTACCGACCAACCAGACGGCAGCATGCAAGTGACGCTCGCTTCTGGTCAGCCTTTGGTAATGGGATCGGATTATGGTCAGCTGGCAGCGAAGCCAGACCCAAGCGACCCATACCTTGCGGATTTGAGTGTCGAATTCGCCTCGCAAAGCTTTGTCATTGACCACTCTGTAGGCGGCAAGTTGGGCGCGATTAACGATTATCAAACCGATGTTCTTAAGCCAAATCAAGTCGCTTTGGATGACATGGCAAAAGCATTGGCGGATGAATACAACGCTGTGCTGGCGACAGGGCAAGATCTCAACGGCAATCCGGGCAAACCGCTGTTTAGCTACGATCCGGCAAACCCAGCAGCGAGCCTTACCATTACCGATATCAGCGCTGAAGAATTAGCGTTCTCCAGTGATGGCACTCCGGGTAATGCGGATGTATTGAATGACCTGATTCAACTGAGCAATAAGCCGGTTTCAGTCACTGGCTATGGCTCGCTTAGCTTAAACGATGCGTTCACCGCAATGGTCGGTGAAACGGCAATCAAAGCACGCCAAGCAGAAGCGGATTATGAAGCTAAAGCGGCAATGAACAAACAAGCGCATGCCGCGCGCGACAACGTCAGTGCGGTGAACAGCGATGAAGAAGCGGCGAATCTGATGACATTTGCTAACGCACACAACGCCAACATGAAAGTCATTAGCACCGCCAACCAGCTTTTCGACTCTGTATTGCAGTTATTCTAAAAGGAACCCGAGATGCGAATCAGTGACAGTCAATTTAGCCAAATGATGCTGCAAAGCCTACAAACCAACAACGCAGGTTTGGGGCATGTCCTTCAACAAATGGCCACGGGTGACCGACTAACCAAGCTTTCTGATGATCCTATGGCGTCGATTAAGCTGCTGAACCTTGAGCGTGAAAACAGCGCGATCGGCCAGTACCAGAGTAATATCGCCAACCTGAAAACCACACTTTCTGCTCAAGAAACCCATTTGGATTCGGTCAACGAGAGCTTGAAGAGTGTGCGTGATTTGGTGCTTTGGGGCGCGAACGGCACATTAACCGATGAAGATCGTAGTGGCATGATCATCGAGCTTAAAAGCTACCGTGATTCCATTGAATCCTCATTCAACGCGCAAGACGAAGAAGGCCAATACCTGTTTTCTGGTACTCAGACGGACACGCCAGCGGTGAGTAATGCAGGCGGTGCGTACCAAGTTGATGGCAACAGCGACAAGCGCGTGGTCACCGTCGCGAAAGGCGTGACCATGGATTCCAACATGACGGCGAAAGAGATTCTGGAGCTTGGTGGTGGCGATAACGTATTGAACCAAATCGATGCTTTGATTGCAGAATTTGAGAACCCGAGTCCGAATTTTCAAGCGGAAGTAGACGCTAGCTTATCTGCCATTGATGATACCTTGGCGAACGTACTGGGGGCGATGACAGAAATCGGTGGTCGCCATAACAACCTCGACCTAATGGATAGCGCACACGGCGAAAACAAGCTGTTCGTTGATAAGGTGACCAGTGACTTATCGGCATTGGATTACGGTGAGGCGTCAGTACGTTTAAGCAACTACATGGCGGCGTTACAAGCAACGCAAGCTAGCTACGTGAAGATCAACGATCTCAACCTGTTTGATCGTATTTAAGGAAGTTTTGTATGGTGATGAGCACAGTAGAGGTAAGACCCCATAGCATACGCTTAGGTGGGCAAGAACAAGCCTCTATCATGCCAACCCGCTCAGCGGATTCGAGCAGTGCGATCAAGCCGCGTCCTACGCAAGTTCAGGCTGACACCGCGTCAGCCTATTCCGTTTCTGGCATTCAGCTTACTCAAGGTCAGCAACAAGCAACTGCAGTGCAAATCGCTTCTAAATCGTTGCAAGTGATCGGTAAAGAGCTGACTCAAATCAAGCGAGGTTTGACCCAAGCTGTCAACCAAGGCGTACAGAATGTTCCCGGTCTGCAAGAAGGGTTAGTACGTTCTAAAGCGTCGATTAAACAAGTGGTTGAACAGGCACGCTTTGACGGTCAGAAAGTGATTGATAACGAACTGCACCTCAAACTGGATAAAGCGGATATTCGCCGTTTCTCCATTCCCGGTTTGAACGTGCATCGTTTGAGTGAGAAAGCCGAGCAAATCCGCTTAGACTTTCCCCAAGGCCAATCGGTGATGATCCAATTTGATGGTCAAGCCGATGGTGCGCGCACTGTGAAAATGCTCGACCGCAGTTTGATTGCGATGGGCATGCGAGCTTCACTGGCAGAAGACGGCACCATTTTGTTTGAAGCGCGCGATACGGCATATCAACAAATGCAGCAAAAGGTGCTAGTGACGGGCGAAGGTCATCGCTTTCCTGCAGGGCAAGCGAATGTTCTGAACCTAAAATCAGAACCAGATGGCATCGCTGAGTTGAGCTTTGATTTAGGCTCTCGTGATGGAATCAAGCAAACCATCGCCAAAGTGAATCAGCACATAAGACAAGTGCAAACCAGCTTGGAAGAAGCCAAAGCGTTTCACGGTGAGTTGAACTCTCAAATGCGCACTGTGCAGAGCCAATCCAAGCAGTTAAGTGCTGCTGATGTCAATGCGAAACTCGATGGCTTTATGGCCACTTCCGGTAAGTTTAGCTCGACATTCCAAGCGCTGAATGCACAAGCGAATGTTCGTCGCCATACGGTTGTGGCGCTGCTGAAATAACTCTTTATTTGAAATAGACCCAGTTGAAATAGCGCGTTAAGAACACTCCAAGATTCCCTTCTCAATTCATCGGTGGTTGCGTAACCCAGAAAAGGGTTGGGAATCACCTTTCTAGTTCGCGATTAAAAGAGAGATTCCAGACACTTCGTTCCTCAGTTCTGGAATGACGATCTTTGGATATTGAGTTCTATGAACTTCGTCAGTCACGCATTCCGCCTTAGAATTCGTCAACCGCTCAATACTCTTCTGGGTCATTCTCGAGAGCGACGAAGGAGCGACGTCGGGAATCTCTTTCTAAGCTCAAACCCTATTCCGCGTGCTCGACAGGCTCTGCGACCGAGCGGTGGAGTTTTTGGAATAACCATCCTAATCCAATCAGTGATGCGCCTAGACCCAAGAAACTGATCGCACGCCAGAAGCCATCCAATGAGCGAACATCCCACAAGAACACCTTAAGCGCGACGCACGCCAACACGGCTAGGCCAATGCGTTGAATCGTCATTGCTTTGCGTGTTGCGCCAACCCAAGTCAGCAAGCCTCCGACAATCAAACCAGCAATCGAGTAAGTAAACAGCTCTGCCATGCCAGTTGGTTGAGCTAGTGTCATAGAGATAGGTTGCCAGAACTGGCGAATCGACATACCTAGCCAAACGGCCGCTAAGATAAGACCAAAGCTGGCAACAACAGGGCGAGGGATCTGCAATGTGTTCCAACGCTTGTAAGTGGTTACTAGCAAAATAATCGCAGGCAGCAACCAGCCAAGAGACAGCATGTTGAACACAGGCATGGATTCCGCGGAAACATTATTGACCATCAACGGCGATTCAAGGCTATTGAGCAACATCATCAGCACAACAAAAGTGCCCCAAAGTAGATAGCTGTAGGCTTGATAAACTCGTTCTAGTTGCTGTGCAAACTGGCTGCGATAACTGTAAACCAAACCCATCACTAATGCTTGGTTAGCAAACACAATCGTCGAAGTGAAATCGATGTAGCCAAGATAGCCGTATTGCCCCGTCAGCCAGTAGTTGGTCTGGGTGAACACCGCCACCAAGAAGACGTGTAAGAACGCCCCTTCAAACCAATTGGCGAGTTCTGTATCTGAGCGATGTAACAGAGTGCGAGCGTAAGCAAGAATCACCAAAGAAGGCAGGTAACTGATCAGCACCCAAGCCCAGTGTTCCGCATTAACAGGCTGCCACTCTGGAATAAACGGTAACAGCGTTAGACGTACGACTAAGATGCCCATTGCAACTTTGACTGCCCAACTCGCTGGGCGGAAAACATTGGCTTGAGTCTGCAACGCCATAACCGCCACTTGAATCGAAATGGCAGTGGTGAGCCACGTATCATTCAGCCAGACAAAAGCCGTTCCGGCAATAATGGCATGCATGATGGCAGAGCATTCCAGTGCCAGCGCTTTGAACCTTTGTCCGAGCATGGCGTAGTAAACCGCAATTGAAGCGGTGAAGAGTGTCCAACCTAAAACATGACGGCTCATGAACTCGTAGGTGTACAGCAGGGTAATCAAGGTCATCGCAGGGGCGAGCACAAGGAAGAGAATGCCTGTCAGTTGAGAGCGGTCACCTGCCAGTGTCTGGAATAATGTTCGCAGTGCAATCAACACAATACTAATGCCGAGCGCGACCAGTACTGGCGTTTGTCTTTCAGCCATATAGATAGATTCAAGCGCAATAGAAAGCAGCATGATCGCGGTAGAAGGCACCAATATTGATGGTAAATAGATTCTTAACGACCAAGTTTTACGAGCGGCGGGTAGCCAAATCATGGCAGTAAAGAAGGCATAGAAGTAAATCATCTCAGCGGTATCAACGCTAGACATGCGAGCCAGTGCCGACAGCCCTAACAAGGTAATCGCGAGAGCAATACCTGTAGGTGGATGTGTCCATTTGCCTTGGCAATGACGGTAACGCGGTTTGAGCATCCAACCCATTCTTGGCACCGCAAACAGCAGATACAAACTGAGTGATAGGAAGATCGCAAGCCATGAGAAAAGTTGCTCTATCGGTATGCTCTCAATCAGTAATAACATCCACAAAATATGCGGCACGGTAATCGATGGTGAAATCCAAGCGTGTCGGATCTTTTGCATCAGTAGCGTTGCGGCAACTGAAATCGCAGTGATGTAACCAGCGAGTAAGTAATAGTTAGGCTCTGCACCGCCAATCCAAAGTGGTGCTGAATAGCCACCGATTAAGCCGAGCACGGCCATCAAAGGCCCTTGGCGCAGAGAAAGCGCTAAGCTCGAAAATGCCGCGCCCGCTAAAATTACCAGTGACGCACCTGGTGATAAGAGCTGATAGAAGACAAACGCAAAGATCACCGTGCAGTAGATGCCAGTTAACCCTGTTCCGGTAATGGCGGCAGGAACGTAAGTAAAGCCTTTCGCTCGTCCTGCTCGGTCTGGGGATTTTTGTTCACGGCGGTGGAACCATTCACCAGCTATCACGGTAGCAAGAGAGATGGAGAATGCGATGGTCACGCGCATGATTGGAGAGAACTCAATGTGACTGCCAATCACTTGTACGAGGTAACCGCCACCAATCAACATGGCGAGCGCGCCAACCCAAACCAACCAGTTTTCTTGGATGTTGGTCAGCAGTTTATTGGCTTGTTTCTCGAACACGGATTCACTGCTCTGCGCCAGCTCACCGATATGGACTTCATCGGCTGAAGGGAGGCTCGGTTCAACAATTGGCTGTGGCGCTTGTTTCGCTGCTAGAGGTGTAACTTCCGACTCAGACTCCGGTGCTGGTTTATTGGGTTGTGTCGCGTTTTCAGTTGGCGTTAGAACATGTTGTGACTGAGGAGTATCGTGTTGCTCAGGTTTAAAAGTCGGCGATGCGCCTTTCTCAAACCAACGCGCACGAAGCTCTGCCAGCTCTTTATGAAGCTGAGACACTTCGTCCTCTAGCCTCGATATTCGACTGACAGCTTTCAACGTGATGAGCATGGCGAAAATCGCCAAGATAACCGCTAATGAGATAAACAACTGCTGCACTCCCTATCCGTTGTTTGAGAATCCTTAACTTTGAGCAACTTAGCTAAGCTTAGTTCACTGTGTGACAAGCTAACGGGATATACAACACTGAACAAGAAATTTGAGAGGAAGTCGCATATTTGAACGAAAACTGGCGGAGCATCCACACTAAACTAATCTTTTTTATAGAGTTAATCGGTTTTGAGTGAAAGCTCACCAGAACAATAACAAATTAGGTGATGATAAATGCAAGTGGGCAACGAAGCGCTGGTGCTGTCGGCGGTTGGGGTAATAGGTTTAGGTTGTCAGTGGTTAGCGTGGCGAATGCGCTTGCCTGCCATTCTCTTCTTACTGTTAGCGGGCATCATTGTTGGGCCGATCCTGCAATGGCTAAACCCAGACGAGATTCTTGGGGACTTACTTTTCCCCTTAGTTTCCCTCGCGGTGGCAGTGATTCTGTTTGAGGGCAGTTTAACCCTTAACTTTAAAGAAATTCGTGGCGTAAGTGGCTCTGTTTGGAGCATTGTCTCTGTTGGCGCGATCATCTCTTGGGTAGCCACCAGTGTGGCAACGCACTACTTTCTTAATTTTACTTGGGAGCTCTCAATCTTGTTCGCCAGTTTAACCGTGGTTACTGGTCCAACGGTGATTGTGCCGTTGCTGCGAACCGTGCGGCCAACCTCAAAACTGGCCAATATTCTGCGTTGGGAAGGCATACTCATTGACCCGTTAGGTGCGCTGTTTGTGGTGATGGTGTACGAGTTTATTGTTTCGCACAATGCGGTTAATAGCGTTGAAGTGTTTGCTACTATCATTGCGGTAGGTTTGATTATTGGTGCTTTGTCTGGTGCTGCTGTGGCCACCATTTTGCGTAGAGCTTGGTTGCCGGAGTACCTTCAGCCGTTTGCGGTATTGATGGTGGTACTCGGTGTGTTCTCGATATCTAATCAGATGGAATCGGAAGCGGGCCTACTGACGGTCACCGTGATGGGGATGTGGTTAGCGAACGCTAAGGGCATCAACATTCAGCAGATCCTCCACTTCAAAGAGCACTTAACCATCTTGTTGATCACCGGATTGTTCATCTTCCTAGCGGCACGCATCAGTCTGGATGATTTCGCTGCGCTTGGTAGCGGTGCGGTGTTGCTGTTTGTTTTCATGCAGTTGGTGTCACGTCCACTTTCAATTTTCGTTTCAACCATTCGTAGTAACTTAACCTTCAAAGATAAGCTGTTCCTCTCATGGGTTGCGCCGCGCGGTATCGTGGCCGCGTCCATCTCGTCTCTGTTTGCTATCAAGCTAACAGAATACGGTATTTCAGAAGCTATGCTGTTGGTGCCAATGACCTTCATGGTGATCATCGGCACGGTAGTGCTGCAAAGTGCGACGGCTCGGTCTGTTGCGAAAGCGTTGGGAGTTGCTGAGCCGGCGCCAAGAGGCTTCCTATTGATTGGCGCAAACCGAGTGGCGCAAGAGATAGGTAAAGCGCTGGCGAGATACGATCGCAAAGTTCTGCTCACCGATTCGAACTGGGACTACATTAGCCAAGTTCGCATGTTGGGCATAGACCATTACTACGGCAATCCGATTTCTAGCCACGCCGATGACAACTTGAACCTAATTGGTATTGGTCAAGTGGTGGCACTGACGCCAGATCAACATTTCAACATCATGGCTTGTATGCAGTTTGTCGGCGAGTTTGGCGAAGATAAAGTACATTGTCTGCAGAAAAATAAAACCAACGGCAGTGAAAAACACTCGGTTGCGGAAGAGTATCACGGCAAACTGCTGATGGGTGGCAATGTCAGTTACGCCCAAATGGCCAGTTTGTTGAGCCAAGGTGCAGAAATCAAACACACCAAACTAAGTGAGAGTTTTACCTACCAAGATTACCTTGAGCACCACAAAGACAACCTGGTAATTCCGCTTTTCCATGTTGAAGAGAAAGGCAGAATTCAATTCTGTGATGATCCAGACCAGTTCACGCCACCTATAACCAGCACGGTGGTGGCGCTTATTCAATCAGTCGAGACTCAATAGCCTAAATGACATCTAGAACTGCCACTCTTGGCACATCGGAGTGGCAACATTGTTAATCGTTACCCAAGCTTAATAGAGCAGTGAGGCGCAGTGTTTTAAACGCAGCGCCTCGATATGCTTTCTTAGTCATAAAGCGAGAGCAGACAAGGCTCGATTCGGTAAATAAATTGTTCAATTTCCGAATTTTCGCATTGACGGCAATGACAAGGATCGCAATACTGCGCGACTGTTTTACTTTAGGGTGACATTATGGCTCCGCAATCTAATCGCAAAGACTTACATCTAGACGCTGTTTTACATCATGACATGAACATGAAAAGCAAAACGGCGGGCTTTGAGTCTGTCGAGTTTGAGCATTGCGCTTTGCCTGAATGTGACTTTAACGCCGTCGATCTTTCGAGTGAGTTCCTTGGTCACTCATTGGCACTGCCATTTTTGATCAGTTCAATGACTGGTGGCGCAAAAGATGCAGAGATCATCAACTGCCGTTTGGCAGAAGCCGCGAGTGAAATGGGCATTGCGATGGGGGTTGGCTCGCAGCGAGTGAGCCTAGAAGACAGCCTTCACTCAGGTTTGGGCAAAACCATTCGTGATCTCGCTAAAGGCGTGCCTTTGTATTCCAACTTGGGTGCCGCTCAATTGAGAGACAAACAGCGATTCGATAATGCTCAGCGTGCGGTGGATTTTATCCAAGCAGACGCTTTATTCGTGCATCTTAACCCGATGCAAGAAGCCTTTCAGCAGAATGGTGATCATGATTGGATTGGTGTACTTAAATCGATTGAGCAACTAAAACAGCGCGTCGATGTACCGATGATCATCAAAGAGGTGGGCTTTGGCATCAGTGGAGTGGTGGCTAAACAACTCGTCGAAGCGGGCGTGGATGCGATTGATGTCGCGGGCGCTGGTGGTACAAGTTGGTCTGCAGTTGAGGGTTACTGTCAGACAGACAATAAAATGCAGCGCGCAGCTGAATTGTTCCGTGATTGGGGCATTCCAACGGCTAAGTGCTTAGAGCAAATTCGCGGCCAATATCCTGACTTACCTTTAATTGCATCTGGTGGCGTGTATAACGGCTTAGAAGTAGCGAAAGCGGTGCATCTTGGCGCCAACCTTGTTGGGCAAGCTGGTGCGGTATTAAAAGCCGCAACAATCAGCACAGAATCGATCGTCGAGCATTTTGAACAAATGGCATTAGAGTTGCGTTTAGCGTGCTTTGGTACAGGTTCTGCGAACCTTCAAGCCCTGACTCAAGCTCGTCGTCTTTAAACTTCATTACTCACATTCACTGACTTATCGATGCAGTTAGATTGCATTTGCTGAATTTTGCCTCCTTTACGGAGCGAGAGTCGATAAATTGTCGTTGGCTTAACACGAGCAGTGATATTTTGGGTATAGTTCATTCATCAATTGAAAGTGGAACCTGAATTTATGAAAAAACTGGTAATGCTACTGCTAGCGGCAACAGCGCTAACAGCATGTTCTGACGAAGTAGGTACAGAAGCTTGGTGTAAAGACATGCGTGAAAAGCCAAAGACAGAATGGACAACAGACAACGCAGTTGATTTCGCGAAGCATTGTGTTCTGCAAGATGGCATCGGTAGCGAGCAGTGGTGTGAAGACCTAAAAGAAAAACCAAAAGGTGAATGGACGGCAAACGAAGCAACAGGTTTTGCTAAGCACTGCGTGTTTTAAATCTCTTCGCACATCACTTCTTTAATGGAAAGTAACAATGGAATCCATCGTATTGAATTAATACGGTGGATTTTTTGTATCTAATAAAAGAAAGCCCTTGTGCGGATTTTCCTCACTCTGTATCAAGTTAATCATCGAAAACCGCGTTTTACCCTAGCACAAGGCATTTAAGCTGCATCTAAGCTCGTTAAACTTTAATGGTTGGCAATTTCATATCGCATCGCCGTATGAAGTTGAATATAGAACAATTTAAGGACGAGCATCTATGCAGTTATTGACGGGTAAACTGAGCCACTTCTCCAATCCCTTATCGCGTTCTAGTCTTACGTATTCTGACGAACAAAGAGAGATTCTTAATCTAGAAGACGCACGACTAGCGATCGACAGTATTTCTCAATGGCCGGGTTATGTGGCCACGCCTTTACATTCATTAAAATCAGTCGCGGATCAGATCGGCGTTTCGTGCTTCTGGTACAAGGATGAATCGCAAAGATTTGGTCTTAAAAGTTTTAAAGCATTAGGCGGTGCGTATGCCGTAGCTCGTCAATTACAAGATGTGATTATGCAGCGTTATGGTAAGAAGCCGACGATACAAGCGTTGCTACAAGGTGAGTGGAAGTCTGAAGCTGCCGAAATCGTGGTGAGTTGTGCCACCGATGGAAATCATGGACGCTCTGTCGCATGGGGAGCGCAAATGTTTGGCTGCGGGTGCGTCATTTATATTCACAAAGATGTTTCCGAGGGTCGTAAACAGGCCATGGAAGCCTTCGGTGCACAAGTTGTCAGAATTTCCGGTAACTATGATGAATCGGTACGTTTGGCTGACAGTGAAGCCAAAGCTCATGATCGTGTGATTGTCTCTGACACTTCTTATGAAGGCTACATGGAGATCCCTAAAGATGTCGCGCTTGGCTACACAGTGATGCTGTCGGAAATTGTCGAGCAACTTGATGGGGATATTCCAACTCATGTGTTCGTGCAAGGTGGCGTTGGTGGGTTAGCCTCAGCGGTTTGTGGATACTTCTGGGATCTTTGGGGGGCGCAGCGCCCAAGGTTTATTATTGTCGAACCGGAGCAAGCTAATTGCCTGCAGAAAAGCGCGCAAGCTGGCAAACCTGTAGTGGTTGAAGGCGATTTAGAGACCTTGATGGCCGGTTTGGCTTGTGGCGAAGTCTCTACCTTAGCGTGGAGCATTCTTCATAATGGTGCCGATGACTTTATGACGCTGAGTGAAGATGCCATTCCTCAGGCCATGCGATTTTTGGCCCATGGAGAGAATCGTATCGAAGCAGGGGAGTCTGCGGTTCCGGGGTTTGCGGCAGCAGTAATCGCTCGTCAAGATGGTAGCTATTCACAAGCACTTGGTTTGGGGGCAGAAAGTAAAGTACTAGTGATAGGTACAGAGGGGGCAACGGACCCTGAACTCTACCAACAGTTGGTGAAATGAGCCCCGAGTTTGTTTCAAACCACCTGATGGGTGAAATCATTAAACGGCGCTTTCAAGGAAGCGCCGTTTTTATATCCACTATTGACTGCTTTTCTCTGTTTTCATCATTGATCATCAATTGGGATTGTAAGTCCCACTTTCACGTTATCCATCACCACGTTGGTTTGAAAGCTTTTGATGTTGGCGTTGTCGAAAAACGCTTCTCGTGTAAATTTGTCATAACCTTCCATGTCTGCCGCAGTGACAATAAGAATAAAGTCTGAACTTCCAGTCACATAGTAACACTGTTGTACCGAACGATTTGCGGTCATCTCTTTCTTAAAATTGTGCATCAAGTCGACTCTTTCTCTTTCCAACGTCACTTGCACAACAAAAGTCATGGTTTGGCCTACAGCCTTGGGATTCACAACAGAGACATCGGCTTGTATTACCCCTTGAGCCCTCATGCGCTTTAATCGACGCTGCACCGCTGCTGGTGATAGCCCTACCTGATCAGCAATAGTGTCTGATGTCGCTCTATTTGAATGCTGGACAATGTCGAGAATTTTGCGGTCGAAACTATCGACGGAAAGTGGTGGCGTTGACGTCATGACGATCGATTCCTTTCTGCCTGTAATGGATGGAAGCCATATTGTGAGCTAATCATGCTCTGGCTCCGAATTGTGACCTCACTCATGAGCGAATGTCTTGTTTTTACTAATTAAAGGAAAACCACTATAGCTCACCAAAAATGCAGAAAATCCGCACAATACTGGAGTCATTCGATGAAATTCCTTGTTGTCGTCAAGGCATTATTAATCTTGTAAACAAAATGTAAAGCAATAATAAATCGAAACGAAAGGCAAATTGGCAGTACCAAAACGTCAAGTTTCAGCAAGATATTGATGGATAGGATGCGAGCATGGAAGTGGGATCAGTAGCGCTACAGAATGAACTGGATTATCTTGCGAGTGCAGGTCGTGTGGGTGTTATTTCGCTGGCGACAGACTTTAATATCGAGAACGATTTACGCCAACTATTCCCACAAGATGTCGCTTCATTTACCAGTCGGGTGCGCAACTACAATCCGCTAACCATAGAGAATCTGCGTCGTATGGAGCCTGGAATCCAAGAGGTGGCGGATACGATTCTTCCTGGGACAGCGCTAGATGTGGTTATCTATGCGTGTACATCGGGCACTATTGCGATCGGAGAAGAGCGCATTACCGACCTTATTCAGGCACATCACCCTGATGCAAAAGTGACAAACCCAGTCACTGCAGCTCTCGCTGCGTTTGAACGATTGAACATAAAGCGCGTCTCCATTGTTACGCCCTATACGCAAGCAGTAAACCAAGACGTGGCCGCCTTTTTCTCTACGGTAGGTATCGAAGTACTGAACATCGTAGGCTTTGATTTTGAAGATGACACCGCGATGACGTTCATCTCGCCAAATGATATTGCTCATGCGGCAATACAAGCTTGTCATCCCGATGCTGACGCCGTTTTCATTTCTTGTACCGCGCTGCGAGCGACCACGGTTATTCACGATATTGAAGCTGCAATAAACAAGCCAGTGTTATCCAGTAATCAAGTACTGGCTTGGCACGCTTTGGCACTTCTTAACTACCCCAAGCACATCGAAGGTTTTGGTCTCCTTTTAGAGCAGCACTTGCCACTCAACCTTTAATTACTTCGCTTTTAAAACTGATTTTAAGGGATTTTCTGTTATGCATTCACCTACGCCTATCGACCCTAACCAGCTCTCCTCTGAATTGATTCAGAACATGATGGAGTGGCGTCAACATCTACATCGATTCCCTGAATGCGGGTTTGATGTCGATATGACCGCAGACTTTATCGCGAACAAGCTACAAAGCTTTGGTATTGAAGTTGTGCGGAATATAGGAAAAACCGGCTTAGTTGGGATACTGCGCAACGGACAAAGTGAGGCCAGCATTGGTCTTCGAGCCGATATGGATGCGCTTCATGTACATGAGAAAAATACCTTTTCTTACTGCTCTCAGCATGATGGGAAGATGCACGCCTGTGGCCACGATGGACATTCTGCCATGCTGCTTGGTGCCGCTTGCTATCTTGCCGAATACGGTGAATTTGACGGGACAGTTTACTTCATATTTCAACCCGATGAAGAGCATGGAAAAGGGGCGCAAGCCATGATTGACGATGGGTTGTTTGAGCGATTCTCCATCGATGAAGTCTATGGCATTCACAACTTTCCGGGACTAGCGGAAGGGAAATTGATGGTCAGGCCCGGTTCATTGATGGCGAGTGAGACAAGCTTTGAAATTGTGATTAAAGGTGTCGGTGGGCATGCCGCTCTACCACACCAAGGGGTAGATCCTCTCGTGGTCGGTGCACAGGTTATTTTGGGGCTGCAAACCATCGTTTCGCGAAGCTTAAGCGCAATTCATGACTCTGCGGTGGTATCCGCAACGGAATTTATCACCGACGGCACGGTGAATGTTATCCCTACAACGGTGACCATTAAAGGAGACTGTCGCTGCTTTACCGAGCGCAGCCTAGATACTATCCGAACGCGCATGGAACAAATTGTGGCAGGGCTTTGCCAAGCGGCAGGTGCGGATTACACGTTTGAATTCATCAATACATTTTATCCGACCATCAACAGCCATGAACAAACCGCTTATGCCGTGTCGACTGCGCAGCAAGTGTTGGGAATTAACAACGTTGATGGCGATTGTGACCCGATAACCATCTCGGAAGACTTCTCCAGCATGTTACGTGTTAAGCCGGGCTGTTATGTGTTGCTCGGTAATGGCGTTGATTCTGTTGGTGGATGTGCATTGCACAACCCTAAATACGATTTTAACGATCGGATTTTGAAACTCGGTACGAGCTACTGGATTCAATTGGTTAGAAATCGATTGAACCCATCGTAAGGAGAATGACTGGCGGAGGTTTTGAAAAGTGGTCGTCCTCTGTGAGTTCAAGATAAGCGCGAAAATGAGGGGTTTCATTTTGCGTATCACTTGGAAGGAAAAGGAAGAAAAGGATGAAAAAATTAAGCGCGGCAATTTTAAGCTTAGGTGTTGTGTTTGGTGTTCATGCCGAAACATGGAAGTTTGCTTCAGAAGAGGACAAAACTGACGTTCAAGATATTTACGCTCAGAAGTTTGCCGAGGTGATCAAGAAAGAGTCGGATGGTGACATTCGTGTTCGTATTTATTACTACGGGCAGTTGGGTACGGAAAACGACATAGTCGAGCTTGCCGCGAAAGGTACCATCCAGTTTGTTTCCGTTGGGGCTGGGCATTTGGGGTCTTACGTGCCTGAAGTACAAGCTGTGAGCTTACCCTATGTGCTGGGGACGGATGAGAAAATCACGCATCAAGTCTTAACGGAAAGCCCGACGATTTATAATCAACTTGCTCCTAAGTTTGAGAGTGTGAACCTAAAATTGCTGTCCATGATGTCTGAAGGCGAGATGGTTTGGGGAGGCAACAAACCGATCCGTACGCCAGAGGATTTTGCCAATCAGAAGATCCGAACGTTCACTTCAACCATTCCTGTTGAAACTTATAAAGCCTTTGGAGCAACTCCAACGCCATTGTCTTGGGGAGAAGTTTATGGCTCTCTTCAACTGAAAACGATTGATAGCATGGTCAACCCAATCTACTTCATATACAACGCGAAATGGCATGAAGTTCAGGACTATTTGATGTTCCCAGGGCAGCAGCCTTATGTGAGTACCGTATCGACCAACAGCAAGTGGTACAACGGCTTGTCTAAGGAGAAGCAAGCCATGGTTGATAAAGCGATCAAAGCCGCAGATCAGGCTGCCTACGATTACCAAATTCGCATCAACAAAGAAAACATGGAGAAGATCCTTAAAGAGCGCCCAGATCTTGAAGTGGTGATTCTATCTGAAGAAGAAAGAGAGCGCTTTAAAGTGCTGAGTGAGCAGCTTCATGATACCTATTTTGATGTTGTCGCGAATGCTTATCCGACAGACCAGCAGGCTGAAGCTCGCCAAGGAGCAAAAGTCATTCTTGAAAATATCTTAGATGAAGTGCGTGTGGCATCTAAAACGCAATAACGCTTTATAAGGTAACGGTTATCCGTTTGAGTAAGTGAAACGGATAACCCTCTTTTCTGCCTATCAATCAGGGTAGAAAGGGTGGTAATGCTCAAGGACGTATGGAGCTCAGCGAGCGATGAAAGATCTGTTACATAAAATGAGTGTTGTGACGGAAAAGCTGGAACGCTTTCTTATCATGATAGCCATTCTTGCCATGATGGCGAATTCTACGGCTAATGCGATTGGCCGTTATGCTTTTAATAAAAGTCTATTTTTTTCTGAAGAGCTCAATCAGTTTTTGATTGTGACGGTGACCTTTGTGGGTTTTGCTTACGCGGTAAGGCAAGGTCGCAACATACGAATGACAGCAGTCTATGACTCGCTGAGTTTTCGTGCTCAAAAAATCCTCACCACAATGATCGCGTTGTGCACTGCGCTTCTGATGTTCTATCTAGCGTACCAAGGTTTGCTCTATGTTGAAGAGCTTAAATCTATCAACCGACTTAGTCCCGCATTGCAGTTTCCAGTTTATTGGGTGTACTCAATCATTCCTATCGGATTTGCGATTGCCGGTTTGCAATATTCAATGAGTTTTATCATGAACTTGCTACACCAAGAGATCTACGTGTCCTTCGATGTTATTGAAACGAAAAATAAAACCAAAGGTGAATTCGAATGAGTAGCGTGACACAGTTTATCTCTGACATCATTGCTGGAGAGCCGGATATTTATGTCATGACCTTCACCTTAGTCACGGTGATGGTTATCCTGCTGTTTCTCAGTTTTCCTATGATCGTTCCTCTAGCAGTGGGCGCTTTAATTGGCCTCATCCACTTTTCTCAGGTGGAACCCGGTGTTGTCATTCAGCAGATGGTTACTGGCATTTCGCCAAACGCTTTGATTGCGGTTCCGATGTTCATCTTGGCTGCGGACATCATGACCAGAGGGCACACTGCATACAATTTGCTGGGATTAATTCAGGCTTTTGTTGGGCATCTGCGCGGCGGTCTTCCGATCACAACTTGTATTAGTTGTACCTTGTTTGGTTCAGTCTCAGGCTCGACTCAAGCGACCGTTGTATCTGTTGGACAAATCATGCGACCTAAGCTGTTGCAAGCAGGGTACAAAGACAGCTTCGTGATGGCGCTGATCATCAATGCAAGCGACATTGCGTTCTTAATCCCACCAAGTATTGGTCTGATCCTTTATGGCACCCTCGCCAATGCCAGTGTTGGTGAATTGTTTATCGCCGGTATTGGCCCAGGGCTAGTTTTGGCAGGTCTGTTTTCACTGTATAGCTATGCCTACAGCGTAAAACACAGTGACAGCCTTACCTTGGTAGAGAAAGCCAGCAAAGCGGAAAAGCTGCTCGCGATTAAACAAGCGATTTTGCCTCTTGGTTTCCCTGCGTTGATTATTGGCGGTATCTATTCTGGTATTGTCACGCCAACAGAAGCCGCCTCGTTTGCGGTGCTGTATGCCATTATTGTTGAATGCCTTTTATACCGAAAACTGGGCGTCAAAGACATTTGTGATGCGGCTTTAAATACAGGGCTGATTACTGCGGTTGTGTTTGTTTTGGTTGGTATTGGGCAAGCTTTTTCATGGTACATCTCATTCGAACAAATACCTCAAGAATTACTTGCACCTCTTGAACTGGACAATGCGTCACCAGAATACATCCTGTTTATCATCGCGTTAACTTTCTTTGTGGGCTGTATGTTTGTCGATTCGCTTGTGGTGTTACTGATACTCACACCGATATTTATGCCTATCGTCAATGCCGCAGGAATCGATCCGATTTTGGTGGGTGTTATGGTGACGCTACAAATGGCAATTGGCTCCGCTACCCCTCCTTTCGGTTGCGATATCTTTACCGCCATTGCCATCTTTGAAAAGCCGTATATGAAAGTGATACGTGGCACGTTGCCTTTCTTTCTCATCCTAATATTGATGTCTGCGTTGCTGATTTTCTTCCCTGAGATCGCCTTGTTACCAAGAGACATTTTGTTTAACTAACGCTGTGTTTAGCGCACTAAAAAGGATTAAAAGTGAGTACATTACCTTTAATTGCACCACCCAGGGGCTTTGAAAAAGCGGAATTTGAACAGCGTACTTACGAGTTACAAAAGCGCATGAGAGAGCAGCAAATTGACGCCGCTTTCTTTACAACGGAACCTGAATTTCGCTATTTCAGTGGTTTTAAATCTCAGTTTTGGGAGAGCCCTACACGACCATGGTTTCTCGTTGTCCCGAGTACTGGTAAACCTGTTGCCGTGGTTCCGGAGATCGGCGCGTCAGGCTTTGAAGGTACATGGGTAGATGATGTAAGAAGCTGGCCATCGCCTCGACCAGAAGATGATGGCATTTCTCTATTGGCAGCGACGTTAGCTGAAGTGAGTACGTGCACACGAAGCATTGGTGCCATGATTGGTCCAGAAACGCACTTGCGTATGCCTGCTCAAAACTTTCAATTGCTACAAAGTAAGTTGAGTCAACATGATGTTGTTGATGTCTCTTTGATTGTTCGTGATATTCGCAGCATTAAATCGAAAGCTGAAATCGACAAGATTCGTTTTGCTTGTCAGGTGACTGCTGCGGGGTTTGAGTTTTTGAAGCATCGTCTCGCAATAGGAATGACCGAGCGCGAAGCGTGTAAAGCAATGCATATAGAAATGCTGCGGTTGGGGGCTGACAGCTGCCCTTATTTAATATCTGGATCGGGAATCGGCGGCTATGACAGCATCATTATGGGGCCGAGTGATAGGGTGCTAACGGAGGGAGACTTACTGATTATTGATACCGGTGCAAACTATGATGGGTATTTCAGTGATTTCGACAGAAACTATGCCTTTGGTCAAATAGATGAAGAGACTCAGCTGGCGTATGATGCGGTCTATCAAGCTACCGAAGCGGGGCTAAAAATAGCAGAGCCGGGGCGAACCACAGGTGATATTTGGCAAGCAATGTGGTCTGTGCTCGAGAAAAACGGTGCATTAGGTAATGATGTCGGACGCATGGGGCATGGGCTTGGAATGCAACTGACAGAATGGCCTTCTCATGTTCCAGACGGTGACGTCATATTGAAACCGGGTATGGTACTCACACTGGAGCCGGGAATGGCGTTTGCTCTGGGGAAAATGATGGTTCATGAAGAAAACATCGTCATAACCGAGCGTGGTTGTGAACTACTTCATGATAGAACATGGAAGAATTTGCCAGTGATACGTTAAAGAGCAAGGCTGACCAAAGCTGAGCATTACGCTCGGCTTTCTTGTATCTGTCTGTTGACTCTCAATTTTTCGTTCCATTTTTGCAAACCTGATTTACTTATCTTTATTTCGTCTTATTGGACTGGCATGGTTGTCGTAATTCCAATAAGAGAAGGACTAAAAAATGGAAGTACTCAAAGGCTCATGTCTGTGTGGCAAGGTAAAACTCGAAGTGGCGGATGAATTCAAATACATGGGCAATTGTCATTGCTCTGAATGCCGCAAATTTACCGGATCCGATTACTCGTCAGCGGGTGGCGTTGCCTTGGATAAACTGATTGTGATTGAGGGCGCGGAACACATCCAAATCTATCAGAAGAGCGCCAATACCGAACTCTCATTCTGCCGTCACTGCGGCTCTAGCCTTTACTCGAAGAAGAACAACGGTTTAGTGAATGTTCGTCTAGGCATCCTTGATGATTCCCCTTGTGACAAACCCAGCTTTCATATTTTTGTGGGCTCTAAAGCACCGTGGAATGAGATTACTGATGACCTTAAGCAATTTGAAGCTGCGCCTAAGCTATAAGTTGGTTTAAGGCCGAGCGCTGCGCTAAATTAAAAAGCCTTTAACGTAGAGAGATAGAGCCATTCAAGAGAGTGGCTCTTTTCTTTTTTAAGGTCAACAACATCTTGTCTCTCTTTGTTGGTCAATTTGCAGTCAGAATTTTTGTAACTGTTTTATTTGTAAGTAAATCCGAGTGAAAGTGCGTCTTACATCTAATTTTTAGGGCGAGTGCTTATGATAGGCTCACGTCAATTGAGCAGCATACTCATTGCTATGAAGCACCTTTTCTCTCTTCATTTAAAAGTGCTGCTCCCAACATCAATTTATCTCGATACATTAGGACCCAACGATGGCGAAAGCATTAAAAATCGAATCAGGTCGTTACTTAAATATGGATCATGTAGTGACGTTCTCATTAGCGAATGAAACCATTGAAGTTACCTCGACCATTCAAGCGTTTACGTCGATTCATATTGGTATAAAAGGTAAGACAGATTACGCCGATTACTTTGTCTCAATTCAAGAGTTTCATCGAATTAAGCGAGAGCTTTGTGACTATATGGGAATCGACGAACCAACGCTAATAGTTGACTAATCACTCAAAAATTACAACAAAATGACACGTACAGTATGTAATGCTGCAACTTTTAGTCTAACTTTTAACCATCACTGGCTAGGTGAGCAATAACACGGCGGCGAAGATCGTCCGTTAACTAAATACAATAAGGGACATTATGTCTGATAAATATATCTCAATGATCCAGGAGTTTTTTCAGGTCTTTGAAGCTTTGAATCAACATGTCTTTGATTCCTTCGGTGAAATGGCAACGTGGGAAACACAGTTAGTAAGGCTTGATATTGACCAAGGTGATAAGGAGCAGTCGTATGAAGTGGCGCAGATTGCGAGCATGCTTAACTTCTCCGAAGACACTGTACAATCATTCCTAGTGGTCTACAGCTTCTTGAGCAACAACCTTTATGATCTCATTGGCAATCGCGAATACGAAGATTGGGGAACAGATGGCAATAGCCTTCAAGTGGAATATTCCGATCTCACCATCGAATCGTTTGATGCTAACCAAATTGCACCACTTATGGAGCGTCGTGTTTACTTCGAATGGACATTTGAAGCTCTACAGCGCACCTACGATGACATGATGGCAATCAGCCACGGTAGGATTGCCTGATACGTATAACGTCTTATTAAACACCAAAGCCGCTTTCTAGAGCGGCTTTGTTTTTTAGGGCTGTAAAGCGATTCTGTTTCCTCTTCTTACAACTCTTAAATTAAAATCTCTCGGCTAATCACGTATTGTGATGATTAGCGATTCACTTGTTAGAAGAACAAATATGAAAAAAACACTCTCAACAATGGTTTTGGCAATGGCGTTGGCCGGCTGTGATGACGCAAGCAAAGCCATTGACCAAGCACAAGAAGCCGCAAACAAAGCGATTGATACAGTTCAAGAGCAGATGGAATCGGTAGAAGACGCATTCAACCTTGATCAATTTGGTGACGCTGCTGAATCAGCAGAGGAGTTAGCGGCATCGGTTGAAGAAGCAATGAATGTGGATTTCAGTGATCCACAGGCCTTAATTGAAGCCAAAGAACACATTGCCAATGCGTACGCTTGTTTGGTGGAGGCGTCTTCTGAATCGACAGTGGATAAGGTGATGAACAAAGTAATGTCATCCATTGGCAGCGAAGAAACCAAATCTCTGATTGAAGAAGGCATTGAGAAAGCACAAGCAGCAAAAGAGTGCGTGATGTAATCGCTCTCAGTGAATCAAACCAATGAAAAAGGGGATAGTGATATCCCCTTTGTTGTTTCTACGCTGTGCCAACTCTACTCGCTTTTCAGCTCTTGCTGGAAGTAATCCATACAAAGCTGCTGAGCTTCCGGTTTGATACTGACTTGCTCGTTCTTTCCTAGGCTTTAGTCCGCTACTTGAGCGAGTTATGGTGCATAAACTGCTCGTCGATGCCTTTGAGTTTCATTTCATCCATGATGAAGTTCACTGTGTTCAACAAACGCTGCTCACCTTTCGGGATCAAGTAGCCAAACTGACCTTTGGTGAACGGGTCTTCACAACGAGCGGCTTCTAAACGTTCATCTGTAACTTGGTAAAACAAACCTTCAGGTGTCTCGGTAACCATCACGTCCACTTTACCTGTTGCGACGGCTTTCGGCACGTCTAAGTTATTTTCGAAACGAGTAAAGCTGGCCTTTTGTAAATTAGCATCGGCGAAGGCTTCGTTTGTGCCACCAATATTCACGCCCACACGCACTGAGGCTTGGTTCACTTTATCTAGGGTATTGTATTGCTCGGCTTTCCCTTTGGCGACTAAGAAGCACTTACCAAATGTCATGTAACCTTGTGTTTGCTCTGCATTTAGTTGGCGCTGCATTTTGCGGGTAATGCCGCCCATGGCGATGTCGTACTTATCTTGGTTCAGGTCAGTCAGAAGATCTTTCCAACTTGTGCGAACGATCTCTAGCTCTACGCCGAGCTGTTTCGCGACGTGCTTAGCGACATCAATATCATAGCCTGAGTAGTTCTTGCCATCGTAGTAAGAAAACGGTTTGTAGTCGCCGGTGGTTCCGACACGTAACGTGCCTGATTTTTGAATATCTTCCAGCTTATCGGCTTGAGCCACGCCGGAAAGCGCCAGTGCTACGGAAGCAAGTAAAAGTGTTGTTTTATTCATAATCATTCTTTTGATGTGTTGTGTTTGTGTGCATGACTCAAAGTAACAGGAAGTGTCAGTAAAACAGATCAAACCAATTGGAAAATACACGATATTGAAGAAAAACTTTCCAATATTAAATGTGATTGCATTTGCGAGTTTATACGTATGAAAAGCAAACTTTTTCTGATGAATGGCAGAGTGTTATGAATCGAGTTCACCCTAAAAAGCTACTGCAAAGCAAATGGACAGCAGCAGAGCCAGTAAACAAAGAAAAGCATTTCATCATTTCAGAAATGGAGTTTGATGAAGAAGGCAACGTAGTGAGGTGCGTTATTGAAGCGGTCATGACGAAGCGAGAACGAGAGTTGGATTGGCACGACTTAAAAGACTCACAAAAATGGCGTCAAGGGTGGAAGTAATCTTGGCGCAAAGACCAAAAACGAGATGGCGTTAGAAAAGTCACCAAAATCAATAGGCTCGCGGTAGAGACTTTGCTATTAATTGATGAACGTTTTTATTTATGTTCTAAGGGAACGCCATGATCGATTTCGAAAACTCATCGATATTTAAACTCAAGCCGATTGAAACTTCAAAGGTACGAGAGGACTTCCATAAATTCTTAATTGATGGGGAGAGCATTTTTGCAGGTTTCAAAACGGTGCGTGACCAAGTCGTGTTCACCAACAAGCGCGTTATTGCGGCCAATGTGCAAGGGATTACGGGATCAAAAGTCGACTACACTTCTTTGCCATACAGCAAGATCAATGCGTTCTCGATTGAAACATCTGGTACGCTTGATCTGGATTGTGAGATTGAACTATTCCTAAGTGAAGTAGGCCGAGTGCGCTTTGAGATCAGAGGCTCATTCGACTTGGTTTCTTTCAACAAAATGATCAGTGAGCATGTCCTCGCCTAGGCATTCTCGCAGGAATTAAAGACAGGCCAAAGACAAGGAGTCAGTATGGCAGTGCGAAGTGATTTGAAAGAGAAGAAGAGTGAAGAGAATTCAACACCGACTCAACATCTTCTGGCTATATTGGGATTTACGGCCGGAGTGATCTTTTATCTGATGATTCGTTAATCTGAGCTTCGATACTTAACGTTTCAGAATTCAATCACCACCTTTAAGGGGAGCCCTCACGGCTTCCTTTTTCATTCCCCTCATTTGGTTTATACCTTTACAGAGATAAATCGTCGCTTAAGGTCACTTAATGATATGAGCGTGCTTGCGTAATGATTTGTCGCACGATATTTTCACCTTCTGTTAGGTAAAAGTAGCATTTCCATCGTTTAGGGATGTTTGTTATTACCGAGCAATTTGATGTTTGAATGGCGATATGAGGTGAGTTATCGATACCCAAATTTATGATGTATTCTGCTCTGAGGATGCGCAAGGTAATCCTTGTGGCGTAGTGTTTTTGTCTGAGTGGTTGAGTGACTCAGAGATGTTGGAGATAACTCAAAGTATCGGCCAACCTATCACCTCATTCCTTTGTTGTGTGGATGGGCGTTGGTGGATTCGTTGGTTTTCTTTGGCCAGTGAAATCAACTTGTGTGGTCATGGCAGTATGGGCGCTGGCGCTGCGTTGATTGCTCATCTAAACCAACGCTCTGTTAAGTTGCACAGTAATTATGGGGACATCACCATTGCTAAGCATGGCACTCAGTACCAAATGGCTTTGCCTGCATGGGATGCCAGTCCTGTTCCTGCCAGTTTAGATTTACAGTTATTAAACTTAGAGCAATCTGGTGTGCAAGTGTTAGATGTTGTCACTACCCGAGATCTTGTGGTGGTGTTAGCGTCTGAGCAGCAAGTGAAACAGTACCAGCCGGATTTTGGTCGCCTATGCCAAATCCGAGACTTTCATGCTGTGATGGTCACCGCTCAAAGTGGGCCTAACGATTATGTTTTGCGTTACTTTGCGCCAAAAATCGGCATCAATGAGGATATCGCAACAGGGTCAGCACAGTGCTCACTCGCTCCCTATTGGTTTAAGAAGTTGGATGTAGATAACCTCAATGCGAGTCAACTTTCCTCAAAAGGCGGCTTTTTCCAAGTCGCGAAACTCAGCTCTGATACGTTAGTGATATCTGCATCAGCGCGATTAAGAGAGCAGTAAAGCTAACGAGTTACACCAGAAAGAAAAAATACAGAAAGCAGACGAACGCTAATAGTGTTGCTGAAAGCACTGGATAGATGATGTAAGAATCATGGTTGCTGGTACGCTGGTAGCAGAGCGAAACCAGCAAAATATTATAAACCACGAGCAGTAGGCTAATCATGGTGCCGCTGTTGAGATTGAGGCTTGATAGTTGAGTGAGAAAAAATGTCAGCAATAGGTAGTCGAAAATGATCAGCCAGAGAAAGGCTTTTTTGAGCGAGTCATTTTTGGATTTATTGGGCGCAGGTACGGACATATCGAACTCAACTACACAAATTTCAGCAATATTATCGTTGGGGAAAAGGTCACGCAGAGGGTAGAAACTGGTGACCTTTTAGGGGGTTATAGGTCTTGAATCTGAGGTTTGGTATCGTCAGGTTCGACTGAGTAACGAATCACTTCTTGCCTAATCACTGGCTGGTTAAACTCTGCTTGCTGTTTGGCTTTTTGTAGCTCACTGTCTTCTTGATTGCCGAAGAAGGTTTCCAAAACTTGTGCTGCTGGTGTGGTCAGTATGAATAACTCAATTCGGCGGTTCTCGCTAGAGTCGGGCTCTTTTGGGTTAAGCAAGGCACGATCTGACATCCCAGTCACTTGCATGACGCGATCGTCTGGCATGCCGCCTTCCACTAAGGTATTTCTTGCAACATCAGCACGAGAGGCAGACAACGCCCAGTTTGATTGTCGACCAAAACGCTTTTTGAACGGTGTCGAATCGGTATGGCCACTGATGATCAATGGGTTGCTGATGCGTTCGAAAACGGGAGCAAGCGCAAGTAACAAATCCTCAAAGAAAGGGGTTAATTCTGCGCCGCCACGGCTGAACATGTGTTGCTTGTAGTCATCTTGCAGCACAATGCGCAGACCTTGCGGGGTAATGGTGACATTAACGTTACCCTGCGCGCTGATTTGCCCGACGACCTCATCAATCACTTTGGCCAGCAGAGCGAGTTGCTCTTGGGTATCGAAATTGCCTGGGATAAGCGAGTCAATCTCTGGGCCATCGCCGTCACCTTGGAAGAAAGAGCTGACGACGTGGTTAGAGTTGTGCTTACTTGGCACAGAAGAGTCCTGTGCCAAGTCGATAGGAGAGATACTTTGTGAGGTATCGAAAGGGTTACCGTAGCTCTTATCAAAAACGCTCGAACTATGAAGGTGCGCCACAATGGCTTTGCGCTCTTCCTTGTCGACCACTTGCATGACCCAAAGGACAAGAAACAGCGCCATCAACGCGATCATGAAGTCGGCAAACGCGACCTTCCACGCGCCACCATGAAACTCATCATGGTTATGTGCTTTCGCGCGTTTGAACACCACATGCTCTTGTTTTTGCATTATCCCTCCTGTTCAGCTAGCCACTTCTCCATTTGGTTGAAAGTTGGTTTGATGTCTAACTGAATGTGTTTACGGCCAGCGTCGATAGCGAGCAAGGTAGGCTTCTTCGCAACGTAAGCAACCAGAGTGGCGCGTACACATTCGAAAGCCGTCATGTTTCGTCTAACTCGTTGAGCCATGGCGTTACTGAGTGGATCTAAACAACAGTAACAACCAAAAATACCAATGAATGTACCAACGAGGGCGGCGGCAACGTGATAACCAATCAATGCAATTGAGCCATCAATGGCTTGCATGGTAATGATGATGCCACCGACTGCCGCAAGAATACCGAACCCAGGAAGAGCCTCTGCTGTGCGCTGCATGGAGCGTGAAGGCAAAAGCATCTCGGTTTGAATCGCTTCGATTTCTTGTTCTAACAGTCCCTCTAATTCATGAGGCGACATTTGTCCCATTGCCATTAAACGAAAATTGTCGGTAATGAAAGAAATTAGACGATGATCGTTACTGACTTTTGGATAAGCGAGGAAAATTGAGCTCTGCTCTGGTGATTCAATGTGCGAATCGAGAAATTTAAAACCGCGGCTGCGTGCGGTTTCGAGTAGGTTATTAAGCAGCGCCATCAGCTCCATGTAGTACTCATACTCTTGACGCGGGCCAGAGATGGTCGCACGTACTTGCTGACGCATCTCTTTTAACACTTGGGGCGGGTTGCCAATGATCAGTGAACCTGCTGCCGCACCGATGATGATCAAGAACTCGGCTGGCTGCCAGATAGCGCCGAGTTTACCGCCTGCCCACATGTATCCGCCGAAGACACACATCAGTACAGTAATGGCTCCAAAAAACTTTTGCATCTTGTGACTCCTAAGAGGACATTAATTGGTTGAGTTGTTTAAGCGCTTGTTTGTGCAACTGACAGATGCGAGGTGGTGTCAGATCGAGCACGAGCGCGATTTCATGGAGGTTGAGTTCATGCTGATAGAACAAGGTGAGCAACAGTTGGTCGCGTTTCGACATTTTGCCCAGCGCAGTGTCTAAGCTACGGCGAATGTGCTCATGTTCCATGCCGTCATATTGGCCGCCAAGGTGGCTGTCTCCGCCAGTTTCCATCAATTGGTCGAGGCTTTGCATTTCGCCCGCGAGTGCGGCGTTTTGGCGGTTATAGTAGTCTTGCTCATCAGTACCTAGCGCTTTGATTATTTCAGCATCGGTGGGCATTCTGCCCAGTGCCCGAGTAAGATCTCGTGTCACATCGTTAAGCTCATGCGCCTGTTGGCGGGTTTTGCGTGAGCGCCAATCCAAACGACGAAGCTCGTCCAAAATCGCGCCACGAACACGACAAACGGCAAAAGCGGGGAAGTGTGGATCATCCACATCCCCATAACGACGCCCAGCTTCGACAAGCGCAATCAAGCCGATTTGCTGCATGTCTTCAATGCTGCAGTGCGAGGTCGCATGAACGCGCAGTTGGTTGACCACGCGCTTAACCATGACTTGGTGACGTTGCAGCAGTGCATTTTCATCAATCGGTCGCGACGGCGTATTCACTTCCTCCGTCGCGGTATAACTTTCCTGTAAGTTCATCTCCAACATGGCTGTGCTCCGTTATTGCACAACGTACTTGGTTAGCAGAACATCATCGATATCACGAACGATGTCGGTTTTTGCGAACGCAAGCAGCAGAGTCTCTTTGACTTCGCTTTGAAGGATATCAATGGCACCCGCCTGCTGAAGCTCATCAAAGGTTTTGTCGCTGAACAGTTTTAGCAGTGAGTTTTGAACCATCGGCATGTAAGCATCAATATCCTTAATACGCTCTGGGCGGCGTGTTTCCACCGCAAGTTCCAGCATCACAAAATGAGTTTGCTTCTTGCCTTTGATGGTCAGCACCACTTTATCTAATGGATGAAAGCTTGGGCCTTTTGTTGTTGGTTGTTCAGAAGTTAGGAATGCCAGCGGTGAGTCCTCCAAGAAGGCGCTAACGCTGGATTCTGACGATGAAGACTCTGAACTTTTGTTGAGGTACCAAATACCGCCGACCACAGTGGCAGCGGAAACGAGGGCACTGGTGATGATCATGGTGATAAACAGGGCGATCATTTGTTGTTTGGTCATAACCTTTTTCCTCGATGATTCATTAGGCTTGAGTGTTCAGCCAATGCTCTGAATAGTTTGTTGTTGTATTAGATTGAAAGGCGTTGGTTTCACGCGCGGCGAAGACGGTTGCTTCTTCTTGAGAGCCATCATGAGAATGTCGCTCTTGACCTTGATCTGAGCCGACGTTGACGTCTACGTGAACGAAGTTCTGCTCTTGCAGTTCAGTTCTAAGGCGCTCAGATACCTGCATTAAGGCTTCACGAGTTGCGGCAGTATTGGCGTTGATCTGCACGCTCAAGCGGTCACCTTCCACGCGTACCAATAAATCCAATTTGCCCAACTCTGGTGGATCGAGACGGATTTTAGCTTCTTGTAGGTTTTGCTGAGCTTGTAATGTCACGCGATCTTGCAGCACTTGCATCATCTGCTCGCCCCATCTACCAGAGCTGGTATCCACGCGAACCGCCGCCCACTCCGCACCTTGAGCTTGAGTTGCTGCAAGCGGTGAGGTTGGATTTGAATGTTGCGCGTTTGGTGTCTGCGATTGCGTGTTGGCTGCGAATGCTTGCCCATGAGTAGGTTGATTCAGCAACGTTTGCAAATCAGAAGCAGAAACTTTAAGTGAATTTACCACGCTCGCTTGCACACCACTTTGGCTTTCTTGCGCGGGGGCTGTAAGCATTGGGTTGGCTTGAGCGCCCATGTTTGCACTTTGCGATGTGTTATTTGCCGACACTTGTGCAAGCTGGTTGGTATCGCCTTGCTTAGTGGCCGCCTTACTGATTCCCTGCATGAGAGCTTGCGCTTGGGTGGCCAGATTCACCTCTGATGAAGCATTACCTAGTAACGTTTCGTCAGAGGTGTCTTCTGTGTGGAGCTCTGGTGAGCTGGCGTCAGGTCGCATCACTTCCGCCGGTGAGGCTTGCGTATTTAAGCGAAACCCGGCAACGGTGATAGGCGCGTTGGTTTGGCCCTGTTGAGTGACCGTGGCTGAATTTGCTGGTGAAACGCCTTGCTCTGAACGAGCGTGAGAGATCTTCCCTGCGGCTGTCGATTGAGAAGGTGAACTCGCAGGTATTGAGTTGGTAACCATCATTGCGTTAGCTCCATCGTCATCGCAAGTTGATATGCCATGGCTCGTTCTTGTTGGTCGTTCACCATGTTCATCTCCTGCTGTAGTTCGCTGGTGGCTTTCTCAAGCGCAGCAAACGCAGTAGCATGCACCGCTTTTGCTCGCTGGATTTCCGGTGCGAGTTTCGGATCTTTCAAGAAAGGCTTATGGCTGATAAGCAGTTCTCGCAACTGTAAGTCGTAGCGTTTGAGTGCTTGCCAATCGGCCGTTTTAGTGGCGATTTGGATCAGTTTTGATAAGTGGCGAAATCGCTCCGGCGACACTTTATGCTTGCTGTCCAAAGTTCATCCATCCTTCTCGAATGTTACCCATTACGCGCTCTACATTGTCTAAACGTGTCGCATCGTTCTGTACGCTGGTGTAATACAATTCGACTTGGCAGAAGTCGTAGAGCTGACGTAAGTTCTCAGCGATCTCACCGCCATTCTCTTCATCCAATGCGCTGCTTAATCCGATAAGGATGTTCATGCACTTGTTAATGCCAATTCCTTTCTCAGCAAGACGATTGGCAGCCAAATGGCCGCGGACACGTTCAATTTCATCGAGCAACCCGTCGATCAGCATGACAACGAGTTGATGTGGGTTGGCGGATGCTGCTTGAGCATCCAGATCGACCTGTTGGTATGAGTCGTAGCCGGAATCCATTAGCATAAGTACTTCTCCTAAAAGCGTTAGCCAAACATCGACATGGTTTGGTTCATTTGCGTCATTAAGGTGTTCATTTGAGTAAATTGGGTGAGGTAGCGGTTGTACGACATCTCGTACTTACGCTGTAAAGAGGTTTGTTTGTCTTCAATTCGGTCTAAGTTGGCTTGCAGCGCATCTTTGCGAGAATTGAACGTGCCTGTAGAGAATTTCAAGAACGGTTCTGCCATGTCATCAAGTGAGTCGAGCAGGGCACCATCACCGTTAAACATGGTTTCTAGTGCAGCGCTGTTGTTCTTCTGTGCTTCGGCAAACTTATCCTGATCGACCTTCATTTTGCCGTCACGATCAATAGTGATGCCGACTTCACTTAAGCGCATACCACCATGCTCACCACGAACGAGCGTATTCAATTGGCTCTCAATAGATCGCAAGGTAGGGTCACTGGCGAGCACTCCACGAGCTTGGTCTTCGCCGCCGATTTGAGTGTATTCATCTAAGGTCGAAATCAATGCGTTATAGGTATCGACAAACTTGGTGATTTGTTCTTTCGTGCCCTCGCTATCTGCGCCAACTTCCATTGAGATCGGTGCTTCTCCTGAGGTTTGTGCTTTGGTGACAGTGATGTCGACACCATCAATCACGCCTTCAAAAGTATTGCTTGAGTTGGTGAGTTGAAGACCGGTTCCTTCCGCGCCAAGCCAGATAACAGCATCTTGCGGTTTGCTGATTTCTGTCGTGTTGGTGAACGCATCTTCAAACCAAGTTTGTCCTGTTCCCGTCGCGCTGACATTGATTGTGTTTGCCACGCCTGTCTCGGTACTAGAGAGCATGAAGTGTGTTTGCCCGTTTGAGCGAACAAGTGTGGCATTCACGCCTGGGTTATCAGGGTTGTTGTTGATCGCGCTGACTAGGTCCGTCATGGTCGCTTTACCATCGCCGTCAGTATCCACCGTCGACATATCTAACGTCATGGTTTCACCGTTGATGGTGAACTCTAACGTACCGGTAGTTGGGACCTCGGTAGTGGCCTCCAAGTCTGCAGGCATACCCGTAGAAATCTGATGTGAAGTGGCGACTTGCTCAACAAAGATCTGGTAGTTACCGACTAACGCGTTCGCATCGGCACTTGCGGTGAAAAAGCCATCTTGAGAGGTTGTTGCCGTATTCTTGATGATGCTGTTTGTGCTGCTGTTCATCTCGTTAACCGCAGTACGGAATTCACGCAGTGCACTTTCCACCTTACCTAAAGCAGTAAGCTGCGCTTGGTATCGATCGGCTTGCAATTGGTAGCGCTGTTGAAATGGCTGAACATCTAACGTGGCGAACTGGGTTGCCATGGTAATTGGATCTAACGAACTCATGAGGTCGCTCCCTCTCTCATCTGTATTTGGCTTTTCTATGCCAGTAATAAATACTCAATCGCAAGATGTGTGCCTGATATCTATACCTATATAAAACAGTATCTTACGTTCTATTTTGTGTGTTGGGAGGAAGCGGCTTTTCCACCTTGCTGGTTCCGCTTTCCCCTTGATAGTTAAAGGGGTTCCCAAATAAAAAAGGCGACCAAAAGTGGTGAAAGATTTAATGCAATGGAGGGAAGAAAAGACAGGCATGTAGCGATACGCATCATGCGAAAGTTTAGGCGTTTACTGCTAAAGGATTCAGATTTTTCTGATCCTGTTTGAATGCAAAGGTTTGCTATCTTATGCCCCTGCAATTTTTGTGGTTGCTAGCGGCTGGCTATTCCCCCTAATTCGACTAAAAAAAGAACGACAATAATGAATGACTTTGTTTTACGACTGATGAAGTGTGCCCGTGCATATGAGGCTTTCATTGGCACCAAACTGCGCAGTAAACAGAACATTAATGCTGAGGAACTGGCGAACATTCGTGTAGAGGCGCTCTCTCGATTTCCCGAGCTCAAAGCGTATGAGCCACATCGAGGTGTGGAATCTGCCGAGCTGGAGCTGTTCAACAAAGTTCTACATAACACCATGCTGAAAGCAGGCTTTCGCATTCCTTCTAGCCACACCAACGAAGCCACTTCCATCTACATCCGTCGCTAGAACGCTTTTCCAAGCGCTTTTTCAGACAAAGAAAAGCCTCCCAGATACGAGGGAGGCTTTGAGTTTTCGGACGAACTAAATTTTGCGCTTTATTCGCGAATAGTGAGTCTCTATTAGCGCAGTAGCGACATTGCCATGCCTGGCAGCTGGTTAGTCTGAGAAAGAACCGTTGTACCAGCTTGCATTAGCATTTGGTTCTTCGTCATGTTTGAAGATTCAACAGCAAAGTCTGCGTCAGTGATACGGCCTTTCGCTGCAGATGTGTTCTCAACCATGTTGCTTAGGTTCACTACTGTGTGGTCTAGGCGGTTGATTGTTGCACCCATACCTGCACGAGCTGCGCCCACTTGGTCGATTGCCGTTTGGATTTCACCCATAGCCGTTTTTGCGTTTGCTTGGTCTGCTGCAACGTCTGCGCCGCCGCTGAAGTTAGTGAAACCTGTAGTAAGAGTGTCAAACGCTGTACCAACTGCACCGTCAACTGTTGTTGCTAGGCTTAGTGTCTCTGCACCAGAAGCTCCGATTTGAAGAGTAAGACCGCCGCCTTTAACACCACCAGTCGCAAACAAAGCGTCGCCAGCAAATTTAGTGTTAGTCATGATGCTGTTTAGCTCTGTTTCAAGCTCTGCAAACTCTTTATCAAGTGCAGTTTGGTCTGCTTGAGAGTTAGTACCGTTCGCTGCTTGTGTTGCTAGGTCGTTCATGCGGTACAGAATGTTAGTTGCTTCATCGAAAGCACCTTCCGCTGTTTGCAGCATAGACATACCGTCTTGTGCGTTACGCATTGCAACGTTCATACCACGTGATTGAGTTTCTAGACGGTTAGCGATTTGTAGACCTGCAGCGTCATCAGCTGCTGAGTTGATGCGGTAACCCGTGCTTAGACGCTCCATCGCAGTGTTAAGCATGTTGTTTGTGTTGCTTAGCGTGTTTTGAGTAACCAGCGAAGCGTAGTTAGTGTGCATTGATAGAGCCATAATCTGTTCTCCTTGATTGTTCAATGTGGGACTATCGCCCCGCTCACTAACTAGAGGCGGTCGGTTGGTTTTAATGATTAATTGGAAATTTAAAAATTTTGCCAATATCGCCAATTTTGATGGTTTTTGGTGATGTATATTCCAGAAAATTCGTGTTTTAAGGCAGTTTAGACATGAAAAAGGGCGAGTTCTGGCAGCTGAACTCGCCCTTCTTTTTTAGCCCGGTTTATTCATCGCCGAACGATTTAAACGACAATGAAGTGGGAATATCACTGAAATAGCCGAAATAATAACTCGCACCGAGTAAGCGGTAACGATTGAGCTCGTTTTGGCTTGCGACTCTACCTGCCACCCAAGGGAATTGATTACGACGCAGGAAGCGTGCGATGGGAAGAAACGCATGCTGATCTTGCTTGTTTTCCATCGTGACGGATAGCTTGATCAGGTCGGGTTCAAACTCGGCAATGCGTTCAAAGTGTGTTTGGCTGGTCGCAATTTCAAACCACAAGGCATATGCGTTGTCTTTCAGCTGGTCAACTAAAGCAGCAACGCGTTCATGCAGGCACAGAGTTTCATCGGCTTGCAAAGCGGGCACGACATGTTGAAATGCTGCTTTGTGGAATTGAATCATTTGATTCAAAAAGTGACGCCCTGCTTGCCATAGTAAGGCGTCGACCCGAATAGGCACCACGACATTGCTGATAAGGTCCGGATGAAAGGTATCGAGCTGGAACTGAGTTTGGCGCAGGGCTAAATACAAGCTGTATAAATCTAAGCAATATTGCATTTGCTCAGACAGTTCAAACTGATAAACACTCTGCTCGCCACGTACACCAAAGCGCAAGGTAAGGTGCTGGTATTCCACCTCACCGGTTTTTGTTTTACGGATGGCCTGACAGGCGTGTTGAATATCATTGTGTTTGAGCGCATCAAACACCAGTTGGTCGTCGTCCGTGACAATGTGTTGCAGTGCGAGATCGCACAAGTAGTCATACATCGCTTTATTTGAGATGAGATTAACCAAGGTTTCCTACCACGTTGATCTGTTTATTTTCTGGAATTTCATTGTAAGACAGTACCGCCAATCCTTGGGTAAAGGTACGTGCGTAACGTGCCAGCAATGGACGTAGTTGAGGCATCACCAATAAGATTGGCGGTAGCCCTTGCTGCTTCAATTGCTGACGAATCAAAGGCAAGTTCTGCTGGAACTGGCTAAGAATGTTTGGCTCAATTGGGAAGCTATCGAGCATGACGGTGCCTGCGGCTTGTGCTTGTTGCAACGACGTCATCAGCATCTGTTCAAGCTCATCAGACAAGGCGTAGACATTCAGCTCGTTCTTCTGACCCGCAACTAAGTTAACCAGAGTGCGTTTCAGCGCGCAGCGTACATCCGCCGCTAATAAAATCGGATCTTTGGTGTTTTCTGAAGACTCCAACATGGTGTTGGCGATGGTGCGAATGTCTTTTAGCGGAACTTGGTCGAGCAGAAGCTGACGGTAAACCTTAAGCTGCTGCGCTGGTGTCAGAGCTGCTGCCAAAGCTTCTGCCAATTTTGGCGCTTGCGCCGTAAGACGTTGAGTCATGGCTTCAACATCGTCATGGGTAAACAGTTCAGCCAAGTTAGTTTTCATAATTTTGCTGATGTGTGTGGCGATAACCGTGCCATCGTCAACCACTTGATAGCCCATGTTCAGCGCTTTCGCTTTGTCTTGATGTTCAATCCAAACCGCAGGCAATTGGTAGGCGGGGTCACTGCCTAGAATGCCATCTACCTCGCCATAGGTTTCACCCACAGCAATCGCCATTAAGCGTTCTGGCTCGATAAAGCCTTGCTCAATCACTTCGCCGTTCAAAGCAATGGTGTATTGGTTCGGCTTTAAACTGAGGTTGTCGCGAATACGCACTTCCGGCAGTAGAAAACCCACTTGCTCAGAGAGATTGCGGCGAACACCACGAATACGCTGCGCTAGAGGCGCGCCTTGTTCTTTGTTTACCAAGTGCACCAAGCGGTAGCCTAACGCTAAAGATAGCGTGTGGACATGAGGAATATCGTCCCAAGTGAGTGCGGTTTCTTCTTCCTGCATTGCATGAGAGAGTGCTTCTACTTGGTCGATTTGTGTATCTTGCACTGGCTTTTTGCTCTGTCGCCAGCCCGCGAATGCAAGCACTGCGGCGAAGGTGAAGAACGCAAGGTGAGGCATTCCTGGAACCATACCAATGATCGCCATGATAGCGGCAACGGTATACAAGGTCGCTGGTGTTGCAAGCAGCTGCTTGTGCATGGTTTCTGACATGCCGTTATCGCTGTCGTTAATACGCGTCACGATAATGGCTGCTGCGGTCGCAAGTAACAGTGATGGAATTTGAGCAACAAGGCCGTCACCGATAGTCAGCAGGGCATAAGTTTTGAAAGCTTCTGACGCTGGCAATCCGTGCTCGAACACACCAATGCTGATACCACCAATGATGTTGATGAACAGGATCAGCAAGCCGGCAACTGCATCGCCACGAACAAACTTGGACGCACCATCCATGGAACCGTGGAAGTCCGCTTCGTTCGCCACCTCTTTGCGGCGTTGGCGCGCGGTTTCTTGGTCGATCAAGCCTGCATTTAAGTCGGCATCGATGGCCATTTGTTTGCCCGGTAGTGCATCCAAGGTAAAGCGTGCCGACACTTCAGAAATACGTTCGCCACCTTTTGTGATCACGACAAAGTTAATGATCATCAAGATGATGAACACCACCATACCGACCACGTAGTTACCGCCGATCACTACTTCACCGAAGGCTTGAATCACCTTACCAGCAGCATCGCTGCCGTTGTGACCTTCAAGTAATACGATACGCGTTGAAGCAACGTTTAGAGTGAGGCGAAGTAAAGTTGCGACCAACAAAATGGTTGGGAAAATCGAAAAGTCGAGTGGTCGCTTCGCTGTGGTGCTGACCAGCAATACCAAGATCGCTAACACGATGTTGAAGGTGAACAGCGCGTCCAATAGCAATGGTGGCAAAGGTAAGATGACCATTGCCAATACCATCAACAAGACGATTGGAATACCAATGTAGCCTTTAGTGGAAGTTTGAAGGTGTTTTAACCGGTTAAACATACTCTGGTGTCCTTGGGTAAACGCGGGTTAATCAGTGTTGCAAATGCTTTGGAATTGAAAAATGAGGCAAAGGCGTCGGTTCCTTTCCGTCCCCTTTACGAAAGGCTTTCAACTGCAAAACGTAAGTTAAAATATGGGCCACCGCGATATAGAGTTGGCTTGGTATAGCTTGCTCAATGGCCGTGGTGTGATAAATCGAACGGGTCAGCGGCGGCGAGTTGATGATCTCGACTTTGTTCTCGCGGGCGATGCGTTGAATATGCATTGCGGTTTCATCGACGCCTTTTGCCACCACAAATGGTGCATCGGACAACGATGGTTCGTATTTCAATGCCACGGCATAGTGAGTCGGGTTGGTGATCACCACGTCAGCGGTGGGCACCATCTTGTCGATTTTACGGCGCGCAAACTGTTGCTGGATTTGGCGAATGCGTTGCTTAACTTCTGGTCGGCCTTCGTTGTTCTTGAACTCTTCTTTCAGCTCTTGTTTGGTCATGCGCAGCTCTTTGAGGTGCTCCCAGCGCTGGTAAGGAATATCAAGTACTCCAAACAGTAACAGGGCGAATCCCATCAGCAGCAGACCTTCAAACAAAATCGACATGATCAGTGAGAAGCCTTGGCTAAGTGGTAAGTTTTGCATGCCAAGTAGCGGCTGAAGATGGTTGTCTAGATAGCCATAAAGAATGCCGAAGATGACGAGCACTTTGAAAGTCGATTTGACCAATTCCACCAGTGAGCGAGTAGAGAAAATACGTTTAATGCCAGAGATAGGATTCAGTTTACTGAGCTTTGGCATCACGTTCGCCGGACGGAACATCCAGCCCCCTAACACCATGCTGCTGCCAAAGGTGACAATGATGATGACGGTGAAGAGAGGTAAGAGCATCTCAATGATCACCGCCAAGCTCTGACCAAGATGTTCCACCAATTGTTTTGGGTTTTCTAAGTCAGCTTTGGTTAGGGTCATGTTGTAACGGAATACACCAGACATGCTTTCCCAAATACTGTTGAGCTGGGAATAAAAAAACATCGCAACGGCTAAGAAGATAACTGCGGTAGTGAACTCTTTTGCGCGCGGAATTTGTCCTTCCTGACGGGCTTTTTTGACCTTCTGGGGGGAGGCTTTCTCGGTTTTGTCTTGAGACGACTGTTCGCTCATGCGCCCCCCAACATAAAGTTATTCAAGAAACGAATGGTGTCGTGGACTAACGCGGTATAGCGACTAGGCACCCCAGAAACAGAGATCAACACGCTGAACAAACCTAACAGCATGGTCATCGGGAAGCCTAACGCATATACGTTTAGAGAGGGCGCGGCTCGGTTCATCACACCAAAGCTGATATTGGCGAGTAGCATGGAAACGATCGCTGGTAACGCTAAGGCAAGCGCAGAAGCAAACATCCACCCAAAGATATTCACGACACCTTGCAAAGACAGGGCGGTGATCCCCGAGCCTACAGGCCAAATGACAAAGCTTTGAATGACGATATCGATAACCAGTAAATGCCCTTCAAGTGCAAGAAACAGCAAAGTTGAAAAGATAAGGAACATGCGGCCTAGAATCGCCACAGACAAGCCATTAACCGGATCGTTCATCATCGCCATACCCAAGCCCATTTGTAACGAGATAGTCTGGCCGAGCATGGTGAATACATTGAACAACATGTGCAGGATTAAGCCGAACATCAGACCCCATATCGCTTGCTCGAACGCTAAGAAAAGCGAGGTCATCGAGAACAGTTCGACTTCTGGCATCGGTGGCATTAGTGGCGCGGTGACCACCACAATCGAGAGGGCAAGTAAGCTGCGAACCCAAACTGGAATCAACGCGTCACCAAAAAATGGCATGGAAATAAACACGGCACCGACGCGAAAAAATGGCCACCAAAGCTGACCTAGAATCACAGACAGTTCCGCAAACGTGATCGCCATTAGCCGATCATTCCCGGTATGTTATGGAACAAGAAATCAAACAACTCCATGATTTTTCGTAGCATCCAGTGGCCTGCAAAAATCACCATCAACAGCGTGACTAACAAACGTGGCAGGAAGCTCAAGGTTTGCTCATTAATTTGCGTAGCAGCCTGAAATACAGCAATACACAGGCCAACAATCAAACCCGGTACGACCAAAACGGCCACCATCAAGATGATCAGCCAGACGGCGTCAGAAAATAGGGTAACGGTGAGTTCCGGTGTCATGATGCGCCTCCACTACCCAAAGCTGGCGGATAGTGTACCGACCGTCATTGCCCAGCCGTCGACCAGAACAAACACGACGAGCTTGAATGGCAACGAAATGATCAGGGGTGACAGCATCATCATACCCATTGCCATCAACACGCTGGCGACGACAAGGTCGATGATCAAGAACGGTATAAACAACATGAAGCCGATTTGAAACGCGGTTTTCAGCTCACTGATTACAAAAGCGGGCAACACGACAGCAAATGAAATGTCTTCCACGTTTTGGTCGATGGGCTCGTTGGCAATACGCAACATTTGCTCCAGCGAGCTTTGGTGGGTTTGTGCCAACATAAAATTACGAACGGGTTTTTCGGCCACCGAAAACGCCTGCATCAAGGTAATTTCACCATTGTCATACGGTTTGAAGGCGTTGTCGTGAATATCGGTCCAGACAGGGCGCATAATAAGTAACGTTAATGCCAGTGCAATACCAACCAAAACACGGTTTGGCGGGCTTTGTTGCAAACCCAGAGCCTGACGCAGAATCGCCAACACCACGATAATGCGTGTAAAGCTGGTGGCCATCAAGATGAAGGCTGGCAAGAAACTGAGTGCTGTCATGAGCAACAGGATTTGTAGCTTAACGCTGTACTCTTGCTGTGTGTCCCCGTCGGAAACGGACAAGATGGTTAAGCCATTGTCGGCAGCCATGGTTGGCAGTGCAAACAGCAGTAAACCGAGGAATGCAATCACCATTAACGGCAACCGACGCTGACTGTCACTCAGAAGATTCATCGCACAACCCACCTGAATTTATCGACCTACGCCGCTAAGCGCAGAGTCATGCACATCGATCAGGCGTAGGCCATATTTGTCGTTAATAACCACGACTTCTGCCTGCCCCATCAGAGAGCCGTTTACTTTTACATCAAGTGGCTCGCCATTGAGCTTGTCCAGTTCAATCACTGTGCCTTCACCGGCTTTCATCAGGTCGCCCAAAGGAATCTCTTTGCTTGCGACTTCTAGCGTGACCGTTACTGGGATGCTTTTAAAGAAACTGAGGTCGCGCTCTGCAACAGGCTCGGGAGCGAATGCCTGTTCAGTTTCAAAATCTTCTAATTGAAAATCGTCAAAGTTTAAATCATCGGCGTCGAATGCTTGGTTGTCTTGCGCGTCGCTCATCGCTGCGATTCCTTATCTGGGTTAAAAATCAGTACAAGCTGGCCGTCTTGTTCCGCAACACGGCCAGAGAAAAGAGTTTGGTTACCGATGCTCACGGGCACGGTATTGAGAAGCTCGATGGGCAAAATATCGTCCGGTTGCAATCCGACCACATCACTCAGCGCCATGGTTTTCTTACTCAATACGACATTGAGACGCACCGGCGTTGATTCCAGAGAGCGACAAAACGGCTGATACAAGTCCGTATCGTTATGAAGGGCTAGCTGCTCGATCAAAGTTTGAATCATGGTGCTATCAAGCTTGAGGTGAATAGCACCTTGGAAATCTTCAAACGCGATAGAAAGCTCAGCATGCAGTCCGATACCTCGTGGTGTTTCGTACTCGCAGGTTTGCCACATTTCTTGCGGTGCAAGCCAGTTGATGATGATTCGGCTAATGCGCTCTTGAAGGCGTAAGTCACTCGCCGTCAAAGAAGTGGAAGTACGCTCGGTTGCGGCGCCGTAAAAGCGATCGGCCAGTTTGATTAATGCTTGCGCGTCTCCGTGGATATACACCATGCCACCATCTTGGTGTTGATAGGTGGAGGTTTGGTCTTTATCCAATAAAGTTGGCGAGAATCTGTGTAGTTCTACGGCAACTAAATTCGCTTCAATTTTGTTGGTGCTGAGCCAATTTTGTAATTCATTGGTTAGGCCCGAACAAGACTCTGAGATCAAACTTTCGAGCTTCTCACGAATGATATGAATAGGTTTGCCTAGCAACTCTACATCAAGCAATTTGATGTCGGAAATAGGCTCATTAACTCTGCTTTCCATTTATATTTTACCGTGCGTTAACAAACTAAACTGTTTTAACTTAATAGCGGACAGTCTACACAGACTTTTTTAAGAACCTTTAGTTTCAACTTTAAAGATTGTGACTTTAGTTCACATGTTGATTTGAATCTAACTATAGGTACTTTTAATGAAAATTAAAAAGAGTTAGCTTTGACTTATAAAAGAGTTAATAAAAAATATAACAATTATTAGCTAAGTTGTTGTTAATTCGACCAGTTAATGCTGATGGAGAGAACAGCAGTCTTTGCAATTTGAGCCTTGTAACTCATTGTTTTGTTGGTCTAAAAAAGTCTATTTATGAATGCTTGCTTGAGCTTTGTGACAGAATTATGACCACTTTTAATATTTCAGAATAGGGAATTTATATGATTACCTATGCCAAATTTTATAATCCAATGGCATATTTAATTAAACCTTCTATGTCAGGGAATTGTGATAAATACCTACAAAGAAGCCGTTTGATAATATTTTCTAAAGTATTCCTGTTAGCTGGTTTAACTTCACCTAGTTTTGCATCGGCAGGTGAGAAAATCACCGTTCCAATGGATCTTTCTACTTGGCTATATAAAGGAAATAGATTCGAATGCAACTTAATGCACTCAAATATTCCTGAGGGGAAGTTTTATTTCCGCGCGGAACCAAATAACCGAGTTTCTTTTATTGCCAACGTTCATAATAACAACAATAAATGGAACGGCGCTGTATTGCTTAGTGAGAGTGCACCGTGGGAAGGAGAGCTTTTAAGAAAAGAAGAGGCTTCGCTTGCGTTTACCTCGGCAACTAATCAGTTCGCTTTCTCGCATGGTACAGAGTCTCTGCTTGCATCCATTTCTTCCGGAAGCTGGGTTACGCTGTCACTTAGTGGAAGTGAAGGTTCCGCTCTCAGCAGTATCACTCTGCCAACCATTCAAATACAAAATGCATTGGCCTCATTCAATCAATGTCGAGATCAATTGCCAAAGTTATCTTACTCCCAGGCTCGTGATGTGAATTTACCATTTCAGTTTGGTCAAAAAACATTAAGCCGCAGCCAACAAAGTACCTTGGCAGCACTCTACAGTTACATTTCTGTCGATGATCGCGTCACCAAAATTCTTGTCGATGGCCATACCGATAATGTTGGCTCTCAATTGGCGAATTTAAATGTATCTCGCCAGCGAGCTGAGCAAGTCGCAGAGGCTTTGGTTCAACAAGGTGTTGACCGTTCGTTGATTGAAGTTCGTGCTCATGGCTCGCGATACCCAATTGCTAGTAATAACACCCAAGCAGGGCAAGCCAAAAACCGTCGAGTGACACTGCGTTTGGTTCGAGATAACGAGCGTGTGATTACTAAAAATGACTTGGCCAGACACACGACAGGCAAAAGCAACCCAGAAATAAAACAACAACCCCAACAAGAGAAGGTAAAGGTTCAATGATGACGAAAATGGATATTTTGTTGGTTGAGCCAAATGAACACCTCGCTCAACCAGTGCTGGATGTACTTGGGAATGCTGGTTATTCCGCAAGACACAGTCGCACTGGTCGCAGCGCGCTATTGGAAGAGCGAGCTTGCATTACGTTGGTCAGCTCAAACTTACCGGACATGTGTGTACGTGAGTTTGTCGCGTGTCATCAAAAGCAGCGTAGTGCTGGTGTGGTGATTGCGATTGTTGATCAAGAGCAGGGCATTTTGGCGGCGGAAACAATGAAGTCTGGGGCGACGGATTACTTACTTCGTCCCTTTGAAACGAATCAATTGCTGAACTTACTCAAGCGAGTGGAAGCCTTGGGCAAACCACTGGCCAACATCGTTGCTGAATCATGGCGCAGTAAACAAGTGCTTCAACTCGCGCACCGCGCTGCCTGCACCAATGCCAGCGTGCTTATTACTGGTGAATCGGGTACGGGTAAGGAAGTGCTGGCACGTTACGTTCATGAGCAATCTCCTCGTGATGACGGTCCGTTTGTCGCAGTGAACTGTGCTGCGATTCCAGAATCTATGTTGGAAGCAGTGCTGTTTGGCCACGTGAAAGGGGCATTTACTGGTGCCACCAATTCGCAAAGCGGTAAGTTTGAAGAGGCCAATGGTGGCACGATTCTACTGGATGAAATTGGTGAGATGTCACCAGCGGTGCAGGCGAAGTTATTACGTGTGCTTCAAGAGCGAGAAGTGGAACGTGTTGGTAGTCATAAAGCGATTCAGTTGGATATCCGAGTGATCGCTGCAACCAACAAAGACCTGCGCGAAGAAGTGCAAAAAGGCACATTTCGTGAAGATCTTTACTACCGTTTGGATGTGCTGCCATTGCATTGGCCACCCCTGCGAGAGCGCAAAGAAGACATTTTGCCGATCAGCCAGTTCTTTATTGGAAAATACCAAGACGGCAGCCGCTGCCATCTGTCTCAAGATGCTATTTCTGCCCTGAGCCAATATCACTGGCCGGGCAATATTCGCGAACTCGAAAACGTCATTCAACGTGCGCTTGTCATGCGTCATGGGGATTACATCACCGCGCATGATCTGATGCTGCCAATCGAATTGCTAACGCCTGTGCCTTCCGCGGAACCGGTTTCAAGCTTTGGCCACGTTGAGGCGAAGAAGCAAGCTGAGTTCCAGTTTATTCTCGACAAATTACGTCAGTTTGGTGGAAACCGAACCAAAACGGCCAACGCTTTGGGAGTGTCTACTCGAGCGTTACGTTACAAGCTCGCCGCCATGCGCGAACACGGTATTGATTTACAGTCGGCGCTTGGCTCGGCTGCCTAAAAGGAGAAAAGTAGATGGCAAGTCAACCAACTAATGCAGTCTCAGCAGAGCAATTAATGCTGTCTAAAATGGAGGCAATGCGAACGCAAGTTCAGCCGCCAGAATTTGTTGTGAGTGCAAACCCGTTAGATCAACAATCTTTGAACGCCCCATTGTCTTTCTCACAAGCGATGACCAATGTGCTGGATACGGTCAATCAGCATCAATCGGTAGCGAGTCAAAAAATGACCGCCGTCGAAACGGGCGCAAGTGATGATTTGGTCGGTGCGATGATCGCCAGCCAAAAAGCGAGCCTTTCATTCAATGCTTTGATGCAAGTGCGCAACAAAGTGGTCATGTCCTTTGAAGATATTATGAAGATGCCGGTGTAACCCATGTCAGAACTTTCCACTCAAGTGGCCGGTAATTCTGCAATGCATGCCGGTACAACTCAGACTCCTTCCTCAAATCGAGGGATGGATGACGTAACCAATAAAATCAAGCAATTGTGGTCGAGCAGCCAACGTAACCTCGTATTATCCGCGGTGTTAGCGGCCATTGTTGCGGCCATCATCGTGGTGGCGCTTTGGAGCTCTTCGCAAAGCTTCCGTCCGTTATACAGCCAACAAGAGCGTTTTGATATCGGCGAAATTGTGTCGGTATTAGAAAGCGAAGGCATTAGCTACCGCATGCAAGAGCAAAACGGCCAAGTATTGGTTCCTGAAGGTGAAGTTGCCCGCATCCGCATGCTGCTTGCTTCGAAAGGGGTGAAAGCGAAATTGCCAACGGGTCTGGACTCATTAAAAGAAGACAGCTCGCTAGGTACCAGCCAGTTTATGGAAACGGCACGTTATCGTCACGGTTTAGAAGGTGAGTTAGTGCGCACTATCATGTCGCTAAATGCAGTAGCGAATGCACGTGTCCATCTTGCGATTCCTCGTCAAACCTTGTTTGTGCGTCAAAATACAGAGAATCCATCGGCTTCTGTGATGTTAGAGCTTAAGCCGGGCGAAGATCTTAAGCCTGAGCAGGTCGAAGCTATCATCAACCTGGTGGTTGGCAGCGTGACAGCAATGAAGCCTGAATTTGTCTCGGTCATTGACCAATACGGTCGACTATTGAGTGCGGATGTGGCTTCTGCTGAAGCGGGCAAAGTGAACGCGAAATATCTTGAATACCAAAAGAGCGTTGAGAAGCAAATCATCCAACGCGCGGCTGACATGCTAACGCCAATCGTAGGGCCAAGTAACTTCCGCGTACAAGTTGCGGCGGATATGAACTTTAGCCAAGTCGAAGAGACACAAGAGATCCTCGACAACGCACCAGTCGTTCGTAATGAACACACTATTCAAAACAACTCCGTTGACCAAATCGCGTTAGGCATTCCTGGCTCGTTAAGTAACCAACCTCCCGTAACTGGTGAAACGCCAACCAACGATAGCCAGAACACCAATGCACGTTCAGAAGTGAATCGCCAATATGCGGTAGGCAGCAGTGTGCGTCGAACTCAGTACCAACAAGGTCAAGTTGAAAAGCTCAGCGTGTCAGTTCTGCTTAACTCGCAAGCCGCACCAGATGGTGTCGCGTGGAGTGAAGCGGATAAATCGCAAATCTCAACCATGATCATGGACGCTGTGGGTATCTCGAATGCGCGTGGCGACAGCTTGAGCTTGATGAGCTTTAACTTCACCCCAATCGAGATCGACGCGCCGCCAGCATTGCCTTGGTGGCAAGACCCAACGGTGCAGCAACCATTGCGTTACGTGATTGGCGGTGTGTTAGGTCTAGCGATGATCTTCTTTGTGCTGCGCCCGTTGATCATGCATTTAACGGGAGCGGATAAGCCTGCTCAAGAACTTGAATTTGCTGAGCCACAAGAAGAACCGCAATACGATAACCTCCAGACTCGTGAAGAGCGTGAGCGCGAAGAGCTGCTCAACCGCAAACTATCGGAGAAAGGCATTGCCGTATCGTCCGGCTTGGATGTGAACAGCGACATGCTGCCGCCAGCGGGTTCTCCACTAGAGATTCAATTGAAACACCTACAGCTTATTGCTAACGAAGAGCCAGAGCGTGTAGCCGAAATTCTGAAACAATGGGTAAACATCAATGAACACAGCACAGTCGACGTCAAAGCAGACGCTTAGTTATGTAGAACAAACCGCGCTTGTGCTGTTGGGCATGGGTGAAGATGCAGCCGCTAAAGTGTTGCAGCATTTTAGCCGCGATGAAACCCAGCGAGTGACACGTGCAATGGCGAAGTTGAATGGCATCAAAAGTGATTCTGCCCGCAATGTGATTCAACATTTCTTCGAAGATTTCCGTGAACACAGTGGTATTCGCGGCGCATCAAAAGAGTACTTGTCGAATACTTTACGTAAAGCCTTGGGTAATGATCTGGCTAAGGGCTTACTCAACAACCTGTATGGCGATGAAATTCGCAATAACATGCAGCGTTTGCAGTGGGTAGAAGCAGAAACTCTGGCCCGTTTCATCGTCAATGAACACCCTCAGATGCAAGCGATCTTCTTGGCATACTTGCCTGCGGACAGCTCTTCAGCGGTCTTGAAGCACTTGCCTCAGGATTATCATGATGAAATCTTGTTCCGCATCGCTCAATTGCAAGATATTGATCATCAAGTTGCGAACGATCTGCATGAGTTGGTGGAGCGCTGTATCGATAAAGTGTCTGCAAGCCAAAGCACACCGCTATCGGGCGTAAAACAAGCGGCGGATATCATTAACCGATTTGAAGGTGACCGCGCATCCCTGATGGAAATGCTCAAATTGCATGACGAGAACGTGGTCAACGAAATCGAAGAGAACATGTTCGACTTTATGGTGCTCGGTCGTCAGCGCGAGGAAACCATGGACGCGTTGGTTCAGCAAATTCCACTAGAGCTGTGGGCTGTGGCATTGAAAGGTGCAGAGATTACCTTACAGCAAGCCATCAAACGCTCTATGCCACAACGTATGGTCAAAGCGTTGGAAGATGACATGGAGCTGCGTGGTGCTGTGGTACTGAGCCGAGTACAGCGTGCTCGCCAAGATATTATGCAGTTGGTAAGAGAGCTTGATGAAGCGGGCGAAATCCAACTGGTACTCTACGAAGAACCAACGGTGGAGTAAGGCGATGAGCGAAAGAAGATCAAATGCCATGCGCTTACCACCAAGCGGCTACCGTTTACATCGTTTTCCGCCTTTAGCTCAGCCAGTGAACATTGAAGATGACTTCGCCCTAGACGAGCAAGGTTGGCAAGATACGCAAGCGGATGTTCAACAGCAGCTTGAGGCAGGCTTCCAGCAAGGTCTACAACAAGGGCATGATGAAGGGCTCCGTCAAGGGATTGAACAAGGCAAACAACAAGGATTGCTGGAAGGGCAGAAAGAAGGTTTCCAGAAGGGGTTTATCTCTGGAGAGCAGTCCGGAAAACAGGGCTTTGTGGAAGCGGCTAAACCAGTCAATGAGCTATTCCAAGCCTTATCTCGTTGGCAGAATGAAAAAGAGCAACAACAGCGTCATATGATCTGCGAATTGGTGCAGAAAGTCGCACAGCAAGTGATTCGTGCGGAGCTCACCTTGATGCCGCAACAGATTCTGGCTCTGGTCGATGAAACCTTGTCAGCCATGCCGGGCAAAGCAGAGAGCGTGATTGTTCATCTCAACCCGCAGGATTTGGAGCGCATTACACAAATTAACGCGGATTTACCGACGGCTTGGAAACTGGTCGCTAATGCAGAGCTACCTGTTGGTGGATGCCAACTTGTGACAGAGGATGCAGAGGCGGATGCGAGCTGCGATTCACGCCTGCAGGCCTGTATGGATAACGTGAAGCAACACTTACTTGACGAAGTCTCGATGCCACAGGTAGACACTGAGCATGAGTAACACGTTGAGCCACGAACTGTTAAACGAACGATTGAGTGATGCATTAGCGTCACTCGATTCGATTCCTGTCGCGCGAGTGACGGGACGTTTGATCAAAGTGAACGGCTTAATGCTGCAAGCCGTAGGGTGCCGATTCAAACTTGAACAGCGCTGCTTAGTGGAAACGGCAGAAGGCGACATGATCGAGGCACAAGTGGTTGGCTTTGATCATACCGTGGCCTACTTAATGCCAATTCGCCGCTTAGGTGGCTTGTTCGCTGGCGCCAAGGTGATTCCTCTTGATGGCGACAGTACGGTCCAGCTCAGTTCACAATGGCTAGGGCGTGTAGTGAATGGGCTTGGCGAACCTTTTGATGATGGTGCACCGCTTAAGGGGGGAGATCGTGTTTCACTTGAACCTAAACCGATCAACCCGCTTAAGCGTCGCCCTGTTGATACGCCTTTGGATGTTGGCGTCCGAGCGATCAATGGTTTGCTCACTGTTGGCAAAGGACAGCGTATCGGTTTAATGGCGGGCAGTGGCGTCGGTAAAAGTGTCTTGATGGGCATGATCACGCAGAACACCGAGGCCGATGTGATTGTGGTGGGATTAATTGGCGAACGTGGCCGAGAGGTTCGTGAATTTGTTGAACGCAATCTCACCCCAGAAGCGCGTAAGAAAGCCATTATCGTAGCTGCGCCAGCCGACGAATCTCCTCTGATGCGACTGCGTGCGACACTACTTTGCCATCGTGTGGCGGAGTATTTTCGCGACCAAGGCAAAGACGTTTTACTGCTGATGGATTCATTGACACGTTACGCCATGGCACAACGTGAAATTGCCCTTTCTTTGGGCGAACCACCTGCCTCTCGTGGTTATCCACCTTCGGTATTCAGCGTCTTACCTCAGCTTCTCGAACGAGCAGGGAACAGCGAAAACCCTAACGGAAGTTTGACTGCAATTTATACCGTTCTTGCTGAAGGGGACGACCAACAAGATCCTGTTGTGGATTCGGCTCGAGCGATCCTTGATGGGCATGTAGTGCTGTCTCGTCAATTGGCTGAGCAAGGCCACTATCCTGCGATTGATATCAATGCGTCTATCAGTCGCTGCATGAATGCTTGCACTCATGAGGCGCACAGTACTATTGCGAATAACTTCCGTCAGCTTTACTCCAACTACTTGCAAGTGAAAGAGTTATTACCACTGGGAGGATACCAACCCGGACAAGATCCAGAGTTGGATCAGTCGGTTTCTATGTATCCGCATTTACGTGCTTATTTACAACAGTCAGCCAATGAAGCGGTGGACTATCCAACCAGTTTGACTGCGTTAGCGCAGATGTTTCAAAGTGAACAGCAGTAGCAGTTTGATAAGCGGATTAAGGAATTAGATGGAATCGAAACTTAAGGCAGTAGGCAAGCTGCAACTGATGGAAGAAAAGCAGCGTGACAGAGTGGGACAGCAGCTTGATGTTATGCGTCAGCGTCACTCTCACCTTACGATGCAGTTAGCGCAGCTTTCTGCCTTGAAAAACCATGCCGGACAATCCGCATTAACGACTCCTGTGCTCAATAGCGCGGCTTTGATGAACCTCAACCGCGTAGACCAAATGCTTCAAAAGATGCTGCGCCACCACGAACACGAACAAGCGGTGATGCAGGCGGAATGCGCGTCGGTACAAAAGCACCTTGAGTACAAACATGCCCGAGTTCAAGGCTTGGAGAAGGTACTGGAACGTTGGCGCACTAAACAAAACTACGAAAAAGCCAAGAAAGAACAAAAGCTGATTGAAGATATCATCAACTCGCGATTAAAACGCAAAGTCTTATAGTGCGCTTAGCTCTGATTGAGGTGTTGGCTTTACTTCAACTTCAAATAGCTCGTCTAAACATTTGCTCAAAGGCATAGGTTTCGCGACGCCATAACCTTGCGCAAAGTCGATGCCCAAGTTTCTTAATATCGCTATGTGTGCGGTGCTCTCGACAAATTCTGCCACCGTCTCTAAATGCATTTCTTTTGCGACCGTTACAATGGAGCTGACGATCAAACGGTCCGTCTCACTCTGCGTGATCTCACGAACAAACGCCCCTTCAATTTTAAGAATATCCAATGGTAATCTGCGCAAGTACGCGAAGCTAGCGTAGCCTGTTCCAAAGTCGTCTATCGCAATCTTACAGCCGTGATCTCGTAAGTGGCTCAAGTTCGCAATGGCTTGTTGCTCATTGATGAGTGCGGATGATTCGGTGATCTCAAAGCAAATCTTGTTCAGCGGAATCGAAAAGCTTTGTGCACTTTCAATGATGCGCACTGCAAGGTTCTCGGCACTGAGTGTTTTGGCGGTCAAGTTGATGGCGCAGTGGCCAATGTTATTCCAATTCTTCACCTTGTCACTCAGCATTCGGAAGGTATTGAGAATGACCCAGTGATCGAGCTTGATCTCTAAACCAAATTGATTAATCAATGGGAAAAATGCCGAAGGTGGCAGTACTTTTCCATCCTCCTCTTTAAGACGAAGGAGCACTTCAAAGCTGTGTTTTGACGGTTCCGATTCAGAAAGCTTCATGTATGGTTGGCAGAACAACTCAAATTGTTCGCGCTTAAACACTTGTTGAATGTGGTTCAGTTTGTCCACGCGATCCATTTCGAAAGATTGGATGTTAATCCAATGGATGCTGCTATCACTTTGAGGCGGTTGATCGCACAGAATCGACACCACTTTCTCAATGTCCTGATCTTGGCTGACGAGCGTGCAGAAAATGGTTGGGGAGACCAGTGCAACCGATGTACCTCGCCAATAAAATTGGAAGCTCTCTAAGTACTCCGCGACCTCGTTAAGGTCCTCTTCTGCGGTATCTGAGTAATGGGTAAAGCTCAGTAGACCCGTTGAGAAAGGTGGCCGATAACAACGATTTATGCTGTTGTTCCGTGAGTACAAAAACTCACTGAGTTGCATTATAAGTTGAGATTTTCCCTCATGGCCCAAATCGGTCAACATCGATAATGTGGGTGTTAAGTCAAGATAGATGAGAAAAGAGCGAGATTGGTGACTGATGTCTTCTTTCAACTGAGCAATGTTCGATAGTCCAGAATATGGATCGATACGCTCGGAGCGGATCTGCTTTTGTGTCATCTCAAACAGTTTTACCGAGTAGCCGCCCAGTAAATACGCCAAGGTGGTAAGCACAGTAATGATTATCAATAAGCCGTAGAACTGTTTGTCTCCAATTAATGCTTGGTTGTAGTGGCTGATACCGTCATTGATTATCAACAAGATAAATGGCGAGCCGACAAAGAGTGGCCGAATCAAGCCGTGTTTTGCCAAGCCAACGACGACAAGCAACACGGCGAAGAAGCTGAGCGAATTGAGCATGAAAGAGGTGGAAGAAAGCGCGGCAGCAATGAAAATCGCGATGCAACTCACGAGCCACGCTAAATAGCCTCGACAACGGCTATTAGAGATTCTTAAACGTTTATCCAAAGCGAGGTAAGACTGGGTATCGTTATCCGTCAACAGGCTCACCAGTACGTATAAAATAGGTGTTACCAACAGTTGAGTTAAGTAATTGCCTAACGTGGCATAAAACAGAAAATCAGGACTTAAAAACTGGCCATCAACGAAGGTATTCACCAACATGATTTTGATGGTATTCGCGAAAGGAAATAAACAGCCCATAATGACAAAAAACAGGCTGATCCGCTGTGCGGCTGGTTGATGTAGCGAGCGATTGTTTAGATAGTGAAATAGGCTTGAAAACGCAAAAGGTAAGATCGGAACGGTGAGCGAATACAACAAGGCATGCTCAGGGCTTCGACCAGTAAAGGCATAGTAGGCGAACAAGCTCAAGACAATTGCAGGCAAGGCTCGCCATTGATAGCGCAAAAAACTCACCACCATAACCGAACTCACCACCGAGATAAGCTGGAATGCATCTTTTTCTATGACAAACATCTGCGAAAGGGCAAATCCGGCAAACACAGAGAAGGTGACACCAAGCGTCAGAAACAGCATCGCTTTAACTTTAATACGGCGATCCGATGCAGCATTATTCATGAGTTTGATCTGAAAGTGGTTGGGTAGCCGATAATAACAGGATTATCGGCATGGAATGAATAGGAAAATTTCGATAAATAGAGTTTTTATTCTAAAAAGTGTAACTAAGGTTAAAGCCACGTGCTACAAGGCTTCTCGGCGTCTTACCCACGTGAGTAGACCGCCTAATGCGAGCCATCCGAGCCCGATAGAACCCCCACTGTTGTCATTGCTGCCAAAGTCGTTACTGGTGGTATCTTCTGGGTCAAAACCGGAGTCTCCCTCGCTATGATAATCCTCGGTTGCCGCAAGCGAGGCATCATAAGTCGTTTTTGTTCCAGCGCTGGTTTGTGCTTCTATCCACGGGGTGTAATTCAACACTTCGGTAAATACGCTTGGAATCGCTGGGGATTCACATCTAGAAGAGCCATAACTGACAATACCGATTTGCTGATAATTACCGTTGTTATCCTGGTAGGTTAATGGCCCGCCCGAATCGCCACTACAAATCCCTGTGTAATCACGGTCTGGAAAGCCATTCGCACACAAACTTTCTTGCGAGTTAAAGTCGGGCACCAGTGAAATACATTGGCTATCGGTGAGCGGCTGAATTTCTGCCCAGCGAAGGTAATTCGGTCCTGTTTGGTCGTCGGTTGACGTTTGTCCAAGCCCGAAGATCTGATACACCGACTGGTTACTGTAGTCACCAAAGTCTTGCGGCAAAGTGATAGATTGAACGTTATCAGTGATTGGACGAGTGAGCTCCAAAATGGCGATATCGTTAATCCACAGGTCATTGGGATTGTAGTCTGGATGAATCGTAATCGAACGTACGTCTTTGAACTCTTCCACAAACACATCATTCATGGTTGGGTTCTTCACTAAGACTCGAAGCTCATTGATTGTCCAATCATCAGTAAATACGTCCGATTCTACACAGTGTGCAGCGGTCATGATGTAGCGGTCATTGACGATCGTACCACCACAGATGTTGGCAAACTGACGTGAGCCAGTGCGGTGCAATATTAGGCGAGCAAAGAAAGGGAGTTGATTAGCAGAGGCTTGTTGGCCGCCAATAATAAATGTTGTGAAATCAGAGTTGTCACCGTTATTCGCCGTTTCTGCACAAACAGCCAGTGGTCCCATGAGTAAAACGCTACTCAGAAAAACATGATACAACCGCATAAAACCGTCCTTGGGTTTGAAAGTACTCTTCTTACTTTATACCAATTCCGGCATTATTCTATTCACCTAGAAAACGAATAAATGTCTTAATGCCTAGCTAATACTCAACAAGTTACACTTTCGTTTGACTAAATTCTTGTCGTAGCCAAGAACGTAACAAATGAAAGGCTTCATGCTTAAGTTTATGTGGTGGACATATCAAGTAGAATTGTTGGGATGGATTAACGATAGGCCGCCCTAGTTCTACCAACTGGCCGTATTTGATGTCATCTGTTACGAACAATCGATGTGTGACTAGCAAGCCCAGACGGCGAATGGTCGCTTGTACTGCTTGAATGGACATGTCAAAGGTAACCGGTTTTTTTCCTTTTGGCCTTTCTATGCCTGTTTGTTCTTGCCAGATTTGCCAATCGTGCTTGCGGCGGTCATTGGTGACTTCAATAATCGGGTAGGTTGATAACAGCTGTTTGATGTCTTGGCTATTTGGTTGATCTAATAGTTCTGGGCTGCACACCAGGACTAACTCATCGTCGCTCAACTTCTCGCAGTAGTAATCTTGCCACTCTTGAGGGCTACCGTGCACTAAAGCAGCATCAATACCTTCTTGTTCCAAACTGAACTGCCCAATAAGGTTGGATAAGCGAACATCAAGTTGCGGAGCGAAATCTTGTAAACTCGACATTCTAGGAATCCACCAATGCAGGGCCAGAGAGTTGGCCATATTAAACGTAATCCGTTTTGAATTTTGGTCGTGAAGGAGCGCTTCTGTTGCATCAACGATCTGCTCAAGCGCCGGGGCGACTTTGCGGTAATACTTTTTGCCGTCGTTATTGAGACGAACTTGGCGACCGACTCGATCGAACAGAGGTTTATTCACTTGGCTTTCGAGAGATTTGATGGCTTGACTCACAGCGGAATGGCTTACAGAGAGTAGTTGAGCGGCTTCTGTCATGCTGCCTGTCTCGGCAACCGCGACAAAGGCGTAGATGGACTTCAAAGGGACTAACTTGCGCATGGTATCTTTACTCCTAATGCCTTCTTTTTTCATCTTCAAACAACTTTGTTTTGTAAGTTTTACTTACATGAGCGTTTAAAAATACTCGCTATTTCTCGCTTGTGCCTTTTCTTAAAATACTCCGTGAATTAAGGAGTATCCAATGAAAGAAGAAAATAAACCCGTCATCTTTATGTTGATGTCTACATTAAGCTTATCTGTTACAGGACTATTAGCAAAACAGCTCAGTGACGATTTGTCCGTGACCATGTTCAGTTTTTTACGCTTCTTTACTCCAGCTCTCCTTTTATTGGTCATGCTGCGCTTTAGGAATCTCAACTTACCAACCATCGATACCATTAAACCGATTTTGCTTCGTGCTTTTTTCATTGGTATGTGTCAGTTATGTTTTATCGCCTCTCTACAAACGTTGACTCTGGTTGAAGGGGTAGTGCTGTTCGCGACCGGGCCACTGTTTATGCCCATTGTGGAGAGGCTTTTTATGCGTGGACAAATCCGCATCTCGACGATAGTCGCACTTGTGATGGCATTTTCTGGTGTCGTTTTGTTGGCAGGAGCGGATGGAGAGTTTACGTGGCGTGTTGACTTATTACTGGGGCTTGCTGGTGGGTTATTGAACTCAGGCTCTCAATTGACTCTATATAAAGCAAGTAAGAGCGGTCTATCACCACTAGAAATCAATTTTTGGACCTTTGGTGTTGCTGCTCTACTTATCTTGCCACTCGTGTTGGTCAATGATTCGAGTGTGTTGGCTAACTCATTGTCGATAAACACGTTTGAAACGCCCAATACCGCACTCATATTCTTGATGTCATTGCTGATTATTAATACGCAGGTATTTCGTTCAAAAGCGTATCAGCTGGTAAGTAGTGGATCTCAATTAGCACCACTTATATTCACCAACCTGCTGTTTACCGCGGTGTGGCAATGGGCGTTCTTTGAAGACCAAATGAGTGATATTCAGGTTATGGGCATCAGTTTAATTGTCCTAGCGACGGTAATGAATACCTTCTGGATTCGGTTCTCGGCACGCCGTATACATTTACTGCGACCTAAAACACCTTAAGGATAGGTTTAGCCTAGCAAGCTGTGACAAATGAAGTGTAAACGTCAGTGCCTGTTTGATTTTTCACTAGATTGAACTAGCGTCAAGAAAGGTGCTGGGAGAGAAAATATGCTGACTTTAAACTATCACGTCGAGATTGCCGCGACGCCTCAGCGCGTATGGAGCGTGCTGACCGATGTCGAATTATACAAACGATGGGCGCAAGCCTTTTCACCTCAATCTCGATTTGATGGTGTATGGGAAGAGGGTTGTGATATTACCTTTTTTGACCCTGATATGGGGGGGACTAGGGCGGTCATTGATACAGTGCAGCCGTTACACAAACTCGAGTTTCATCACGTTGCCATCTTTAATCCAGATAATCGGCAGCAATTGGATGGCGACCTAGCCTCAAAGTGGATCGGATCACGAGAGATCTATCAGATCGACACGTTAGATGATCGCTTATTGTTGAGTATCACCATTTATACTCACAGTGATTTTGTGTCGATGTTCAATCACGGCTGGGAGAAGGCACTGCCTTTGATCAAAACCATCAGCGAAGAGTAAGGTTAGCTTGCTAACTAAGATTGGGCTGACGACAGCTTGCTTGTGGGTATACAATGGCCGTCAATTTGCGCACCAAGAGAGTAGATGATGGAACTTAAGGTTGATACCCACACGCATACGTACGCCAGCGGTCACGCTTATAGTACGTTGATTGAAAACGCGAAATCGGCAAAAGAGAACGGACTCGATATGTTCTGTACGACCGATCACGCTGAGTCAATGCCGGGGGCGCCTCATTACTGGTTCTTCTCTAACCAAAAAATATTGCCTCGTTTTCTTGAAGGCGTTGCGATTATCCGCGGCGTTGAATCCAACATTATGAATACTCAGGGTGACATCGATATTCCAGATAGCGTTGATCGCAATTTGGATTGGGTGATTGCTAGCTTTCACGAGCCAGTATTTCGCCCAGCGGACAGCGCTACGCATACTGAAGCGCTGTTGAACATCATCAAAAACGGTCGTGTTGATGCGCTAGGTCATTTGGGTAACCCCAACTTTGACTTTGATTTTGAAGTCGTGCTGAAGTGTGCAAAAGAGCACAATGTCGCGATTGAAATCAATAACACCACACTGAAAGGCAACAGCCGAGTGGGCAGTGTGGACCGCTGTCATGAGATCGCACAAATCGGTAAGGATCTCGGTGTCTTCTTCACTACGGGCAGTGATGCGCACTTCTGCCACGATGTGGGTAACCTAAGCTTGGTTAGTGAGTTAATGGATAGAGTCGGCATCGACAGCAGCAAGGTTATCACTCACTCCGCGCAACAATTCTTAGCCTTCTTAGAGCTACGTGGCCGCAAGCCAATTGCAGAGTATGACGAGATTCGCAACGCATAAACTTGATTACATTTTTGGTTATGCAAGTGTTAAGGGATTGCTTTACACTGCTCGCATTAAAAAGCCGACTGAGAATTCGGTATTCAATGGAGAAGTGAAGATGTTACGTCCTTTAGTATTGGGGTGTGTAATTGCGTTGGGCTCAACATACGCAATGGCAGAAGCCGTCGATTTAAAACAAAACATGAAGCAGATGAAGATGGAATTCAAACAGGCGGCAGAAGCGTCTGATGTTGACACCATGAAATCTGCGATTGATAGTTTGCAAGCGATCGTTGAGCAATCTAAGCGTGGTAATTACCCACCAGAGAAGTTCGATATCTACCTAGAAGGCTTTAACAAGCTGACGGCAACGCTAGACAAGATTGAAGCGGACCTTGATGCAGGCAAGCTAGAAGAAGCGAAAGACCAACTGCGTGAAATCGATAGCCTACGTGAAGAGTATCACGACAAGCGTAACCCAAGCATTTGGAGCAAGCTTTTCGGCTAATCGCTCACTGAGTTATTTGAAAGAATACGATATCAGCCCGCCACTACGGCGGGCTTTTTTGTGCCTGTCAATCGAGGTGTTCAAGAAAACCTGTGAGGCAGAATCCACTTATTGATTCTCTTTTTGAGCTACCACTCAGAATTGGTTACGCTGTGTGAAATTTGTTAAGTCACCGTTATGCGTAGATTAATTCCTTTTTATCGCTCCATGCTATTTGCTAGTGCTCTAAGTTGGGTGCTAGTGACGCTGATGCCTGTTATCAATGCTCATGGTAACAGCATGGGCGTGTGGGCGACGCTATGTACGCTTAACGGTTTTGAATTGGTTCAGATAGAAGAGGGCGACAACTCTGTCAGCCACAAAGGCAAGCCTTGTCCTTTTAGCCATTTCTCGACTTTTCATCACGATACACTTCCAACGACACCGATACTTTCACGACTGAGCTCGGTGATTTCTGACAGTTACACTTATTTGGCTCTAAGTGTGCGATTTGAAACGCCAGTTCCTCGCGCGCCACCTGTTTCCCTTTTCTCATAACAAAAACAATTACAAGTAAAGTCACACAACACTGCCACTTCGAGCAGTGGTACTCCCGAATCTAAGTCAAATAACGCCGCATACCCAAGAAGTATGTGCTGGATGCGTTTGGCTAAATTTGGGCGTTTAACTATGAAAAAAGGAAAATACATATGTTGAGAAACTCGGCAAAGCCTCAACTCAAGGAAGCCTCGCGCGCAAAGTCCATCTACTTTATGACGTGGCGATGGCACTTCTACGCAGGATTATTCGTTATCCCGTTCATGCTCATTCTTTCCCTTACAGGGCTCGTGATGCTGTTTGATGATGAAATCGAACTGGCTCGATACGAGGCGACATTACAAGTTTCACCACAAGAGCAAACTGTTCCTGTCTCCACCCAATTAGAAACCGTAAAGCAGACCTATCCCGATTTTAATGTCACTCAATTTGTACCTGCTAAAACGGCCGATCTTGCCAACCGATTCTCAATTCAAAATCAAGAAGGCAGCTCACTGATTGTTGCAGTAAATCCTTACACAGGGGACGTGCAAGGCACCATTGACCGTGGTGATAGCATCTATGAACTGATGAACAGCATTCACGGCACGTTGCTCATCGGTGACCTAGGCGACCGTTTAATTGAAATTGCCGCAAGTTTGGGCATTTTACTTTTGGTGTCTGGTTTGTACCTGTGGCTGCCAAGAGATAACGCAAGCCGAGCAGGCTTTATGAAAATCCGTGTCGGCAGCGGTACTCGTATTTTGATGCGAGATTTACACGCGAACTTAGGTGGCGTGTTGTCGATTGTGTTGCTGTTCTTTTTAATCTCAGGTCTGTCTTGGGCAGGAGTTTGGGGAGCAAAAATGGTGCAGGCGTGGAATACCTTCCCAACTTATTACACATGGGGCGAGAAACCAGAATCGATACTGACACACAAAGATCTAAATCATGGTGCGTCTGAAGAAATGCCATGGAACTTAGAGCTTGCTGCTGTGCCTGAGTCAAAAGACAAGCCCGCTCATGATCATGCCAATATGAAGGAAGAGATGGTATACGCAGGCAGCCAAGACGCGCTATCTATTGATGACATCGTCCATAAAGCGGAAATGATGGGCTTTACGGGCTATAAGCTGTTTTTGCCACGCTCTGAAACAGGTGTTTACACCATCGCAGCTAACTCTATGGGCGGTGATATTTCCGATCCAAGGCAAGATCGCACCAGTCACTTTGACCAATATTCCGGTCGTTTGCTGGTGGACGTGACGTGGCAAGATTACAGTCTGTTCGCTAAGTTTATGGCTGCAGGTGTGTCATTGCACCAAGGCGATGTCAGTGTGCTTAACAAAGTGCTTAACGTAGTGTTTTGTTTGGCGTTCATCTTAATCTCAATCACAGGTGTGGTGATGTGGTGGATTCGTAGACCAAGTCGCAGTGCTGCATTGGATGCGCCACCTAAGTTTCAGCAAGATGGCATTTGGAAGCTTGGTTTGGCAACGTTAGTCGTATTGTGTCTGGCGTTCCCGATGGGCGGCTTGGCGATTGTGACGGTTCTCGCATTGGATTGGTTGCTGTTCAACCGAGTCGAGAAGCTGAAAACAGCGTTGAATTAGCAACACAGAGAAGAGTGGAATAGTAAAAGAGCCAGCTAAGTGCTGGCTCTTTTTATTTCTGGTAAATCTCCAGCGGTAAGCCATCTGGATCTTGGAAGAAGGTAAATGCTTTGCCTGTGAACTCGTCAATCCGAATTGGCTCAACTTCAACGTCATTCGATTCGAGGTAGGCTTTTGCTTGCTCAACATCATCAACCAAAAACGCAAGGTGTCTCAACCCTTGTGCTTCGGGAAAGCTCGGTCTCTCCGGTGCGTCTGGAAAGCTAAACAGTTCAACTTGGCTGCCGTCAGGTAAGGCGAGGTCAAGCTTGTATGAGTCTCTGGCTTCGCGATAGTTCTCAGCAATGACTTTCAATCCCAACACTTCAGTGTAAAAGCGTTTTGACCTTGGGTAATCGCTGCAAATGATCGCAACGTGATGAATGGCCTTAAACATGGTTAGCTCAAGCATGGTTAGTATCCTCGGAGACTAAATGCTCCTTAACGAAATCGATAAACACGCGCAGGCGAGCAGGCATGTACTTGGTTTGTGCATACTGCATCGCGATAGCACCGTGGTAATTACTTTTTATCATCCAATCTGGTAGAACTTCCACCACTTCACCTTGTTCTAACGCGTCTTTAATCACGAAGTCATGAAAGATCCCAATTCCTAAGCCGGACTTAACGCCATTTAAGCGCATTTGTGAATGGTTGACGGCATAACGGCCACTCACAGCAATGGAATGAAAGGCTTCTTCTTTAAAGAATGACCAGATGTTGTCTTTGTCGTTCTCTGCAAGGTAAATACAGTCGTGCTGTTCAAGCTCGGTTGGGTGCGCTGGCATACCGTGCTTGGCGAGGTAATCTGGAGAAGCACACAACACCAGATTGGTCTTACTGATCTCTTTGAGTACCAGGTTCTCATCGGGTTTGTCGGTGAGCTTAAACGCAACATCGATGCCTTGGCGAAACAGATCAATCTCACCATCGGCAGCACGCAGTTTGAGCTGTATATTTGGGTAGCGATCTAGAAATGGCAGCACAAATGGCTGAAGCACAGAATTAAGAAAGGCTTCGGGAGCCGCCACTGTGAGAGCACCAGTGGGCTCGGCATGATCTTCCGCCGACAATTCAACCGCTTGCTGAGCCGCGTTCACCATGGCAATGCTTTGGTCGTAAACTTTTTGCCCTGCTTGCGTGATGATCAATTTGCGAGTGGTGCGCTCAAACAATTTTACTGAGAGCGCTTGTTCTAGGCGCGTGATCAGCTTACTGAGTGCTGACGGTGTCACACCGAGTTGTTTGGCGGCAGCAGTAAAGCTACCTTCGTTTACCACTAAGATAAACGAAGCGAGATCAGGGAGTAGGGCGATAAGTTTTGGGTTAACCATAAATAGTCAGTGGTGCGCAAATGAATGGAGACATTGTCTTGCACGACTCCACATGGTTCAAGTGTGCCCGTCTCTCTTTAGCGATATTTTGTCAAAAACGCGTCGAGCGCAGGCAAACCAGATACTCCAGAGTGGTATTGCTGCCAACAGTGATAAATAGCCGTTTCATGGTCTGCAATCAACTCGATCGCTTCTCGCTCAGTGATTGAATATTGCTGTGAAGTTTTCACTTCTTCATACCACTCTCGATACTTGACCTCATAAGGTTCTACCCACTTCAAAAGAGTCGCCACCAACTCTTGCCATGGTAAACCGATCCACTTGGTTGCATCTGCCAAGCCTTTATCCAGCATCTCTTGGTGTCGGTTTTCAATATCCATGTCATTTGCAAGCAAAACAGGTTTGAGCTTTTCTGCGGTGAGTTCTTCCACTTCAATCAAGGTTTGCCAAAGGAGTGGCTGTTCACTACGTGCGTAGTTACTCAGGTAATGGTTGAAAAAAGCAATGCCATAGATTTCGCCATAGTAGGCAGACAACACGTTCTGAATCATGAAGAGAGTCGGGTGTAAATAGAGAATGGCATATTGTAGATGGTAAGTGAGTTAAGAGTAAATAGTGGTATTAGCGCAATAAATTACTGTTGAGAGAGATTGAACAGCACTTGTGAGAATTTTATGAGATTTCGATGAAGTTGCTGATAGATTTGCTCGTCATTCTTAGAGGCAAGAACGCAAAACGTTCGAAACGTAATGCTTAACCTACCCAAGTCACGAACAAAGAAGTAAAGCCGTACACATGGGCTTGGGTAGTTCAAACCTCGTTAAAGGATGGAATCACAATGAAAAAACGTACCCAATTTGGACTCGTCATGACTTCAGTCGCGATAGCACTAGGCTCTGCATCAGTGAACGCGGCGGAATTGGAAATCACCGTGACCAACGCAACCAAAGGTATCTACTTCACACCACTGATTGTTGCGGCTCATGGCTCTGATCTTCAAATGTTCAGAACGGGTGAAGTCGCGACCCCAGAATTAGAAGCAATGGCAGAAGGTGGTGATATCTCTGGCCTTGCAAGCCTCATCGGTAATGCGGGCGGGGTTGTGGTAGAAAACCCAGCAAGCGGTATTTTAAACCCAGGCGTTGCAACCACTTTCACTATGGACAGTGGTGACCATGGTTATCTTTCTCTTAGCGCGATGTTGCTGCCAACCAATGATGGTTTTGTGGGGCTAGACAGCTGGAAAATCCCAACTGAAGCGGGTACATACCGAGCAACACTAAGAAGTTATGATGCCGGTACAGAGGCGAACGATGAACTTGCGTCTAGCATGCCAAACCCTCCTTTCATTACCTTTGGTTCTGGCGGCACAGGCGTTGAAGCAACGGTAACAAATGACAAAGTGCACGTGCATCCGGGTAACTTGGGTGACAGCAACCCAACAGGCGGCATCAGTGATCTAGATAGCAGCAGTCATCGTTGGTTGAACCCAGTTGCGACCATCACCATCGTTGTGAAGTAAGGGGGATGTATGAAAGTCAGAATCTTACTCGTGGCAGCTTCGGTCGGTTTGCTCGCCGGTTGTCCAAGCGATGATGATAACGATGTAGTTAAGTCGTACCGCTACACTGTCAACGTCGCTAATCTAACCGCGAACCAACCTATGTCTCCGCTGGCAGTGCTCACTCATAACGGTGACTACCAACTGTTTGAAATTGGCCAAGCCGCATCGGTCGAACTTGAGCACCTTGCTGAGGGTGGCAGTAACGCAGAGCTAATTAATCTGATGAGCCGTAATGACGATGTTTACCAAGGCGTGTCAGGTAACGGATTGGTGCTGCCGGGGGCTTCAGATGCAGTCACCATCACTGTTGACCCTAGTCGTTACGGTTACTTGTCTGTGGCATCTATGTTTGTGAATACCAACGATGCTTTTGTTGGTGAAACAGGGCTGTCGCTAAAATCGTTAGCGGTCGGTGAAAGCTATCAAATGAGCATGAACGTTTGGGATGCCGGTACGGAGCTGAACGATGAGCTTGCAGCCACCATTCCGGGGCCCGCAGGTGGTGGTGAAGGCTTTAATGCTGCTCGTAATGATAACAATGATGTCGTTGCTTTCCATGCTGGTGTTATTAGCCAAGATGACGGATTAGCAAATTCTGCGCTCTCTGCGAACCACCGCTTCTTGAACCCTGGTGCGAAAGTCACCATCACTCGAGTCGAATAAAACAGGCTCCGATGACGTCTCCTTTCCAAAGTGCTTGTACTAAGCGCATCCCTCATGGCGTCATCGGAACCTTTTTTGAAAGGATTTCTGACCTGTTCCGGTCATGTGCAAAGTGAGGATACTTGAAGGCAAGGAAAGGACCATGGAACAACAGGCAATCAATTTAGTCGCGAATATCTTGCTGGTGGAAGATGATGATGATTTGGCGGAACTGGTTCAAATGCATCTCAAGTTTCAAGGGCATCAAGTGTTGAGAGCAACGAATATCGCTGAGGCTAAAGCGCAATATCAACAGCAATCTTTTGATTTATTGATCCTTGATAGAGGTTTGCCAGACGGTGATGGTCTCGACGTCTGCCATTATTTGCGCCAGAAACAAGATTGGAGTCCGGTACTTATGCTGACAGCCAGAGATGGGGAGATGGATAAAGTCGACGGCTTAGAAGCTGGAGTGGATGACTATATTACCAAGCCATTTAGCGTATTAGAGTTCCAAGCGCGAGTCCGCAATGTACTGCGTCGTGTTAGCCATACCACGGAAGTGCAAACAGATAAAAACCTCGTAGAAGATGCGATGGATTTTGGTCCGTTAAGAATTATTCCAGAGTTGCATCAAGTCTCTTTGCATGACAAGGACGTGACCCTCACTGCGACCGAGTTTACTTTGCTTCAATTCCTCGCGACGCGTCCAGGTAGAGTCTATAGCAAAGATGAATTGCTCGACCACGTTTGGAACACCAACCATTCCGGTTATCACCACACCGTGTGTAGCACCATCAACCGCTTACGTAGCAAGTTGTCTTTGTCTGATTCTGATCATCATTTCATCCAGACCGTCTGGGGTGTTGGGTATAAATTTCAACCTAGACAATGACTTGTTGAATTTATTTATTGTCATGTTCTCAATCACGCTCACAATCAATGTTGCTGTTTAGGGAGGCGATAAAATGAGCTTCAAATCTCGCTTAGTGATATTCACAAGTTTATGGTTTTTGTTGGCAGCAATGGTGATAGGCCTCACTTACAATTGGCAGAAAGAGACGATTGAGTTGCGTACCAAGCAGAGCTTGCACAAAGACCTTGCAAGCCATATGCGCGATGATAGCCCATTGATGATAGGGACCGATTACAACCCCAAAGCGCTTAAATCTATCTTTCATACGCTCATGCTGATCGGTCCTGATTTCGAAATTTACTTTCTTGATAGTCAGGGCAACATCACTACCCATGCAGCACCAGAAGGGGCAGAGATCATGGGTAAAGTGGATCTCCAGCCCATCAAGCAATTCTTAAATGACGAACCCTTTCCTATTTTGGGTGAAGACCCTCGTAATCGTGGTGAGCACAAAGTGTTTTCCGTTGCCGCGATTGAAGAGCTCGGATCGACCTTGGGTTATCTCTATGTTGTGATTGGCAGTACCAGACATGATGCCATCGCCAACGCACAGGTCGACACACCTTATATTGCGCTAGCGGGGTTAGTTTTAGTGTCGATTTTAGGCTTTGCATTGGGCGCTTATGTTCTGGTAAAGCGCAGCTTGTTGAACCCAATTGAGCGCGTCACTAATCAGCTTCAACAGCAAGCAGAGCATGATTTTCGTCTACAACCCGATTTTACTCGTCAAGTGCCGGAGTTAGTGCCGATCGCGAACTCTTACCAGATGATGGCGAAGCACATTCAGCAGCAGTTTTTACAGTTAGAGTATCAATCTTCTCATCGTCGCCAAAGCTTGTTGCAACTTAGCCATGATTTGAAAACACCGCTATCGAGCGTACTTGGGTACTTGGAAACGTGGCGTTTGCAGCATCCGGAATCCGATCCTCTGATTGACGTGGCTTTTCGAAATTGTGAGAAGCTTTCAACGCAATTGCACTCATTGCTTGATTCGGCGCGCAAAGAAGCGCCAATACCAAACTACGAGTATCGACCTGTCGATCTTGAGGCACTGATGATCGAATGTACCGAGACGATGCAGAGCCAGTTTTCTCGCAAAGAAGTCGTATTGAAAATGGATGTCGACGATAAGATTCAAACCGTAGGTGATAAAGGTCTACTAGAGCGCCTAGTGCTTAATCTGCTAGAAAATGCGCTGCGCCATAGTCCTATGGGTTCGGAGGTTCATTGCCAAGCGCGTTTGAGTGAGGATAAATCGCGTATCCATTTTACCTTTGTTAATCATATCGAGCACGAAGCAGAGAGCGGTTCTTTAGGGATAGGCACGAAGATTGTCCAATCGATATTAATGCTGCATCACAGTTATCTTGAGACCAGTGATACGCCGTGTCTGTACCAACAGAAGTTTACGTTGAGAGCCGTGTGAACGTTTTGTTCTCAGCGTAGTCTCTCTGTGCTCCATTCATCAAAAGCCCTCCTACTGGGTGTTTTTCTATGCCTCTATTTTAAGGCTTCTCGCTTTAGGAAAAACGCCTCGCCAAAATAGCTAATTTGACAACTTAGTATGTTTATCTTGAATAATTGATTAAATTTTTTTCAAAGACTATATGCAAATCAAATTAAACCAAAAGGTACATATTGTTACATATTTAACGTGCTAGAAGCGATATTAACCTTGTTGTCTAATTTGTGATTTAAATATTACAAATTATTAATTTGTATTTCTAAGGGAAGTTATAAATTGATTTGTGATTTATATTGGTAATAAGTGTTTTAATGAATATTCTGTTATGTGTTTAGTTGTTTATTTAATGTTGTATAAAATGTTGCTTATATCATCACCCGAGATGAAAAAGTGGAACTAAAGTCACTTAATTGCAGCGAGAACCCATAAACTATAGGTCTATTAGGTAATAATAGTTTAGTAACAGATAGTTACGGATTCATAATTTATAATATGGCTAAACTTCCGACAAGGATCGAAAAGATGAGCGACAAGGAATCTATTCAGACTAATCGCAGCCGCCGCAATTTTTTAAAAGGTGCAACTGGTGCAGTTGTGGCTGGCGTCAGTGCTTCAGCGTTTTCTGGTGCTGTTCAAGCAAAGGAACCGAATATCGACTGGAGCCGTCTAGGTAAAAAGAACGATAAGCGCTTTTGGCGTAAAGTTCAAAAGCAGTTTGTATTGGATAAACGAACGACTTACATGAATATTGGTACGACGGGTTCGATGCCAAAACATGTTCTTGAAGGATACGAAGACAACAACAAAATTGTTGCTAAGTACCCGTGGGATATGAAAGACAAGTTTGGCGCTTGGCCTCATGTTTCTGAAATGGTGACAGACGTTGCACCAGGCTTTGGTGCTAATCCAGACGAAATCATTTTGAGTCGTAACACTACCGACGGTTTATGTTCAATCATCAACGGTCTACATTTCGAGCCGGGTGATGTAATCCTAACTACTCACCACGAACACGTTGCTGCAACGTCGCCAATGAATGTGGCAAAACACCGCTTCGGTGTCGATGTCGTTGAAATTCAACTTCCTGTTTTCACTGGCACGGAAGAGGTTTCAGAAGAAGATTACATTCAAGCCTTCCGTGAAGCGATTGAAGCGCACCACAATGTTCGCCTCATCGTCTTCTCTCACATTACCTACAAAACAGGTACAACGCTGCCAGCCAAAGCGATTTGTTCTCTAGCAAAACAGCACGGTATCCCAACATTAGTTGATGGTGCGCACACTGTCGGTATGTTCGACTTAGACTTCCACGATATGGATTGTGACTTCTATGCAGGATCTGGCCATAAGTGGCAGTGTGGTCCGGGCGCGACAGGTATCTTGTACGTACGTGATAACGGCAACCGTTTGAATGAGTACTGGAGCGATCGTGAAAATCCACTGTGGTTGATTAACTCTTCTCTTTCTCACGCTGATCACCTAGGCAAGCAATTGCAAATGCAATACATTGGTAACGACAACTACCCAGCAAAACAAGCACTTGCTGATAGCTGTAAGATGTGGGATGAGATTGGCCGTGACCGCATTCAAGAGCGTGTACTAGAGCTGAGCGATCTATGTAAGACGCTGCTTAACGAAGCGTTACCACATGCTCAGATGTATTCGCCAAACGTGGAAGGCTTAACCAGTGGTCTAACAACGTTTAACCCATTAAGCGATGTGACAGATAAAGAGCGATTGACTCTGTTCCGTGACCGTCTTCGTGAAGAATACGGATACATCATCCGTACAACAAACTTCAAGCTGTACAAAGAGGACGCTTACGAAACGCAAGCACTGCGCATCTCGACTCATTTATTCCATGATGAGAAAGATGTGGAAGGTCTTGTGGAAGCGATTACGGATCTTTACTACTCGTTCTAACCTTGTTGAACTGTCAAAGCGCCCTTTAATGGGCGCTTTGTAGAAGAGAGGGATATTCACCATGTCAGTGAAAACAATCAAACGAACCATGACAGCACTTGCCATTGGGGTGGCATCATTTATGTCGACTTCTGTCTCGGCTGGCGATCTGCAAGACATCAAAGATCGAGGTGTGCTACGTCATATCGGTGTACCTTACGCGAACTTCGTTTCGTACATTGACCAAGGCGAAATGCAAACACTGACCGGTCTTGATGTCGATATCATAAAAGGATTCGCAAAATCTCTCGGCGTTCGCTATCAATACGTACCAGCGCAATGGAACAACGTAGTAGGTAAGCTGACAGGCCAGCAAGTTGAGTACAAAGATGCGCAGCTTGTCGTTGGTGAGAAGATGGCAGTGGAAGGTGACCTGATTGCGAATGGTGTGACTATCCTCGACTGGCGCAAAAACGTGATCGATTTTTCAGATGATTACTTTCCTTCTGCGGTATGGTTGATCGCTCGAACAGATTCAACGTTAACGCCGATCACACCAACAGGCTCCGTGGAACAAGACATTGATAAAGTGAAAGCGCTCATTAACGGACGCGAAGTACTCGCGATGGAGCACTCTTGCCTAGATCCAAACCTTTACAACTTATATGACACCGGTGCGAAGGTGATCCTGCCCGATGGCCAGCGTCGTTTGAATGAGATGGTGCCTGCTATCATGAAAAACGATGCCGAGAGTACGTTGCTGGACGTGGCAGACACATTGATTGCGTTAGAGAAGTGGCCAGGTGAGATCAAAGTCATTGGTCCAATTTCAGAAAACCAAAAAATGGCAGTGGCTTTCCGTAAGGGCTCTCCTGAACTAAAAGCCGCATTTAACCAATATTTGAATTCAATTAAGCAAGATGGGACCTACCAAGCCTTGGTCGAGAAATACTACCCATCTATTTACTATTTCTATAATGACTACTTCTTAGAAGATAGTAAGAAAGATATATGAGAAAGTCTGTAAAAAAAATATCAAGCCAAAGAATCATCACCATTAGTGCGATTTTAGTGTCGCTCTACTTGGCGATGATTATTACGGTAACGAGTTTAGGTCAAAATAAATTAAAAGATTCACAACACCGAGAACTCGACTTAAAGGTGAAAAGTTACGCAGGTACCCTTGATAATTTATTTACGCTTGCCAGCGAAGATGTCGATCATTTATCCACCGATAAAACGGTGCAGACTTTTTTTGCCAACCTTGCTTCCGGGATGTCGATGGAATACGGGTTAGGCGCGAGCTTGATCAATTTGAAGCGTAAGCTCCAAGAGAAAGCAGAAGCGAAAACCGTCAATAATCAAATCATCTATAAAAAGCTGACACTAATCGGGTTAGATGGCTCTACTATTGTGACCACTGGCGAAAAAACCGATCACCGTATAGACACTTCCCGACTGCTTAACGAGCACGATCACCCTGAAGAAGTCAGAGCGATACGAGAGGGCGGCAAAGTCCTTATTCAAGTGGTTAAGCAAGTGATGTTTTCTGGTAAGCCCGTTGGCTACTTGATTGCAGACATCAACAAACAAGTGGTGATTTCCCAACTGACTAATCAGGAACACGAAGACAGCTACAGTCGTATGGTGCTGAAGATCAATGATGTTGAAATGGAAGTGTGGGACTCGATCAGTCGCAAACTCGAACAAGAAAACATCACGGCACCAGAAGCGTTAGCTCAAGAGTTAAAGCAAAAAATCTACTTTGAAGTTCCGATCGAACATCATCACTTTAAATTAATGGCGTGGTTTGAGTCATTAAGTGAACGTGACATCTACACCTCTCGTCTGTTCATCAATGGTTTGAGTGTTCTCGCTATCATGATTGTCGTTGGGCTACTGTACGCATTCACGCTTAATAACACTCGCGTCGAACTGAAAATCAAACTGGAAGAAGAGAAAAAGCGTAAAGATTTCTTGTCTCAGCAAAACGAGCGTTTAACCAGTGAAATTGAGCGCCGTAAATCGTCCGAGATGGAACTGGCATATCAAGCCAAACATGATGCACTTACTGGTTTGCCTAACCGTGTTTATGGTTCTGAACGTTTGGATTTAGAGTTGTCACGCGCAGAGCGAATGAAATCAAACGTACTGGTCATGTTTATCGACCTTGACCACTTTAAACAAATCAATGATTCAATGGGGCACTTCGTTGGTGACGAAGTGTTAAAGCTGGCGGCAGAGCGATTGCACAACGCAGTACGTAAAACCGATTTGTTGGCACGCATTGGTGGTGATGAATTCCTGTTGGTTATCCCTGATTTACAAGATGCCGACAGCGCAAAACGTTTTGCAGCTACCGTGCTGTCGGTATTCAACGAGCCGTTCGTTTGGCAAAACCACGAGTTCTTCCTATCGGCGAGTGTCGGTATGTCGGTGTTCCCTGAAGATGGCGACAATGCAGAGCAGCTACTGGCGTGTGCGGACATGGCGATGTACCGAGTGAAACAAGATGGCCGTAATGCATTCTGCTTCTATGATCACAACATGAACCAAGATTTGCAGCGCTTCCTAGAGCTAGAAAGTCGTCTTCGTCATGCCATTTCTCATGATCTTCTGGAGCTGTATTACCAACCTATTATCGATCTCGATAGCGGCGTCATTGTTGGTGCAGAGGCTCTGATGCGTTGGAACGACGAGAAGTTTGGCTTTGTGAATCCAGAAGAGTTTATCTCCATCGCTGAAAAGAACGGTCTGATTCATCAACTGGGCGACTTTGCGATTCGTCAAGCTTGCCAACAGGCGGCACAGTGGCAGGACGTTGCTCCTCTGTTTGTGTCGGTAAACTTCTCAAGTGTGCAGTTTAGATACTGCGATCGACTTTTCGAACAGATCAAGCAGCACATAGAAGAGTCGGGTTTGTCACCTGAATTGTTTGATGTAGAGGTGACAGAGAGCCTGTTGTTCAATCACAGTAGCGACCTGATGGAGATGCTAGATAACTTACGAGCACTGGGCGCTAAGCTCACCATTGATGATTTCGGCACGGGTTACTCGGCGCTGAGTTACTTACAGAAGTTCCCGTTTGATCGCCTTAAGATTGATCGCAGCTTCTTGCAGAACATGTTTGAGAACGAATCTGACCGTGAGCTTGTGAACGTGATTATTGCGATGGCGAAAGCGCTGAATCTAAAGATTGTCGCAGAAGGCATCGAAGAACAGCGTCATGTGGATTACCTGAAAAACCTAAACTGTGAGTTCGGACAAGGTTTCCACTATAGCCGACCATTACCCGCTAAGGACTTTGAAGCGCTTTTAGCTAAGCCAACTTGGCTATAACTCCTTTCATTACAACCTCATAGAAAAGCATTAATTGGATTCGTGCCTCGGATTCATTAATGCTTTTCCACCTTGAGGGATAATCGTTTTTCCTTCCTTGAATTACACTACACTTAATTGATAAGTAAATGCCTGTGATGCCCGTCACATAAAGGCTCAACCTCATTCTAATCGAGTAAAAACTCGACAAAATAAACAGGAAGGAATTGCGAATGTCTTCTGCATTTTACCAACAGATTGAACAGCAAATTGAAGAAGTGAAGGCGGAAGGCCTTTACAAAGCAGAGCGTATCATCACGTCTCAACAGCAAGCAGCGGTTAAAATCTCAACTGGTGAAGAAGTTCTGAACTTCTGTGCGAACAACTACCTTGGCCTTGCTAACCACCCAGCGCTTATCGAAGCGGGTAAAGCGGGTATGGACGAGCACGGTTTTGGTATGGCTTCAGTACGTTTCATCTGTGGTACTCAAGACATCCATAAAGAGCTTGAGCAGAAGCTTTCTAAGTTCCTAGGTAAAGAAGACACGATTCTTTACACATCATGTTTCGACGCAAACGCGGGCCTATTTGAAACGATTCTAGGCAAAGAAGACGCAATCATCTCTGACACACTAAACCACGCGTCAATTATCGACGGTGTTCGTCTATGTAAAGCGATGCGTTTCCGTTACTCAAACAACAACATGGAAGAGCTAGAGCAACAACTGATCGCTGCGAAAGAAGCAGGTGCTCGCCACATTCTTATCGTAACGGACGGCGTGTTCTCAATGGACGGCGTAGTCGCAAACCTTCCAGCTATCTGCGACCTAGCAGAGAAGTACGGCGCATTGACGATGGTTGATGATTCTCACGCTGTTGGCTTCATGGGTAAAACAGGTGCTGGTACGCACGAGCACCACAACGTGGTTGACCGTATCGACATCATCACTGGTACGCTAGGTAAAGCAATGGGTGGCGCTTCAGGCGGTTACACGTCTGGTAAAGCGGAAGTCATTGACTGGCTACGTCAGCGTTCTCGTCCATACCTATTCTCTAACTCTGTTGCACCAGCAATCGTAAGCGCTTCTATCCGCGTTCTAGACCTACTAGAAGAGAGTGGCGACCTACGTGACCGCCTATGGGAAAACGCTGCACACTTCCGTACTCGCATGGAAGGCGCTGGTTTCACAATGGGTGGTGCTGACCACGCAATCATTCCAATCATGCTTGGTGACGCAAAAGTAGCAGCAGAATTTGCAGAGCGCGCTCTAGAGAAAGGCATCTACGTAATTGGCTTCTCATTCCCTGTTGTACCAAAAGGTCAAGCGCGTATCCGTACTCAAATGTCTGCAGCGCACTCTCGTGAGCAACTAGACCGTGCAATCGACGCGTTCATCCAAGTTGGTAAGGACATGGGCATCATCTAAGTTTCGTTTCCTCTTCCTAGCCTCCTCCTAAAACAGAGGGGAGGGATTAAATAGGAAGGAGAAAGAGTTTATGTTTAAAGATAAAAAGGCTTTCCCAACTCTTCTGAGTCGGCTCATGGGCAAAGCCTTTATTTCTTCTTTAAACGCATTAGATGAAAGAATTTTTTGTCACGCATAGAGCGGGGCAATGTTTGGTGAATACTATGAAAATTAAAGCATTATCAAAGCTAAAGCCTGAACAAGGCATCTGGATGACTGAGGTTGATAAACCGGAAGTTGGCCATAACGACATTCTGATCAAAATTAAGAAAACCGCTATCTGTGGTACAGACGTACACATCTACAACTGGGACGAATGGTCACAAAAGACAATTCCAGTGCCTATGGTTGTCGGTCACGAATACGTGGGTGAAGTGGTTGCGATTGGTCAGGAAGTTCGTGGCTTTGAAATCGGTGACCGCGTATCTGGCGAAGGTCACATCACGTGTGGACACTGTCGTAACTGTCGTGGCGGCCGTACTCACCTATGTCGTAACACGATTGGTGTGGGCGTTAACCGTGAAGGTGCATTCGCTGAATACCTAGTGATCCCAGCGTTCAACGCGTTCAAGATCCCTGAAGGCATCTCTGACGATCTAGCGTCTATCTTTGACCCGTTTGGTAACGCAGTACACACCGCGCTTTCTTTCGACCTAGTAGGCGAAGATGTTCTAATCACTGGTGCTGGCCCAATCGGTATCATGGCTGCTGCAGTTGCGAAGCACGTTGGTGCTCGCCACGTAGTGATCACAGACGTGAACGAATACCGTCTAGAACTTGCTCGTAAGATGGGCGTAACACGCGCAGTAAACGTTGCTGAAGAGAAGCTAGAAGACGTCATGTCTGAGCTAGGTATGACAGAAGGCTTCGACGTAGGTCTAGAAATGTCTGGTAACCCAGCGGCATTCAACTCAATGCTAACCACAATGAACCACGGTGGTCGTATTGCACTACTAGGTATTCCACCATCAGACATGGGTATCGACTGGAACCAAGTTATCTTCAAAGGCTTGGTGATCAAAGGTATCTACGGTCGCGAAATGTTCGAAACTTGGTACAAGATGGCTTCACTAATCCAATCTGGTCTGGATCTATCACCAATCATCACGCACCACTACAAGATTGATGACTTCCAAGAAGGCTTCGACGTAATGCGCAGCGGTATGTCAGGCAAGGTTATTCTTGATTGGGAATAAGGTCGCGATAAAGCAGACAAAATTTTCCTGAGAACCAATTAATAAAAACGCCCCAAGTGAACCTTGGGGCGTTTTTGTTTGCATACAAAGAGCTAGTGCTTATAACTTATTGCCATAGTAGTCATTCCTTCCTTTTTGATAGTCACTAATCCCTCCTTGAATCTTGGTTGTATTTGGCAATGTGTCCTTGAAAAAGTAAAAATCACAAGCTTACGAATCTCACCATTACTCTCAAACTCATATTATGCCTCCCAACGAAACGATTCATTGAGAGGTATTTTTTATGTGTAAACAAGCAACGTTCAGCAAATATCAAAAACGCGCGATTAAATTTCTGTCTGACTATTTAGGCGCGGATACCCCATTTTCTTACGACAGAACACAGACTAACCATCTCAAAGTATTAATTGATGGGGTAGCAAAGCCGATCTTCACTGGTTCGACGCCCTCGGATTGCAAATCGATAAACAACTTCATGGCCGAAGTAAAACGAGAAGTGAAGGCAAGTAAGCTAGAAGGCGAAAGTACACAAAACTTCGCGCCACAGATGCAATTGCCAAATCCAATTAAATTGTCACAAGACCGACTAATCCAAACCTGTGTGAAGTCATTGCGTGCTCGCATCGACACGATGAAGTCGAAAGAAGAAGAACAAGTATTGGCAACCAAATCTCTAAATGAAGTGGGCGAATATCGTCTATCCGCTATCAAACACGCAGTATCACTGGCGCTTCAAGCTCGTAAGCAGGGTGTGTACATCAAATCAAAAGAGATGAAGACGATCGAATCAAAAATCTTAACGCATTTGGATTTTATGATGCCGACGTTGGCTTATTACGCAGAATTGTTAGAGAGCAAAACAAAGTATCAAAACAATGATTCTCAATCTAAAGCAACAAAAGAATCCTTAACTAACAACGTCATTAAGTTGGAAGGTACTGCCAAACCAGATCCTAAAAAGGAAAACAGTTTGGTGGGAGAACAGCCACAACCGGAGGTCAATATGAACAACAATAAGAACCATCAAAAAGGTAGTTCAGCCTCCGAGTTGATGGCTATGTCTCCAAACAACCGTATTTCGTTGTTACGTCAATTGTCCAAAGCAGAGGCACTGCTGCTTATTGATGATATCAATCAGGCTCTAGCGATGAACCGTGACCAAGACATTGCGGAAGTGGTTGCAATGATTAAAGAGAAAGACCTGCCTTTGGAAGCGATTATTTCTCGATTGGAAGCTGCATAAACAAGGACTTAATGTTGTTTATATTTGGGTTATAGAAAATATAAGTCGATTGTCAGTCTTTATTCTCATTATGATTCGCCTCCTTCCAAGCTATGGGGGCGTTCTAAGTCTTCAACCTTCAAACTCAATAGTTTGTCGGTGAGCGTTTTCGATTGATGGTTAATGTTAGGCATCAATCGAAAGCTACAGTGTTCTGTTCCCACTGGCTTTATTTGAGATTTACTAAATGAAAAAAACACTACTCCTTGTTGCTTTGAGCTCTTCCTGTGCTTTTGCAGAGGTCATTATTAACAACGGTGAAGTCACTATTGATTATGGCAACCCGTACACGAATGCATCGGCGGAAAATGGTGCAACATCTGATGGCTCTTATGACTACACCACAGACACGGTGATCAATAACATCAATGGCAATGATGAAGGTGCTTATTCTAGTGACCTGACTGAAAGCTTGATTTACAACAACATCAAGAATCAGTAAGGAACTCAATGAACAAACTGATTGTAATTGCTCTTCTTGCTTCAATGACCTCGGGTTGCTCCCTGATTGCACCAATGCGTAAAGCAAGCGAGTACCAAACCTATGATATCTGCTACACACTAGGTCGTTACACCAATTTAGAGTTGGAACTGCAGTGGAAAGGTGGAGAAGAAGCGGCAATGGAAGAGCTAGGACGACGTAATCTAACTCGCGGTGAACAAATGCAATGTCGTTCGGCAATGCGAGACGGGTCTCAGGATCGCGCACTCTCAGGTTATTAAAGAGACGATTAAATGAAAAAGAAATTATTTGCAGCCCTTGTGCTGCCCCTCATCGCTTTTACTACATCAGCAAACATGGTTGTTAGTGAAGGGCAATTTGTTTCAATTAAATGCACAGCTGTTGGCTACGACCCTGTAGGTAACCCCCAAGATTACGTACCTTGGGAAGATAATTACTTTGGTCCAATGAACTACTCCATTACCAAAGACAACGAAGGGTACAAAATGACGACGGGGTTATACTCTGGTCAGTTTTTTAACGTAAGACAAGGTGGCAGCAAACACAACTTGTTGTTTATTCAATCATATAATGGTGGTGCAGAGATTGCGACGATTGCTATTAATAGCAATATCATGACGTACACCAATACTTCTGGTGTTTTTTATAACCGTTTATGTGTTGGCAAGCTTAAAAGCGGAATCGTACTTAATTAATAACCGAACATCCTGTGCTTAATCTAGTCACTATATCGTCAGTCCACTAATGAACGCTCCTTTAAGGGGCGTTTGTTCTAAATGTAGTTTTCACTTGCTGATCTACATGACAATACGTAGAGCATTAATGTACCTGTGATGTGTCGATTGTGAGGGTATGAAACAATTTGTCATTACGATAGTAATTCATAGGCATATAAAGTCGTATAGATCATCGAATCACTCACAAAATTTTGGTATAAGGTACGAGGTTCTATCAACAGGTATTCTCTTATGTCGACATCTCTGAACTTTGAGCTAATTCGTGAACACAATGAAAAATTGGCCAATTTAGGTCATCTAGCTGAGCAAATACTCCACCTTGATCCTGGAAGTGCGATAACGCGTCTTCGCGGTTTTGCCGAAGAGGTGACTAAAGAGATCTACTCTATTGATGGTTTACCACGTTTACCGCAAGCAACCTTTATGGAGTTGTTGAAAAATGACGCTTTTGTTGAGGTAACCGAATCTCGCTTACGAGATCAACTCCACTTTTTAAGAATTGAGGGGAACGAGACTGCCCATGGCGGAGATGGCAACGTACGTAAAGCATACGCGGCGCTTGGCACTGCACACTCGTTATCTCAATACATGGCAATCAACTACTATGGTTTCCAAGTATCTGATCTTCAAGAGCTTAAGTATCCAGAGTCAGCGTTAAGCTCAAACTTATCGCAAAAACAATTAGAAAAAGTTGTTGAAGAGAACGAGAAGCAACAAGAAGCCTTGTTGAAAGAGCTAGAGCGTGAACGCCAAGCTCGAGAAGCTGCAGAATCAAAAGCAGAGCGTACTCAAGAACAGCTAAAACAAGCGAAAGCTCGCAGTCAACAAACAGCAAATAGCTTGGAATGGGATGAAGACAAAACCCGCCAGTTACTGATTGATACTCAACTTGCACAAGCTGGCTGGGACATCAATGACAAAGAAAGCGTTGGTATCGAAGTAGAAGTGAAACACCAACCTACAGCCACGGGTATTGGTTATGCAGATTACGTTCTGTGGAACGATGATGGCACTCCACTTGCGGTTGTCGAAGCCAAGCGTGCGCGTGAGCATCTACAAAAAGGTCGTGAGCAAGCGCGTTACTATGCAGAGGGTTTAGCTAAACAGTTCGATTGCGCCGTACCTATTGTGTTTTACACCAATGGTTATGAAATCTGTATTTGGGACACCAAGCAGTACAATACCTACCGCCAGATTTTCGGATTTTACTCGAAAGAAAGTCTTCAGTTCTTGCAGTACCAACACCAGTACAAAGAGCCAAACCTAGAAGTTCTCAACCCAAATGTGGACATCGCGGGTCGTCCATACCAAATAGAAGCGATTAAGGCAGTAACCAGTCAGTTACAGAATCAACGTCGAAAAGCCTTGATTGTTCAGGCAACAGGTACGGGGAAAACGCGTGTATCCATTGCGCTGGTGGAGCTATTGCTGCGTTCACGTTGGGTAAAACGGGTTCTGTTTTTGTGTGACCGAAAAGAGCTTCGCCGACAAGCCGATGGTGCATTCAAAGATTACCTCCCTACAGAACCACGTTGCGTGATTGGCGAGAAAAACCAAATCGACACCTCTGCACGTGTCTTTGTTTCCACGTACCCTGGCATGATGAACCGATTCTCACAGTTAGATGTTGGCTTCTTCGACTTAATTATTGCCGATGAATCACATCGCAGTATCTACAATCGCTACCGTGATATCTTTGATTACTTTGATGCCATTCAAGTCGGCCTTACGGCTACGCCAGTTAAGTTCATTGCACGCAACACTTATGATCTGTTTGGCTGTGAAAATGGCGACCCAACCTTTAACTTTGACTTAGCTGAAGCCATCTCCCATGAGCCACGTTATTTGAATCCGTTTCGAGTGAAAGAGTTCACCACGGAGTTCCTTCGCGATGGGATTCACTACAGCAAGTTAACGCCAGAGCAACAGGCGCAACTTGAGGAAGACTTAGGCGAAGAAGAAGCACAAAAGACCACCATCAAAGGCAAAGATATTGGCAAGAAGATTTTCAGTGTCGAAACTGACAGTGCGATACTCGAAAACCTGATTGAAAACGGGATAAAAGATGCGACCAACTCGCTAGTGGGTAAAACCATCATTTTTGCCCAGAACCAAGCGCATGCCGAGCAGCTTGAGAAACTATTCTGTGAAGAGTTGTATCCACAATATGGTAGCAAAGTTTGTAAGGTCATCCATAACAAAGTGGATCGCCCAGAAGCCCGTATCGACGAGTTTAAGAACCCAAACAACGATTTCCGTATTGCTATTTCCGTCGACATGATGGACACCGGCATTGATGTGCCAGAGGTAGTCAACCTTGTGTTTGCTCGCCCGGTTAAGTCATGGGTAAAATTCTGGCAGATGATTGGTCGTGGTACGCGTCTGTGTCCAGATTTGTTTGGCCCGGGGCAAGACAAAGAAGAGTTCTTGATTTTCGACCATTATGGCAACTTTGCCTACTTTGAAGAAGAATACGTCGAAGCTGATACGGGGCAAAGCCGTTCATTACTGCAAACGCTCTTTGAGGCGCGTCTTGAACTGGCTGATGAAGCGATGAAAAAAGCCGATGTAGCTGCCTTTGAGCTCGCTTGTGCCCAGATGAAAGCAGACATCTGTGACTTGCCTGATGGCGCCATTGCCGTTCGTCGCGAGCTTCGCACGGTCAAACAGCTGCAAGAAACCGATATGCTCCTTGAAATGAACGGTTCGACTCGACACATACTCGAAACCAAGATGGCTCCTTTAATGGGCTCGCGCACATTAAAAGACAAAGACGCCTCAATGCTCGACAGATTGATGGCGCAAGTTGAAAAGGCAAACTTAACTGGCAGTAGTGATATCGAAAACCTCAAAGTTGATTTGATTTCACGATTGCAAAACCTAGCGGTCAATATTACTGATGTTCGTAAGCAAGGTGATGAGATTGCAAAAGTTCAAACCCAACAATACTGGGATTCATTGTCTATAGAGCAGCTTGAAACGACGCGTAGAAACTTGCGCGGTATCATGAAGTACAAGAAGCGAGAAACCTCCGTTTATGATGCTACGCCAACAACACGCGCGGGTGACGGTGATGTGATTGAAAACGATCGCGTTGTGGTGATTGGTGATGAGAGTGAGGCGATGGTGTATCGCAAACGTATTAAAGACATTCTTGAAACCATGCTCGCAAACAACTCTGTGTTACAAAAGATTCATCAGAATCAACCTGTGACTGAAGAAGAGTTAAAGTCGCTCACTTCGACCATTCTTACCCAGCATCCTGGTGTTGATGTGAATGCGTTGAATGCCTTCTATGGTAATACGCCAGAGCAACTGAGCGAAACACTCATTCAGTTAGTTGGGCTCGATGCCGAGTTAGTTAATGAACGATTTACCGAGTTTATGCAGACTCACCAGTTGTCCTACATTCAAGTGCAGTTCTTAAACCAGCTCAAAGGGTTTATTTGCCGACACGGACGGATCAAAATGGCGAACCTGTACGAAGGGCAGTTTGACAAGCTCACCAATGGGGAAGGGCTGGATATCTTCAATGATGCCACCGCAGATCAGTTAGAAGCGCTGATTGAACCTTTCTTGCTGCCTCACTAATTCGTCAGCAATTTCGCATTAGTTGCAGGCGGTAGTAGCGCCGCGGTATTTACATTGTTCAGCAACCTAAATTAACCTCCGTTCGTTTGGGTGGCTTAACCGCCCGAACTTCGAACAAATTATGGAGATTGTAAGGTTACGATCTCCTTTTGTCGGTGTAGAATCCGATAATTCACGTTTAACCCTATTACGAACACGAGTACTTTGCGAAAACGCAGCCAGCTCCTTCGTAAATAGCACCGCAAATCACAAACAAAGAGAACACTATGTTAACTGGTCAACTACGTAATGACATCAACAGCTTATGGGATAAATTCCACACTGGAGGCGTGACTAACCCACTGGTAGTCATTGAACAAATCAGCTACTTGATGTTCTCTCGTATGTTAGACATGCAGGAAACCGCCGCAGAGAAAAAGTCAAAACGTACTGGTCAGCCATTTAAGCGTCAATTCCCAGAGACACCAGAAGGGCAACAACTGCGTTGGCAAAACTTTGTTCATATGTCTGGTGCTGAGCTGTTACCACATTTGCGCAATAACGTGTTCCCACACTTTTCTCAAGTAGAGCTTAGTGGTTCTGACATCGCGCAGTTTATGGAAGATGCTGATGTCGAAATTCGCAGCGAATCTGTACTTCGATCAGCGGTGGATATGGTAGATAAACTGCCACTTGGTCAAAGTGATGTAAAAGGTGATATATACGAATATCTACTCAGTAAGCTTGCGTCTGCAGGTATTAACGGTCAGTTCCGTACGCCTCGCCATATCATCGACATGATGGTAGAAATGCTCGATGTACAACCAACGGATGTTATCTGTGACCCTGCTTGTGGTACGGCGGGTTTCTTATCTCGTACGATGGAATACCTAACACGCACACATACAAGCAAAGAAAGCATCTACCAAGATGAAGATGGTAACCCAGTTTATACCGGTGATTTGCTGCATGAGTACCAAGACCACATTAACAACAATATGTTCTGGGGTTTTGATTTTGACAGCACCATGCTGCGTGTTTCGGCAATGAACATGCTTTTGCATGGAGTGAGCAGTGCCAACATCACTTATCAAGACAGCTTAAACAAGAACTTTGTTGAAAAAGACCAAGAACACGACTTCTTCGATAAGATCCTTGCCAACCCTCCCTTTAAAGGCAGTTTAGACGAACAATCGGTGAACCCGAAAGTTTTGTCTATGGTGAAAACCAAGAAGACCGAGCTGTTGTTCGTGGCGTTAATTCTACGTATGTTGAAGCTTGGTGGTCGCAGTGCGACTATCGTGCCAGATGGCGTACTTTTTGGTAGTTCAAAAGCACACAAAGATTTACGTCAAGACCTTATCGAAAACAACCAACTTGAAGCGATGATTTCGTTGCCAAGCGGCGTATTCAAACCGTACGCGGGCGTTTCAACGGGGATTTTGATTTTCACCAAAGGCGGCAGTACCGATAACGTCCTGTTCTACGACATGACTGCGGACGGCTACTCGTTGGATGACAAACGCAACCCAATTAAAGATAACGACATCCCAGACGCACTGGCAAAATGGAAGCGTTATAGTGAGCTGTACCAAGCCAACAACCAAGACGCACTAACGGCAGAGTTTGGCGACAAAACCCAAAAAGCCTTTATGGTGTCAGCAGAAGACATTAAAGCGCAGAAATACGACCTCTCTATCAACCGCTACAAAGAAGTGGTCTATCAAGAAGAAACGTTTGAGGACCCGAAAGTGATTCTGAACAAACTCAAAGCACTGGAGAATGAGATCCTGAAAGATCTTAATGAGCTGGAGGCGATGCTATGAGTTGGGAGGCTGTAGAGTTATCTGATTTAGTTGAGATTATGCATCAAGGAATAAATACAGCTGCGGATAAAGTAAACTATGCCGATATCGGTGTTCCTATCATTCAAGCTAAACACCTAAAAAGCAACGACATTGACTTTTATGATGTTAAGTTTTTAGGAAGTGAAGACTACGAGAAGTACAAATCTAAATATATACCCCAAAAAGGTGACTTACTATTCTCCAATATTGGAACAATTGGTAAATCAGTTATTGTAGGTGTGTGTGAAGATTTTATGTTTGCTTGGAATGTTTTTCTCATTAGAGTAAAGCATGAGCAACTGGATGTTTCTTATTTGAAATATTACTTCGACTACTTGCTTTCCATTAATTATTATGATCGTTTTTTAACTGGTGGAACAGTTAAATTTGTTAATAAGAAAACAATGGGTGCAATTAAGCTACCTCTCCCCCCACTAGAAGAACAAAAACGCATCGCCACGATTTTGGATAAAGCCGATGCGATTCGCCAAAAACGCAAACAAGCGATAGCTCTAGCTGATGAGTTCCTGCGCAGCGTGTTTTTAGAGATGTTTGGTGATCCGGTGAACAATCCGAAGGGGTTTCCTTTAGGTACGATCCGCGACTTAGTGGAAAGTGCTAATTACGGAACATCAGGCAAGGCTTCGGAGTCTGAGGGCGAGTATCCAGTGTTGCGTATGGGCAACATTACATATCAAGGTTCTTGGGACTTCTCTGACCTCAAGTATATAGACCTGACAGAAAAGGAGCTGCCTAAGTACCTAGTTCATAAGGGAGACCTCTTGTTTAATAGGACGAATAGCCGTGAGCTTGTAGGTAAAACAGCTGTATACGAAGAAGAGCTACCAATGGCATTTGCAGGATACTTGGTAAGAGTTCGTGCAAACGAGATGGGAAATACCTACTATTTATCAGGTTACTTGAACTCAGGGCACGGTAAGAAAGTTCTATCAGGGATGTGTAAGAGCATTGTTGGCATGGCAAATATTAATGCTCAGGAGTTACAAAATATAAAGTTATTGTTGCCACCAATTGAGTTACAGAATCGATATGAGGAAATAGTCAAGGCAGTACGCAGTCGTGTCAGTACTCAGATAGTTAGTCTGACTGAACTGAACGAGTTATTTAGTTCTCTTTCCCAAAAAGCCTTTTCCGGTCAACTGTAAACAACTTAGCCCTCATGTATCATTTGCATGAGGGTTTCACTGCCTTAAACTTCACAAAATTTAGTCAAAAGCCCTTTTTCTATATTCAGTGACTTAATAACTATATAGAATGGGGTGTTGTTTGCGATTAAAATTACATATGTTTTAATCGATGCCTCAAGGATAGAGAGTGGTTGGTAGCCATAATGGCTCAGCAATGAAGCAAAAAAATTATTTATCCATCGTGTAGGCTTACGCTCCACTGAAAGACTCAATTAGCTTTCATTTAAGCGACCTGCAAATTAGCAGAAAAAATGATGAAAAATATCCTGTCGGGTCCTCATTTTCTTGATTGGAATGACAAGTTCCATGTAACAACCTCGGTCGCGTTTCAGCGCACTAAAAATAATTCTGGCTTTAACTTTACTGTTGAAAATGGTTTTAGCCGAATCTATTACCATGCACCAACGACGAAAGATTTAAATCCCGGCAGATACATCATCTGCTTTACCCAATCGAAGCTAGTTTCCGAGCGCAATGATGCGTTTGCGGTTATTTCTGAAGCAGATTTTAAACTCTATGCCATGAGTGAAGTCTGTTCACCGTCGCTCAATACTCAGTTTGTTCAATTTGTGAAACGTAACACTAGCCTTATCAAGATGGTGGAGCGTGCTGTTTGGCAAAAGCTTGGTCAGTTGATTGCTTCAGAGTCGGACAATGAGCGTCAAATTTCACAGGTTTTATCTCATTGCACCACTTTAAAGCTAGAATCCCCGACTTTACTCGCTCAACTCAACAGCGGTCAGATTCGTACACCAGAATTATTTGAAGAGAAGCTTATAAAGACGCAGTGGGACAAATTGTTACCCTCTGCGATCCGAGTCCGTGCAGCAAAGACATTGTTTGATAATTTTGATGACGTACCCGCTCAAGTCGCCGTATGTATTCAGAAAAGTATTCTAACGCCTGAAATTAAGGCATTGGCAGCAAAGGCTGTCATAGCTGATCCTGTTTTAGCAAATTCTTTCCCACTTCAAACATTCGTGCAACTCTGTGCTACGACAGCATTCAACCCTAATAAGGAAGAATTCGAGAATCTATTTTCTGTTGTGGATCATCAAAAATCGAAAGTTGTCGCTCAATATTTACCAATAGCGCTGATTGCGGATTTTCCGAACCATGTCAGTTTGACCCAGCTACTAGATTACCTCTCTATCCCTGAAATCAGCGAACCAGAATCGATTCTACAGCAGGTATTTGCTCGTATTGAGTCTAATGAGGCTGAAGTTAGCAAAGGCGATATTGCTTATCTCAATCGAACGTTGAAAAAAGAACATTTACAAGACTCGGTTACGGCGTTTTTCAAGATAGTT